>NZ_LNBE01000001.1:0-1729 GCF_001445655.1 Streptomyces roseifaciens
CGGCCGCTCGGACCGCTCAGCCTTCGCCGCATCCTCGGTCTTCTCCTGCACAAGCCCGGACCGCATCTCTTCGGCTCGTGCCAGGCAGGCCTGTTCCGCCTCCACCGACTCGAAGACCTGCAACGATCCGATCGGTGCCTCCGGGGCGTCAGCGACTCCCTCCAGCACGCGTACCATCCGGTCCGCGAGGAGCTGCACGGTCGGCTGGTCGAACAAGTCCGTGGCGAACTCCATACCGCCGCGGATACCTGCCGGCCGCCCTTCGGAGTCCCACTCCTCCTCGAATTCGACGTTCAGATCGAACTTCGCCGGAGACGCGTGAACCGATTCCCGTGCCGCCGTGAGGCCCGGCAGATCCAGTTCACCAGCCGCATTGTTCTGCAGGGTGAGAAGGACCTGGAAGAGCGGGTGGCGTGAGCTGAAGCGGTCGGGGTTGATCTCCTCGACCAGTCGCTCGAACGGGACGTCCTGGTGCGCGAACGCAGCGAGGTCGGTGTCGCGGACGCGTTCGAGGAGCTCGGCGAAGGCCGGATCGCCGGATACGTCCGTGCGGAGGACGAGGGTGTTGACGAAGAAGCCGACGAGATTGTCGAGTGCTTCGTCGGTGCGTCCGGCGACGACGGTGCCGAGGGGGATGTCGCTGCCCGCGCCCATGCGGGAGAGGAGGGTGGCCAGGGCGGCCTGCAGGACCATGAAGAGGGTGGCGCCGTGGCGGCGGGCCAGGTCGTCCAGGCGGGTGTGCAGGTCGGCATCGAGCGCGAACTCCACCAGCCCGCCCTCGTGACTGGGTGCGACAGGGTGTGGTCGGTCGGTCGGGAGCGCCAGTTCCTGGGGCGCGCCGGAGAGCTCCTCCGCCCAGTAGGCGAGCTGATCGTCCAGGACCTCGTCGAGGAGTTCCTGGTGCCAGAGGGTGTAGTCGGCGTACTGCACCGGCAGCGGCTCCCAGACCGGTGCGCCACCTGCACACCTGGCCCGGTACGCGGTCGCCAGGTCGTCGAGGAGCGGCTCCTCGGACCAGCCGTCGCTCGCGATGTGGTGCAGGGTCAGCAGCAGCACCGACTCAGCGTCACCCACCGTGGCCAGCGTGACCCTCAGCGGGATCTCCCGCTCCAATGCGAACGGTACGAGTGCCGCGTCACCGAGCCGCTGCGCCAGTTCCTCCTGGTCTGCGCACTCCAGCACCGTGAAGTCCACGTGGGCGTCGCGGGCGTCGAGTACCCGCTGGTAGGGCCGACCGTCGATGGCGGGGAACACCGTACGCAACGTCTCGTGCCGGCCGACCAGGTCACTGATCGCCGCCCGCAGAGCAGCCACGTTCACCCGGCCCCGCAGTCGGAAGGCGAGCGGAACCTGGTACGTACCCTGCTTCTCGAAGCGCTCCAGGTACCACAACCGCTGTTGTGCGGACGACAGCGGCAGCATCTCCGGACGCTCCCGAGCCGTCAGTGCCCTACGGGCCTCGACCGGTGCGGCAGCCAACCGGTCGGCGATTCCGGCGACCGTCGGATAGCGGAAGAGGTCGTGAATGCCGAGTTCTGCGCCGAGGACGGTGCGGATGCGGCTGATGAGGCGTGTGGCGAGGAGGGAGTGTCCGCCGAGGGCGAAGAAGTTGTCGTCCGTGCCGACGACAGGGGTGTCGAGCACTTCGGCGAAGAGGCCGCAGAGGATCTCTTCCTGCGCCGAGCGCGGGCCACGGGCACCCGGCCGCTCGGACCGCTCAGCCTTCGCC
>NZ_LNBE01000001.1:301810-441060 GCF_001445655.1 Streptomyces roseifaciens
CGCCGTCGTCGTCGGGGCCGGCTTCTCCGGCCTCTACCAGCTGTACCGGCTGCGCGAACTGGGCCTGCGCACCCGCGTCTTCGAAGCGTGCGAGGACATCGGCGGAACGTGGTACCGGAACCGGTACCCCGGCGCCCGGTGCGACGTCGAGAGCACGTCGTACTCCTTCTCCTTCTCTCCCGAACTGGACCAGGAGTGGGAGTGGAGCGAGCGGTACGCGACGCAGCCGGAGCTCCTGCGCTACCTCCATCACGTCGCCGACCGTTTCGACCTGCGCAAGGACGTCACCCTGCAGACCCGCGTGACCCGGGCGGTGTACGACGAGAGCGGACACGTCTGGCAGGTCACCACCGACACCGGGGAGACGGTCACCGCACGGTTCGTCGTGCTGGCCACCGGCTGCATGTCGGCCGTCAAGGAACCGGACATACCCGGAGCCGGCACCTTCGCCGGCAGAGCCCTGCACACCGCCGACTGGCCGCACGAGGGCGCCGACCTCACCGGCAGACGGGTCGCCGTGATCGGTACCGGTTGCTCCGGCGTCCAGGCCATCCCGCTCCTGGCCGAACAGGCCGCCGCACTCACGGTCTTCCAGCGCACGCCGGTCTACGCGCTGCCCGCCCTGAACCGGCCGCTGTCCGCAGCGGAGAACGCCGAATTCAAGGCCCACTACCCGGAGTTCCGCGCCGCCCAGCGGCGGTCCCGCGGGGGCACCGTCTTCGAGCTGCCGACCCGCTCGGCCCTGGAAGTGGACGAGGCGGAGCGCACGGCCACCTATGAGAAGGGCTGGGAGACGGGCCTGCTCAGCGGCCTCCTGCGCACGTACACCGACATCCTCGCCGACCGGGCCGCCAACGAGACCGTCGCCGAATTCGTCCGCTCCAAGATCCGCTCGATCGTCACCGACCCGGCCACGGCCGAGACGCTCTCGCCGCGCACCTTCCCCTTCGGTACCAAGCGTCCCTGCCTGGACACCGACTACTACGCCACCTACAACAAGCCGCACGTGAACGTCGTGGACCTCACCGAGACGCCGATCGTGGAGATCACACCACGGGGCATCAAGACCTCGGACCGGGAACACGCCGTCGACGTCATCGTCTTCGCCACCGGCTTCGACGCCATGACCGGATCCCAGGTCGCCGTGGACATCGTCGGCAAGGGCGGCACCACCCTCAGGGAGAAGTGGGCCGACGGCCCCCGCAACCACCTGGGCGTGCTCTCGGCCGGGTTCCCGAACCTCTTCACCGTCATCGGACCCCTCAGCCCATCGGTGCTCAGCAACGCCGTGGTGTCCATCGAACAGCACGTGGAGTGGATCAGCGACTGCATCGCCCACCTGCAGAAGAACGACATCACCGAGATCGACGCCACCCCGGGCGCGGAGGAGGAGTGGTGCGCCCACGTCGCCGACCTCGCCTCCCGGACCCTCTACCCGGACGTCGCCTCCTGGTACACGGGGGCCAACGTGCCCGGCAAGCCCCGGGTGTTCCTGGCCTACACGGGCGGCGCGGACCGCTACCGGGCGGAATGCGACGCCGCCGCCCGGGACGGGTACCGCGGTTTCGTCCTGTCAGGCGCCGCCGACTGAGGGGCCTGCTCCCCGGCCCCCGGTGTCGCTGCTCCTGATCAGTCCGCGCGCGGCGGCATGGCCGCCAGCGCAGCCTTGATGATGTCTCGGGCCTCCGACTCGCAGGCAGGGTGCTTGGTGCCGTCCAGGTAGACCCGGATCACGAGGTTGCCGTCGCGGACGTTGAGCCGGCAGGGCTTCCGGTCGCTCTCGTAGGCCGACGCCGCCGACCAGTACGCCTCGTCGCCGATGCCGAGGCCGGTCTCGCGGCGCTCGCCCTTCGCTCTGTCGGCGAATTCGCGGCGCTGGCGTTCCGTGCCGTTCTCGTCGGGGTCCGAGCGTCGCAGCTCCCAAGAGACGTCCGCGCTGGGAAAGGAGTTCCAGCCGTCCGCCTGGGGCTGGTCCTTGTCGAACCAGAAGCACTGGGTGGATGCCGTGGGCGTCTGCTCCCTGTAGAAGTCCTTGTCCTTCCTCCGCTCCTCCCGCAGCGGAAGCTTGGGCACTGCCTCCGGACACACCGGCATCGTCACGTACTTGTCCGGAGGGCCGCCGCCCTCGTCTTCGCGCAGGAGCAGGTACGCGCCCACGCCGAGCCCCGCCGCAAGCACCGCCCCCGCCGCCGCCCACGCCACGGGGCGGCGGGTGCGGTGCCGGCGGGGTGGCGAGGAGGGAACACCGTACGTGGTGAGCACGACCGTCCGCGGGACGGCGGGGGAGTGGTCGGTACGGGACAGGAGCGCCGTGCGCTCGGGATCGCCGTCGAGCAGTCCCTGGACCCGGGCCCGCTGCTCGTCGACCATCCGGTGCACGGCGGGCGGCCACGGCCGGGCCGCCGGGGTCACCGGGCCGAGGAGGCCGAGGAGTTCGGCCGGCGTGGGCCGGTCGGCCGGGTTCTTGGCCAGGCAGCGGACCACGATCCCGTGGAGGGCCCAGGGGATGCCGCTCAGGTCGGGTTCGGTGTGGACGAGGTTGTAGAGCGTCTGGAGGGCGGAGGTCCCGGCGAACGGGCTGCGGCCGGTCGCCGCCAGGACGAGGACTGAGCCGAAGGAGAACACGTCGCTCGCCCCGGTCAGCTCCCGGCCCTCCGCCTGTTCGGGGGACATGAACGGCGGCGAGCCGACCACCGATCCCGTACCGGTGAGTTCGGTGGCGTCCCCGGTCTCTGCCGCCCGTGCGATGCCGAAGTCGATGACCCGGGCGCCGTCCTCGGCCAGCAGGACGTTCTCGGGCTTGAGGTCGCGGTGGACGAGACCGGCACGGTGGATCTCGTCCAGGGCCGTCGCCAGGCCCACCGCCAGGCGGTGCAGGGCCTCCGGGGGGAGCGCGCCCGCGCGTTCCACGGCCGCTCCCAGCGAGGGGCCGGCCACGAACACCGAGGCGAGCCAGGGCAGCTCGGCGTCCGCGTCGGCGTCGAGGACGGCCGCCGTGTACGCGCCGGACACTCTCCGCGAGGCCTCCACCTCCCGCCGGAAACGGGCGCGGAAGCCGTCGTCGGCCGCGTGCCGCGCGTGGACGAGCTTCACCGCCGCCGTCCGGCCGTCCGGCGCGACGCCGAGCAGGACGCGCCCCATGCCGCCCCGGCCGAGTTCGGTGAGGAGGAGGTACGGTCCGGCCTTCTCAGGCAGCGGGTGCGGCGCGTTTCCGGAGACGCTCACAGGGCCTTCACCGCCGCCACGGCCTGCCGGGCCATGTCCTTCGTGAGGTCCTCGCACGCGCCCTTCGGGTAGTGGACGCCGCTGACCGTGATGAACAGGGACAGGTTGCCGTCCCGGGCGTACAGCACGCAGTTGCTCTCGGTGGAGTTCCTCAGCCACATGCCCTCCTCCGCGAAACCGAGACCGGAGTCGCGTGGGGTCTTGGAGCGCATGTACATGCCCTCGTAGTGCTTCTTCGCCTGCTCGGCGCCGGTGGGACCGCCCGCGCGGGAGCGGTAGAGGTCCCAGTTGATGTCGATCTTGTCGCCGGAGCGGGTGTGCCAGACACAGCTGGTCGACGGATGCGTGTGTCCGTCAGCATCGGACTGCTGCCACACCTTGTCGGGGAAGTTGCCAGTGGCTTCGTCGAAACCGTCCGGGGCCTTCATGCTGCTGCGGACCTGCACACAGGTGGGGACCGTCTTGGTGTACTTGTCCGGCACTTGGGCGAGCGGGGTCGAGCCGGGGGTCGGAACGGGCTCGGGAACGAAGGTGTAGTACACGTTGTCCGGGCCGACCGCCAGGACCGTGGCCGCCACCGTCACGAGCGTCACGCCCACAACGATGGCGGCGGTCAGCCACCGGGGGCGGCGGCGCGGGGCGGGATCGCTTGCCGGCGCCGCGGTGGTCGAGGGGATCGGCCCGGCTGTGGCGGGCGCGGGCAGGGGCGGCGGCGCTGGCAGGGGTATGGAGGCGGCAGTGGCGGGCGGGGCTCCAGGACCTGCCGCGGCCGCAAGCCGGGCTGCCGAGGCCCGGCGGTCGGCGATCTGCTGGTACACCGCCTCGGGCCAGGGACGCGCGGAGGGGGCGAGCGGGCCGATCAGATCGAGGAGCCGCGCGGGACTCGGCCGCACGGCCGGGTCCTTGGCCAGGCACGGCTCGACGATCAGGCGCAGCCGGGGCGGTACGGAGTCCAGGTCGGGGACGTCGTGGGCGACGGCGTGCATGAGCGCGAGCGGCGAGTTGCCGGCGAACGGAGTCCGGCCCGTAGCGGCCATGACCAGCGTGACGCCGAGGGAGAACACGTCACCGGCCGGGCCCGGCTGCTCGCCCCGGACCTGCTCGGGCGACATGAACGCGGGCGAACCGATCACCGCGCCCGTGTGGGTCAGCTTCGTCTGGTGGTCGGCCGCGCGGGCGATGCCGAAGTCGACGACGCGTACGCCGTCCTCGGTCAGGAGCACGTTCGACGGTTTGAGGTCCCGGTGCACGAGCTCTGCCCGATGGATGTCGGCGAGCGCCTGGGCGAGCCCGGCGCCGAGCAGCCGTACCGCCTCCTCGGGCAGCGCGCCGCCCGCCTCCAGCGCCTCGCTCAACGACGGCCCCGGCAGGAAGAGCGAGGCGAGCCACGGCGTGGCCGCGTCCGGGTCGGCGTCGACGACCGGCGCGGTGTAGGCCCCGGACACGCGTCGCGACGCGTCCACCTCCCGCCGGAACCGCGAACGGAACCCGGGATCCTCCGCCAGATCGGCGTGCACCCGTTTGACGGCCACGAACCGCCCGTCCGGTGCCACCCCGAGCAGCACCTGTCCCATGCCGCCCTGCCCGAGCACCCCGACCGTCCTGAACGGCCCCACGTGCGTCGGTCCGTCCACTCCCAGCATCCGCATGCCGAATCCGTCCTCCCCCTGAATGCGTAGGGATCATAAGACGCGGCGGGCTTCTTGAGGGGGCGCGGGGGGCTCCGGCCGGGAAGCGGCAGGTGGGTCAGACGGCGTCGAGTGCCGGGGCGATGACGGCGAAGGCGCGGTCGATGAGCTCGGTGGGGTCCTCACCCCCGTCGCTCTCGCTCCACCGGTGCAGCACGGTGTCGAAGGCGTTGAGCGCCATCCCGGCGGCCAGCCGCGGGTACAGGTCCGTGTCGGGGTCGAGCCCCAGGCGGTGCGTCAGCTCCGCCGCGAGGTCGTCGCGCCACTGCGCCTGGCGTTCCAGGAAGCGTGCGTGCAGGGCTGGGGTTCGCAGGATCAGCTGAACCACGCGCAGGGCCCTGTCGGCGTGGTCGGCGTGGTCCGTGCAGGCGGCGATGGGGACTGCGACGGCGGACCGGAGCGCGGCGGAGGGGCGCTCATCGGCGGAGCGGGCCGCGAGCTCCGCCCGCATGCCGGCGCCCATGTCGGCCAGGAACTGGACGACCACGTCCTCCTTGGACGCGAAGTAGCGGAAGAACGTGCGCTTGGAGACGCCGGCGGTCGTCGCGATCTCGTCGATGGTGACCGCGTCGAATCCCTTCGACGCCAGTAGTTGCAGCGCTGCTTCGGTCAGCTCGTTCGAGACGAGCCGGCGCTTGCGCTCGGCCATGCTCACTTCGGGGCGGGAACTCACCGGACGATGGTAACGCCATGCCCTTCATGTCACTCAGTGACACCTTGACGCCAAGTGACATGCACAGCAATCTGTGTCGCATGACGAATCAGAGGCAATGGACTGCCGAACAGATCCCGGACCAGGCTGGACGGGTGTTTGTGGTCACCGGTGCCAACAGCGGCCTCGGCCTGGCGACCACCCGGGCGCTCGCCCGCCGGGGTGGGCACGTGATCCTCGCGGTACGCGACGAGGAAAAGGGCCGCCGGGCGGTCGCCGGCATAACCGCCGAACAGCCGGGTGCCGGCCTTGAAGTGCGCCACCTCGACCTGGCCGATCTCGACTCCGTCCGGGCATTCGCCGAGAAGCTGCACGCGGACCATTCCCGGCTGGACGTGCTCATCAACAACGCCGGCGTGATGGCACCACCCCGGACGCTGAGCGCGCAGGGCCACGAGCTGCAGTTCGCCTGCAACCACCTCGGCCACTTCGCGCTGACCGGCTTGCTGCTCGACCTGCTGGCCGCCGGGCGCGACCCGCGCGTGGTCACGGTGAGCTCGGTCAACCACCGAAAGGCACACCTCCGCTTCGACGACCTCACCGGCGAGCGCAGCTACTCGCCCATGGGCTTCTACAACCAGTCGAAGTTCGCCAACGCCGTATTCGGGCAAGAACTCCACCTGCGCCTGACCCGGGCCGGCAGCCCCGTCCGCAGCTTGCTCGCCCACCCCGGCTACACCGCCACCAACTTGCAGACGAGCGCGCCGATCGGCCTGTGGCGGCTCGTATTCGGCACCATCGGCAACCCGCTCCTCGCCCAGCCCCCGGCCCGCGGGGCACTGCCGCAGCTGTATGCCGCGACCGACCCGAGTGCGGAGGGCGGTCAGTTCATCGGGCCGGACGGCATGGCCGAACTGCGCGGCGGCCCGACGCGGGTGGAGCTGGCCCCCGCCGCCGCGGACAGCGAGACGGGTCGCCGGCTGTGGGAGCTGTCGGAACGGCTGACCGACGTACGGTTCGCGCTTCCGGCCGCCCGCGCCTGACGAACTCTCGCGAACGACTCCGTCCTCGGGCGAAGGAGAACGGAAACCGACCGCACGCTCCAGGAGACGACGCCGTCCGATTCCCGCCGGAAACAGCAGCACGGAGTGGCCAGGCTTGGCGCTATGCATGACACAGACAACACGTTGCTCAGCTACTTCGACACTGCATCCGAAGGTTTCGGTGACCGGCTGCGGGCGGTACCGGACGGCCGCTGGGAGGACGCCACGCCGTGCACTGAATGGAACGTGCGTCAGCTGGTCAACCACATGATCCTGGGGAGCCGCATCTACACCTCGCTGCTACGTGGCGGCAGCAGCGCGGAGTTCATGGCGGAGCTGCACCAGGACGTGCTCGACGGGGACCCGGCGACCACCTACCGGGATGCGGTGGCCGAGTGCCGGGCGGCGTTCCGCGCCGCCGGTGCGTTCGACCGGATCGTCGACTACCCCTTCGGCCCCGTCCCCGGCCGGCAGTTGCTCGGCCTGTACGTGGTGGACGCGATCACCCACACATGGGATCTCGCCCGCGCGATACGACTCGACGAGCGGCTCGATGCGCCCACGGTGCGCTGGATCCTCGACAGCTTCGAGTGGATCTATCACGGCGTCAGCGAGAGCCCCATTGCGGACAGCGACCGCTATTACGGGCCGCCGACGCAGGTGCCTGCATCGGATGCGTCCGAGCAGGACCGTCTCCTCCACGTGATGGGGCGCAAGCCGTAAAGCCGGGCATCGACGGGGGCCGCCGACCGGCCGCTGCTGCTCGCCTCAGCAAGCGGTCCGCGCCGAAGTGATCCGAAGATCTGGCCGGAAGTCCATGGCAGAGCCGGCAGAGCACGGGTGCGTCTACGGCGGGCGGCGCGGGCGGGTTGATCGGCCGGCGTCTCGCGGGGTGCGTCCTCGTGCAGGTCCTCGTGCGGGCCCTTATGCAGGTCCGTGTGCAGATCCGTCATGGCCGTCGCCTCCTCCCGGCCTTCCTATACCGACCCGCCCTGTTGTGCCAGCCTGCGGACCAGCCGGATCAGGGAGGCGCGCTCGGCCTCCGGGTCTGAGGGACCGCCGAAGATCATGCGGACGGCCTGGGGGACGGTGAACCACCAGGCGGCCAGGGCCAGGACGGCGTAGAAGAGTTCCTCCGGATGCAGGCCGGTGTCCAGCGCTCCGGCGCGTTGGGTCCGGGCGAGCGCTGCGACGCGCGAGCCGTAGGTGGCGGTCCGCTCCGGTTCCTTGAGCGCGGGGCCGCCCCGGTCCTGGAGGCCTTCCCAGTGCAGCAGGCGGATGAACTGCGGTCGGGCCCGGTGGTAGTCGTAGAGCAGACCGGCGTAGTGGCCGAGATCCTCGGCCTGCTCGGCGGTGAGAGGGATGGTCGTCGCGATGCGCTCGAGCTCCGTCTCCAGCACCTGCCCGAAGAGCCGTTGCTTGTTGCCGAAGTACTGGTAGATCCGCTCCTTGTTCACGCCGGCGCGGGTGCCGATGCGTTCGATGCGGGCGCCGTCGAAGCCGTGCTCGGCGAATTCGTCGACGGCCGCGTCCAGGAGGGCTTGTCGGGTGCGTGCGGTGTCCCAGGCCATGCGTCGATCATACGTGACTCCAACCAACCGTTTGGAGATTGCTTGAAAGTTAAGCTAATCTCCAAACGGTTGGTTGGAATTTGATCGCCGAGGAGTCTGCACCCATGTCCGAGCCCGAGCCCACCCCCGCCGCCGCACCCCAGGTCGGCCCGCCGCCCCGTCACCACATGGCCCTGATGATCTGGGTGTCGGTCTTCCCCACGCTCACCCTGCTGGAGCTGCTGTTCCACGAGTGGCTCAAGCGCCTCCCGCTCGTCCTGCAGACGCTCGTGCTCAGCGCGTGCGTCGTCCTCACGGTGGTGTACGTCCTGATGCCCCGACTGCAGCGACTGCGGGCCCGGCTGCTCACGCGTGCCACCCGCTGACACCGCACGTCGTGGCGCATGAGCAAGCCCCCGCCGCATGACGTGCGGCGGGGGCGGGACGGCAGAGGGACGCCGCGCGGGCCGACGGCAACTTGCCGACGGCCCGCGCGGTCAGGAAGGGGTCAGGAGGACGCGCCGAAGTTCTGCGTCCACCACGGGCCGTTCGACTTGAAGTTGATGCCCACGCCGATCTCCTTGAAGGAGCAGTTCAGGATGTTGGCGCGGTGGCCGGGGCTCTTCATCCAGCCGTCCATCGCCGTACGGGCGTCCTTGGGGCTCTTGAAGATGTTCTCGCCGTACGTGCTCCAGCGGTACCCGGCGGCGGTCATGCGGTCGCCGGGGCTCTTGCCCTCCGGGCTGGTGTGGGCGTAGTAGTCGCGGGCGGCCATGTCGTCGGAGTGGCCCTGGGCAGCCGCCTGCAGCTTCGTGTTGATGGTGAGCGGGGAGCAGCCTGCCTTCGCGCGCTCCGCGTTGACCATGTCGACGACCTGCTGCACGTGCTTGCCGTTCGCGCCGCCTGCCTGGGCGCCCCCACCGCCACCGCCGGCCGGGGGCTTGCGGGCGCTGCCGGAGCCGTTGCCGCTCCCATGGCCCGTCGAAGGGGCCTCCTTGGCCTGGGCCGGGGACCGGCCGCCCGGCTTGTCCCCGGCCTCCGTCCCTGCTTCGGTCTTGACCCCGGCCCGGTCCTTCTTCTCCTGCTCCCGGTCCTTGCCCGCGGCCGCCGAAGCGCTTGCGCTCGCGCTCGGGGACGCGCTGCTCGCGCTGGGAGCCGACGAAGCGGCCGCCGCCACGGAGGGATGTTCCTTCAACGCCTCGGTGGGCCGGTCCGTGGCCGACGCGGACGGCGCAGCCGCGTCCGTACGGGTCTCCCCGCCGCCCGACAGCGACTGGGCCACGCCGTACCCGCCGCCCACGACGGCTATCAGACCCACCGTCCCGCCTATGACCAGCGCCCGTCGGGGGCGCTTGCCACGGGCGGCCCGGCGCCGGCGCGGGCCCGGGGTGCCGTCGGACGCCGGGTCGGACATCGGGGTCTCGAGTTCACGATTCATGCGGATCACTTCCGGTGCGGTGTCACTGAGTGCTGGTCCAACACTCAGGAGACGGCGCGACCGGGACTCGATAACAAAAATTTCTGAACGTGTTCGTCCCAGTCCCTCAGGCCGCGGGGCGTAGGGCCTGAGCCCCGGTTCCGCACTCGTGCGCGGAGGAAACCGGTCGCAACGGGGACCGGGCGCTGCTAGCTTGCGGCCGTGGATCTCTTCTCACGTTCTTGGACAGCACTGCGTACAGCGGTCGCCGAACTCCCGGACGAGGACTTCGCGCGGCCGTCCGGCTGCACCGGCTGGCTGGTGCGGGACCTGGTGTGCCACCTGATCATCGACGCCCAGGACGTCCTGATCACCCTCGTGACCCCCGCGGAAACGGAACCGACCCGGGACGCGGTGACCTACTGGAACGTCGAGGACCGACCGCCGACCGGCGAGGACCCGCTCGACGCGCTGACGGTCCGTCTGGCCGCCGCCTACGAAGAGCCTCGGCTGCTGAAGTTCCACCTCGACGACCTCGGGTCCGCCGCCGGTCGCGCCGCCGTACTCGCGGATCCCGCCCTCCGGGTCGGCACCCGCGACGAGGTCCTCACCGTGGCCGACTATCTTTCCGTATACGTCCTGGAATGGACGCTGCACCACCTCGACCTGATCGCACACCTTCCGGACGCGGCGGACCCGCCCGCCGAGGGGCTCGCGGGAGCACGCGAGCTGCTGGAGAGGATCGCCGGTGCGGCGTTTCCCCCGTCGCTCTCCGACAAGGACGCACTGCTGATGGGCACCGGCCGGCGCGCCCCGACCGAAGAGGAGAAGGCCGAACTGGAGAAGGCCGACCTGGGGGAGCTCGCCGCGAAGCTCCCGCTTGTCCTCGGCTGACCGGTCGGCAGTACCCCGAAGCGACGATCGACGCTGCGACCGAATCGCCCCGACGAGGGTTCGGCCGTTCGAGCACTCCCGGGCCGTGACTACCCGTCAGGGCGCGTCTCATCGATCTGGCGACGTCGGAGCTCCTAACATATGCCCACGGCCGGTGAGCCCGCCGGTCTGGTCCTTTCCCGGCGCCGGGGCCGCTGCACGTTCCACGATCCGAACACCGAACCCCTTGAGCGCGTCGCGACCCGATGGCTCAGGCCCGATGCACCGGAGAGCACCCATGAAGATCCACCTCTCCAGCGTCTTCGTCGATGACCAGGGCAAGGCCCTGCGCTTCTACACCGACGTGCTGGGCTTCGTGAAGAAGCACGACGTCCCGCTGGGCGAGGACCGGTGGCTGACCGTGGTCTCGCCGGAAGATCCCGACGGGACCGAACTGCTGCTTGAGCCTTCCGGCCATCCCGCGGTGCAGCCGTACAAGACGGCGCTGGTCCGGGACGGCATCCCGGCCACCTCTTTCGCCGTGGACGACGTACAAGCGGAGTTCGAGCGGCTGCGCGAACTCGGGGTGCGCTTCACCCAGGAGCCGCTGGAGATGGGCACGGTCACCACTGCGGTTTTGGACGACACCTGCGGCAACCTGATCCAGATCGTGCACAGCAAGTAGGGCGCCAGGGCCGGCCCAAGCGCCGGCCCTGGCGCCCGCCGCTGTCACCGTCCGTGCTCAGGTCCGGACCCCTGCACCGGTGAGCTCGCTCTGGGGCCCGTTCTCGCGCCGCGGCAGCAGTAGCGGGGTGGCGAGCAGGAGGACTCCGGCGGCTGCGATCGCGATGCGCGGGCCGGTGAGGGCGGCGAGCAGACCCCACGCGGCGGTCAGGGCCGCGATGGACAGGCTGCTGCTGATCGACCACGCGGACAGGGTGCGGACGACCCGGTCGGGGTCGGTGTGATCGAGCCGGCAGGTGGCCAGTACGGGGTTGAACAGGCTGCAGCAGGTCACCAGGCCGAGTTGGACGGCGACGACGAGCACGATCCCGGGGACGCCGGGCTGGACGAACGCCAAGCCGACGGGCCAGTACGCGCGCAGCGTTCCGGCGGTGAGGAGCACCTTGCGCTGTCCGAACCGCGCCACGAGCCGGTGCGCGAGGCGTGAGCCGACGAGGCCACCGATGCAAGGGGCCGCGAATACGAGACCGTACTGCCAGGGTGCGAACCCGAGATCGCCCAGCAGGAGTACGGCGAGCAGCGGCTCGGAGGCCATGATCAGGCCGTTGACGACGATCGCGTTGAGGAACAGCGGGCGCAGCGCGGGGTGGCCGAGGATGTGGCGCCATCCTTCGACCAGATCGCGTGCCCGCAGCCGCGGTGCTTCGGTCCGCGCGGGGCGCGGTTCCGTCCCGCCGATGGCGCGTATGCCCAGCGCCGAGAGCAGGTAGCTGACCGCATCGGCCACCACGGTCGTCACCGGGCCGAGCACCCCGATCGCGGCCCCGCCGAGCGGTGGTCCGATCGTGGTCGCGGTCCACGTCGTGGACTCGAACCGGCTGTTCGCGACGAGCAGGTCCTCCGGCGGCACGAGCGCCTTGAGGTACGCGCCGCTGGCAGCGTTGAAAGCGATGTTGGCCGCGGCGACGACGACGGAGACGACGAGCAACTGGGCGAAGCCGAGCCATCCCAGCGCGAACGCGGCCGGGACGCTCATCAGCGCCGCGAACCGGATCAGGTCCATCGCCACCATGACCGGCCGCTTGCGGCGGAACTCCACCCACGGGCCGAGCGGCAGCGCCACCACGGCCCCCACCGCCCGCCCCGCGGCGGCCAGCGCCGCCACCTGGGCCGGCCCGGAGTCCAGCACGAGCACCGCGATCAAGGGAAACGCGCCGAACCCGAGCGAGGTGCCGTACGCGCTCACCGCATACGCGGCCCACAACCGCCCGAACCGCCGCCCCAGTGCCCGCCTGCCCGCCATACCTCATGCACCTCTCGCCGACCTGACCTGCCGCCGAATTCTCGATCACCCAGCAGGCCGTCTCCAAACGCATCGCCACACTGGAGAAGAGCCTCGGTGTGCGGCTGTTCACCCGTACTGCGCGCGGAGCGGGACTCACCATCGACGGGCAGGCGTTCCTGCCCCACGCCCGCGAGCTCCTACGGGTCGAGGAGCGGGCAGTCGCCTCCGTCCGTCCCGGCCGCCGCGCGCTGCGCGTCGACGTGATCGGCCGACGGCTCGCCCCGGCTGCCGTGCTGGGTGACTTCCATCGCGCACACCCCGAGGTCGACCTCGATGTCGTGACCCTCTTCGACGCCGACGCGGCCGTCGACGCCATCCGGTCCGGCACGATCGACGCGTCCTTCCGCGCCGTCACCGCGCCCGGCCGGCAGCTTTCCTGCGACATCAAGGTCGCCCGGGCCTTCGACGAGCCCGTCCAGATCACCGACTCCCGGTCGCTGGCGACCTTCGTCGGCGAACAGACACGCCTGGTCCGGCCCGCCGACCACGACCTGCGGCGCATCGCCGTACGCGACCCGGCACCGGTCTACCCGCACCCGCTGCTGTGGCACCGCGACAACCCGCACCCGGCCCTCGCCGCACTCCGCGACCACCTCGGCTCCGGGCGCTTCGCCCCCTCCGACGCCGAGACCTGGACACCGGCCTGGGCGCAGCGGCCGGTACCACCGCGTTGCCCAGTGCCGACAACATCGTGAGCCGAGAGGACCTTCGGTCTCCGGCGACTCGGCTCGACGGGCGGTGCGGCCCGGGGCCGTCCCGGGATCAGGCCTCGGACCCGGTGGGGGTTCCGCGGCGGCGTGGCCGGCCCCGGTTCCGGCTGCGGCGGGTTCGCATCCGGCTGGTCCGCAGCCGGGCGGCGCTCTCCGGATCCTGCGATGCGAGCTCGGCGAGCGCCGGGTGCAGGCCCACCTGGGCCGGCCGCTCGGCGAGCGGGTCGCTCGGGCCGGCCGTGTCGCGCTGCGGGTCATAGTGGCCGAGCCAGGCGATCTGCGCGATCAGCGCGAGTGCGGTGGCAGCGGCTGCGGCCCACTGTTCCGGCCCACGAGGGGCGCTGTCCAGCAGCGCGGCACAGATGATCGAGATCTCCACGATCAGGAGCAGCACCCCGAAGGCGCCCAGGCAGCCGAGCTCGCGTCTGGGGGCCGACGGCGGGGACGGTAGCCCGGCGCGGTAGGCGGTGTGGAAGTCCTGCCGGGCGGTACGGAAGGCGATGTCGCGGAGCGCGATGTTGTCGATGGCGGTGGGTGCGGTACGGCGGCGCAGTGCGGCGAGCAGGGCGTCCGGCAAGGGGTGCCCGGCGGTACGTGCGGGGTCGGTGCCCTCTGCGGTGAGGCTCAGGTTGCCCCGGTGATTGACGGTGGCCAGTCCGGCGAGCAGCAGCCGGGCGGCGGCGGCCTGAGTGTCGTCCTCGGGCCACCAGCGGTCGGCGGCCACGTAGTAGGGGTCGACCGCGAGCGCGGCGCACCGCTCGGATGCCACCCGGTACCGCCGGGCGTCCTGGCGGCGGCGCAGCCCGAGCAGCCCGTACAGCAGGGCGGTCGCGGGCAGCACGACGCAGGCGAGGGTGATGGGGGCCACGGGCAGAGCGTAGGGCGCGGGCCGGGAGGCGGCACAGCCGATTTCGGGGGGAGAGGGTAGTGGCGCCGCTCGTGCACGGTGTGTGAGTGCCGCTCGGGCACACCCCTTCCGCGGGTGTAATCGGCCGGTCGCGGTGAGTCGGCGACGGGGGCCCGGAGCGTGAGGGCACGCACGTGGGCCCGATCACATACGATGCCGGGTCGTAGTACCAGAGGTGCAAAATTGGGCATTCCGGCCACTTTGGGTGGGTGTTTTACGGCGTTACGTCGTAGGTCACACCCTTTGTCAGGCGGGTTTCGCGCCGCTAACAATGGCTGAGTCGCAGGGCGCCGTCGTTCGAGACGCGGCGCCTTTCCCGTGCCGAAGAGGCCCGGTGCGACGTCCCCGATTGGAAGAGGTTCAGCTCAGTCATGCGCTCCACCATCTCCGGCTATACCGCTCTGCCCAAGGCTCACAAGATCTCCGCCGCCGGTCTCGTCACCGTCGCCGGTGCCGCCGCTCTGACGTTCGCGCTGGTGCCGCAGGCTTCCGCCGCCGACGTCCCCAGCGTCGCTGTGAAGCCCGTGGCGCAGAGTGCCCAGGAGTTCGGTGTGACGCACGACGCCGAGCTGGCCAAGGCCGCCGACGCCGCCGCCGTCAAGGCCGGTGCCGAGGCCAAGGCCGCCACGCAGACCGCCGCCAAGGCGAAGGCCGACACCGAGCGCGCCAACCGTTCCACCGAGCGCAAGGCCCTCGAGCCCGCTCCGGCCGCCAAGCCCGCCGCCCCCGCCAAGAAGGCCTACGCGGACAACCTGGACGGCTGGATCAAGGAGTCCCTGGACGTCCTGCAGGCCAAGGGCATCCCGGCTTCGTACGACGGCATCAAGCGCAACATCATGCGTGAGTCGACCGGTAACCCGCGTGCGATCAACGACTGGGACATCAATGCCGTGAATGGCGTCCCGTCGAAGGGTCTGCTGCAGATGATCGACCCGACGTTCAAGGCGTACCACGTCGAGGGCACGTCCTGGGACATCTACGACCCGGTCGCCAACATCACCGCGGCGTGCAACTACGCCGCCGACAAGTACGGCTCCATGGACAACGTCAACTCCGCATACTGATCCGGCCACGGACAGCGTGCAGTGCGCATGCCGCACGACAGATAGCGCATCACGCATCACGCATCACGCATCACGTATCGCGTATCGCGTATCGCGTATGAAGGGCGCAGCACCCGGAAGGGGCTGCGCCCTTTCGCACGTCCCGGTGCGACCCTGAGCGCACAGGGGGAGCGGCCTCCTTCGCGCCGACCCGTCGGGCAGTGGTGCCTCGCCCCGCTCACGGGTCGCTCCGCACCTCCGCCCGGGAGCGGCGCGTCAGCAGTTCAGAGCACTGTGCAGCCGGTCGTGACCGGGGTGCGCGCCGACCAGCGGCCCGAGACGACGTCGAGTGCCTGGGCGTAGCTGTTCGGCTGCCGGCCCCGACGGGTGCAGTCGTTGAGGCCGGTCCGGAGGCCGAAGGCGCCGCCTGCGTGGCCCTGCTGGGCCCGGGCCGTGACGGTGCCGGACCACAGGAGGCGGTTGTCGGACGTGCGCCGGATGTACACCCGTACCTGGCCGTAGTTGTAGTGATCGCCATTGATCTTGATGGCCGGGTTTCCGGCGGGTGCGGTGCAGACGCTCCCGTCACACTTCGGGTCCGCGGACCAACTGGTCTTCCACAGCCGCGCGGACACCCTGCGGGAGTCGGCGAGCTGATTGTCCCGCCGGGCCTGCGTGCGCGTCGCCGGATCGACGCACACCACGTCGCCCGCGTACGCCTCGCGCCACACGTAGCCCTCGCGGCAGGCGTTCGGCCCGTACCCTCCGTGGCCCGGGTCGCGGCGGCCGGCAGCCCGGCTGTTGTCCTGGCGTGCCCGGGTGCGCGTCTCCGGCGTGACGCAGACGTAGTCGCTGGGCCGGGCCTCCCGCCACACGAAGCCCTGGAGGCACGTGTCGGGCCCGAAGTCCTCGGCGGACGCTGCCGGAGCGGTCACCACCACTGAGTCGGCGGTGCGACGCTGCCCGTGCGGGAACTCGGCCTGCTCCGCCGAGCCGAACCGGGCGGCCACGCCAGTCCTTGGAAGGTGCATGTCGGCCGTCTCGGCGCGCCAGCTGGCGGGCGTGTCACGCGGGCCGATGGCCGCGCTCCCGCTGACCCGCGCGAGCCCGGAAACCCACTCGACCCGGTCGTCCATGACGTTCCACAGGCCGGCCAGGATGCCGCCGGGTGCGAGGACCCTGGCGATCTCGGGTCCCGCGACGGCCATGTCGAACCAATGCATGGCATTGCCGGCCAGCACGGCATCGACGGACGCGTCCGGCAGCGGTATCGCCTCGGCACTACCCGAGAGGGCACGGACAGCCGGAAGCGAGCGGCGCAGCTCGGTCAGCATCGTAGGGTCGGGCTCGACTGCGACGACTTCGGCACCCAGCGCGACCAGCGTGGCGGTCAGCTTGCCGGTTCCGGCGCCGAGGTCGAGCACGCGCGGGCCGGGCGCGGGCTCGAGCGCCCAGCGCACCGCGGCCTGCGCGTAGTCCGGACGATGCTCGGCGTATGCGACCGCCGCTGCGCCGAACGACCAGGCGTGAAGTAGCCGTTCATCCTGGTCCACGCGGTGACCGTATTGGTGCTGCTGGCGGTCGGCAACCCCGCCTCACTACTTCGGCAACGGCCACCCTGGTTGCTTCGTCGCAAGCGGAGCTTGCTGGTCGGCCGGGACGGGGATCACGGCGCGGCCCCTTCGTCGTCCCGGCGTTGCCGGCCGGACCCGGCCGGCCGGTCGACGAACTGACGGGCACACCAAGAAGTCGGGCGAGCTTCTTGATCTCAAGTGCGGTTGAGTTTCTAGGGTCGTCGGTGACGAAAGGAACTCAGCTGTGACGACATTGGTTACGGGTGCCACCGGGAACACGGGCCGGCACGTGGTGGCGGAGCTGGTCCGTCGAGGAGAGCGCGTTCGGGCGCTGACGCGGAATCCGGCTGCGGCGGCGGGAAGATTCCCGGCCGAGGTTGAGCTGGTGGCCGGCACGCACACGGCACCGGAGAGGCTGGACGCCGCCTTCGATGGCGTCAGCCGTCTGCATATCACGGTGACGGCGGGGCTCGCCGAGGTCGGGCCCGAGTTGGTGCGGCGGGCGGTCGGCGCGGGAGTGCGGCGCATTACCGTGGTGTGGGGTGGTGGCGAGGGGCCGGTCGAGCAGGCTGTGGCGGAGTCGGGTGTGGAATGGACACGCCTGGAACCGCAAGAGTTCATGTCCAACACGTTGAACTGGATCGAATCGGTCCGGGCCGAGGGGATCGTGCGCGAGCCGTACGACTTTCCCAGCGCGCTCGTCCACGAGGCCGACATCGCGGCAGTAGCGGCGGTCGCGCTGCTCGACGATGGCCATGCGGGGCGTGCCTACAACCTCACCGGGCCCGAATCGTTGACCCCACGTGAACGAATCGCCATCCTGTCCCGGGCAATCCGCCGCGACATCGATTTCGTCCCGATCACGCACGAACAGGCCCTCGACCGGCTGATGGCCACCGGCGTGCCCCGGGCGGACGCCGAATATGTCATCGGCTGGTACTCCGCTCCCAGCGAGGCCTCCACGACAGTCGTCGACACCGTCAAGCAGGTGACCGGCCGCCCGGCGCGCACGTTCGCACAGTGGGCGGCCGAGCACGCAGAACGCTTCCAGACACCCCGCGTTATGGCCGACTAGACCGGAGGCTTCGTGCCTGCCGGGTCGCGCGGGCAGGGTGAGATGAGAGGAGCGGGCGGCCGCAACCCCGCCCGCTACCACTCGGAGTTCACCCATTACCTGCAACGGCCAGGCGCCAACATCATCTGCCGGACGCTCCAAGGAGACGATCACGGTCTCGCCGCCTTCAGAACACGGGGGAGGTGGGCGTGGAGGTGTCCAACCAACATCCGGAGCAGGCCCGGGCCCTGGCCATCGCGACGGAGGTACTACGCGGCGCACAATGCCCATACCTTCGCGAGGCCAGCGACCTGGCCGACGTCCGGTAACCGCCTCCGGCCTGGCTGCGTGCGCGTTGCCAACCCCATGTGAATCGCCGGGCCGTTGCCGCCGGTCGGCGCGGAGAACGCCCGGCTAGGCTGTGTGTCGAAAGTGGATCTTGTGCTGTGGATGATCACGGTTCATGGGTCGGGGAGATCTCACGGACGAGCAGTGGGCGGTGCTGGAGCCGTTGTTGCCGAAGGGCTCGAAGGCGGGTCGGCCACCTGTCTGGCCTCGGCGGCGGTTGATCGATGGCATACGGTTTCGGGTCCGTACAGGGGTTCCGTGGCGGGACGTGCCCGTCGAGTACGGGCCGTGGGGCCGGGTCTACGACTTGTTCCGCCGGTGGCAGCGGAACGGCACCTGGCATCAGGTCTTCACCCGGCTGCAGTCCTTGGCCGACGCGAAGGGGAGGATCATGTGGGACCTGAGCGTCGACTCCACGGTCTGTCGTGCTCATCAGCATGCGGCTGGGGCCCGCAGGCAGGGTGACCTGCAGAAGGAACCGCCAGGCGGTGTGTTCACCGAACCCGAGGATCACGGACTGGGTCGCTCACGCGGCGGGTTCACCACCAAGTTGCACCTGGCCGTCGAGCAGGGTCAGAAACCCATGTCGATCGTGATCACGGCCGGGCAGCGCGGCGACTCGCCGCAGTTCGAACCCGTGTTGGACAAGGTTCGCGTGCCCCGCATCGGTCCGGGACGGCCACGCGTCCACCCCAACCGCGTGCGGGCCGACAAGGCGTACGCCTCCCGCAGGAACCGCGGCTACCTGCGCCGCCGCGGGATTCGCTGCACCATCCCGGGCAAGGCCGACCAGGCCCGCAACCGCCGAAGGCTCGGTTCCCGCGGCGGCCGGCCGCCGCGCTTCGACCCGGCCGACTACCGCGAGCGCCACGCGGTCGAGTGTGGGATCAACCGCCTCAAGAGGAACCGCGCTGTCGCCACGCGGTACGACAAGCTCGCTGTCCGCTACGAGGCGACAGTCCTGGTCGCGGCGATCAACGAGTGGCTGTAATCCTTCACTGAAAAGGCATCGGGGTCCACGGCAACGCCTCCCGCCATCATCTCAGACAGCAGGTCGTGCAGAACCTCCTCGGTCGGATCGTCCACGGTACGACCGCCCGCTTCAACTACACGCAGCACTGGCTTCAGCATGCACGCGACTGTACCGACCCATAGGACTCAACTGCCCAGCCGTCCACAACCTCCCGAGGCAGAACACCTAGGGCTCGGCGAGGCCCTGCGCGCCGCCCATCCTCCCAGAAGAGGAAGCTGCGATCTTTGCCCAGGCGGACGAGCTCAACGCCCACATCGCTCGGTTCCTCGAACACTACGGGTAGGCTCGTAGGTATGGGAATTGACTGGGAGAACATGCTCGGCGCAAGCGGTAACGGCCTCGACGATGCCTACGACAGCGCGGTCTCCGCGGTCATCTACAGCGATGACCCGGTGGAGGACCGTCGGCCACTCCCAGTCGGCGAAGAGCACGACGACACAGACGGCTTGCGCTGAACTGAGCACACGCACGAAACGCCCCGGCACGCCGCGGCGTTTCGCCGTCTCAGAGATCGTGTCAGGTCAGGGGTCAGTCAAGAGGCGGCCGAGCTCAACTCTGCGGCTCGATCGCCGCCTTCACCGAACTCGTCATCCCCGGCAACGGCACAGGTGACGGCCAGCACTACGGCACGGGGGTGCTGCCCGAGCACCGAGGTCACGGCCTCGGCCGATGGATGAAGGCCGAGTCGATCCGACAGGCCCACAGGGACTATCCGGACCTCGGTGGCCCCCTGACGTACACCGCCGACAGCAACGCGTACATGCGACGGGTCAACGACGGCCTCGGCTACACACCCACGCACACGACACACCAGTATCAGCTCGACCTTTAGCAGAGAGCGGACGGGCCGGACCGGGCATCACCCCGCCCGGCCTGTCCGTGCTTTCGATACACGCCCTAGGACGCTGCGGGCGTCGCTGGCGTCCGTGTGGCGGGGGAGGAGTGCCGACTCGACACGGCGGAGGTCAGCGACTTCCCGTCCCGGCACCTGTCCGCGGAGCCGCCAGAGAATCAGCACACCACCGAGGCCAAGAGACTCACCGGCATAGGCCCGGACGTCGTCACGCAGGTGGACGGCGTCCACGTCCCAGACGCTGATGTTCAACAGCCGCTGGAAGCCGTCCGGGGTGCGGTGGCCTACCCACTCCGTCAACTGCCAGCTGTTCCTACGAGCCGCCTGCCCCAGCAGGCCACGGGCATGGTCCCGCATTCGCCACCGCAGGTCCGCCCGACCGAACCGGCCTGCCATCCGCGCGAAGACCGACTCCAACTCCCCAGCCCAGCAGCCGACTTCCGCCATCCTCTCCATGTCAGGGAAACGACAATCACCAGCTCAGGAAACGAATCGCTGCTGGAGTACTAGAGGCTGTCCGGTGGGTCGTAAACCCCATCGAGAACGGGTTACCGGCTCGCCCTCCGCGCCGTCCTGAGCGTCACGCTCGTCAGCTCGGCGAGGGTCCGGTACACCCGGTCACGGTGCCGTGGAAGGTGTAGGCCCTCTTATCGAATCGGTGGCTACGGCGCGGGAGCCCTTGAGAGCGTTGATCGTGCGTTCGACTTCGTTGCGGCGCTTGCAGATCGTCTTGTCGAAGCCCGTGGGTCGGCCGCCCGCGCTGCCGCGGCGCTGCCGGTTGGCTCACTGGTCCTTGCGCTCGGGAGTGGTGTGCTTGATCTGCCGACGCCGCAGCATGCTCCAGTGGATCCGGCCCTTCCGCATCGGCATCGGCCTGGACGGCACGCAGATCCTCTCCCACGTGCCGTCCGCCGACCACCTGCGATGCCGGTCGTGCACGGTCTTCCACTTCCCGAACCGTGCCGGCAGATCACGCCACGGGACACCGGTCCGCTGCCGGAAGAGAATGCCGTTGATCACCCTGCGATGGCTCTTCCAACGCCCGCCTCGACCCGCGTTCTTCGGCAAGTGCGGCTCCAGCCGAGCCCACTCCTGATCCGACAGATCGCCCCGGCCCTTACCGGCCGGAACGATCTGCTTGCTGGTCTGGTCACGCGACCCGTCGGACAGTGCCTAGCGCACCCGGCACTACCACCGACGCAGCGTGATCCGGTACAGCGTGGAGGCTTGCCGCATGAAGGCGATCTCGGGGACCTCCACCCCGGCGGCGGCCCGAACCCCTACGACACCCTCATATCCGAAGAGGCCCTGCTCGCCTACCTCTACCGCGACCACCCCGTCGCCCACGCCTGCGCGTGGGTGGGACTGCGTCCTACCGACGCACGCGCCATCACCGGACAATCGGACACCTGGGTGGAATTGCCGGAGCGTAAATACTGGGAGAGCTGATCTCTCACCCGTTTGCCCACACGGCCTACCGGCCGTCCGCAGCTGGTGGGGCACAAGGAAGCGCACAACCCTCCGGTGCTGGCTCAGGAGGGGCGGTCGCAGGAGGTACCCGTGACAGATGAGACAGGCCCGAAGTTCGTCATGATCTCGACGTTCCGCAGAAGGACTGCGGACGGATTCATGCTCGCGGCTTTCGTCGTCGACGAGAGGGAGTGCGCATCTCCTGCGGAAATGAAGTCGATCAGGAACGAAGCCCTCACCGAGATCCAGCGTCGACGCATCGCCGGAGAGTTCGAGACCCGCAGGGCGAAGGTCGGCGAGCTGCCGTCGACCCTGCCTCGGTGGGCGGAATACAAGAGGCAGCTGGAAGCTGCGGATCAAGAGTCGTCTTGACACCCATCGGGCGTTCGGCGCGTGGCGCGACTGGGACACCACCCGCCGACAGTTGGCGGTGCTCGCTCCGGAGGCTTCGGCGCAGCGCCTCGGGGGAGGCCGTCGCGTTCGCCGAAGAGGCCCACGGGGATCAGAAGAGGCCCGCCGGTGAGTCGTACGTGGAGCACCTCTTGAAGGTGGTGGAGATCCCCGTCCCGGGCGCGGGTGTCTGCGACGAGGACCTGCTGGTCGCGGTCATACAACGTGCAGCGGCTCGACACGCACCCGCGACCCGAGAAGGCCGCCGCGCCGCCGGGCGCTGTCCGTCTGGACCGCGCCGACCGCCGCGTCGCTGGGCCCGAAGCGGAGAGCTCCCGGCTCAGCGCCCGATTTCCTTCCAGCCGAGAGCCCTCCGTAGAAGGTCTCCAGCCCCGATCGAGGCTTCCGAGGATGGCGTCGAGAGCGGGGCCGCATCCCGTTCGTCGATGGCGTCGATGGGCGGGAACGCGAATCAGACCTCGCCGACGAGTTCGCCCCGACCGCCGAGCTGGTCCTCGACTGACGGCGCCGGGCTGATGCGGTGACAGGCAGGCAGACAGACAGACAGGGGAGGGAGGCCGCCGGGTTACCTGCGGGCTGCGGTGTCGGAGGGCAGTTCGGCGAAGCGGGCGCGGTACTCGCTCGCGAAGCGGCCAAGGTGCGAGACGCCCCACCGGTAGGCGATCGTGCCGACGGGGTCGCCGGAGGCGAGGATGTCCTCACGAATCCGGTCGAGCCGCAGGTTGCGGACGTAGGACATGGGCGAAAGGCCGAGCCGACCGCGGAATGCGGAGCTGAGGGTCCGCGGGCTGCAGCCTGCGGCATCGGCGATGCCGCCGAGGCTGATGTGCTCGGCGAGGTTTGCTTCGATGAACGCGAGGGCTGCGCGCAAGGAGCGCGGGTAGCCGGGTTGTGGACCGTCGTCGTGCAGCTCGCCGGTGTGCGAGTGAGGCTGGGCCAGGAGCAGGGCGGTGACGAGGCAACGCAGCTGGCTGCGCTGCAGCTCCGCGTGCTGGAAAAGGGGGTCTCCCGAGTCCAGCTGTTCGAGTAGGGAACGGACCAGCAGCCGCACCGCCCGGCCCTTGGAGGTGGCCAGGTCGAGGGCGAAATCGAAGCGTACGGTGGACACCGGCGGATGCCCGGTCAGCGCGGCGAATTCCTGGTCGACCAGGGCGGCGTCGATCCGCAGGCCCAGGAACCGCGTCCTGCGGCCGCGCAGAGGCCGCAGTTCCTGAGTGTCTCCGGGATTGGCGACATCGGCGGGGCCATGAACAGCCCCGGGTCGACGTCGTTGTGGGACTTGGCGGCGATGAACTCGTCCATCTCCTCGGCCGTGCCCCACTGATCCGCGTTGGCGGGATCGCGCAGGTCGAAGATGTGCGGGTGCCAGGTGTCCTCGTCCAGGATCTCCAGCTCAGTGGTGTACTCGACGGTGTTGCCGGCCCGGTCGAGGAAGTAGCTGAAGGAGTTGTCACCGGCCCGGTGCCGCCCCGGTCCCCACAGCCGCTCGATGCCCAGGCGCCGCATCCGGCCCGTGCCGCGCATGAACTCGTCGATTCCGCGCATCTCGAAGGAGGCGTGGTGGAAGGCCGCGTGCGGCCCGCGCACGATGCCGAAGCTGTGGTGAACGGCGTTGCACCGCAGGAACCACATGATCTCGCCGCGGTCGCCCAGACACATCGTGTCCGAGAGACGGAACCCCAGGTGCTTGATGTACCAGGCAACCGTGGCCTCGGGGGTGGGAGAGTTCATCAGCACATGGGAGAGGCGCACGGGGACCGGCTCGCGAGCCTCCACCTTGCGGTGCCGGCGTGCGGAGACGTCGGCGGAGACCTCGACCACGCGGCCCTCGTTGTCGAAGAAGCGAACCGCGTAGCCGCCCCCGGGAGTGTCCAGCGATTTCGGCTCGTGGACCAGCTGCACGCCCTGAGCCGTCAGTTGCGTGGCCAGGATGTCGACATCGCCGGCGCAGACGGCACCGAAGGCGATGAGGTCGGTGCGCTTGTGAGCGTCCTTGCGTAACCGCACCACGTACTGCTCCGGGGAGCCTTCGGCCGCCAGAAACGAGACACCGGTGTCACCGGCGGTCTCCGTCAGCCCCCACAGCTCGGTGTAGAACCGGCGCTGCTCGGCGAAGTTGGGCATGGCGACATCGATGTGCCGCAGGTGGGTGATCAGACTGCTGTTGCTCATGGTGCACTCCCTCAAGCTGCGCTGGTCAGCTCAGTCGTTCGGTCAGCCAGACGAGAACGGTGGGCAGCACGGGCCCCTCGCCCATGTGACCGCCGGGGAACTCCGGGCCGTCTTGGGGCCCCGTGCTCGAGGGCCAGGCAGAGGTCGGCCGAGGTGTTCTGCTGGTCGTCCTTGCCGTTGACCAGAAGCAGCGGGCAGCAGCACGGCATGTCCAGGACGCCCTGGTCGAGCAGGGACAGCTCAGGGCAGCGGTCGACGTAGTCCTCGAGGGCTCTGCCGCCGAAGATGCGGGCCCCGGCCGGCATCAGGTCCATCAGGTCCATCAGGTCATCAGGTAGGACGAGGCGTCGCGGCTGCGCTCCTGCCATTCGGGCGGGAAGGTCAGGTGGATGCCCCCTCCCCAGTTGACGGCGGCGGCCAATTGCTCGCGGTGGGTGTGGGCGAGTTTCATCGCCCAGTAGCCGCCGAACGAGAGCCCCAGTGCCGCCACCCGGTCCGCATCCAGGTCCTTCTGCTCGCGCAGCCAGGCGAAGACGGGACCGACTGCCGTTCGGCGTCAAGGCCCGCGTGCACCGGCGACTGCCCCACCCCGGGCATGTCGATGTGCAGGGTCGCGAAACCGCGTTCGCGCAGCAGCCGGCCGCGCGCGTAGGTCTCCTCCTTCCACACATCGATCCCGCCCCACATCATGACCACTGGCGGGCGCACTGCTCCCGCGGGCGGGCGTGCCACGAAGAATTTGCAGCACCTCTCCCTCTCCGGCACGCCCGTCGAAGGGCGCCGCCACGTGATGGGGTTCATGTCCGGGAAGTTGCAGTGGGCATCTGTCCCTCCTTGTCCGTCGCGTGAACGGCAGGTCGGGCAGCCCTTGGGCCGCCCTTCGCGCCGGATGGTTACGCGGGCTGGGCCATGAGCCGGTGGCAGGATTCGACCAGCGCATACGCCTCGTGGTGGCGCTGCACTCGCTCCAGGCCGGCGATCGCCATCGAGGTCTCCACGAGCGTTCGGCACCGCTGCGTGCGCCGGTTGACGAATGCTTGGAGTCCTGCGCCGACAGACTCGTGCCGCTCGAGTTCCCGGGCCAGCACGAGCCCGTCCTCGACGGCCAGGGCAGCGCCACTGGCCATCTGCGGTGCGGGCGCATGCGCGGCGTCACCGATGACCACGCCGTTGCCCTGGTTCCAGGCGCCCTCCAGGAGCGCCGTCAGCACCGGGCGGCGCACCACCGATTCCGACCCGGATACCAGGGAACGGATCTCCTCCACCCGGCCCGGGAAGGTCTCCAGCAGTTGCTGCAGGCGCGGGGCGAGTTCGGCATCGGGCAGGACGCTCTGCTCCACCCCGTTCTCCGTCAGGAACACGTACGCCTGCCTGCCCGAGACCGGCACGAGCCCGGCCGCGTCGGCCTTCCCGGCGAAGTGATGGATCCCGGTGGCCCACAGCGGGCGGGGCACCAGAGCCCGCCAGACCATCTGTCCGTGAAAGTCGAGCGAGGTCTCAAGCCCCAGCAGGCCCCGCGCCGACGAGCGGATCCCGTCCGCGCCCACCAGCAGCGCGACCCTCCGGACCGTCCCGTCCGACAACCGCACGCGGACCAGCTCCCCCTCCTGATCCACCGCGGCGACGGTCACTCCGTGGCGTACCGCCACGCCGCACCGCTCGGCTGCCGCGTGCAGGATGCGGTGCAGTACGGGGCGCGCGATACCGACCATCGCGGGCCGCCGCGCACCGATCAGGCGCGGCAACGGGACCTCGCCCGCGGGCTTGCCGTTCATGTCCACGTGCGTGATCGTGCTCATGCCGTAGCCCTCGGCGATACATGCGTCCGAAAGCCCCAGCTCGTCCAGCGCGCGCAGCGAAGGACCGGTCAGGCACAACCCCCATCCGGAAGGCGCCTCCGGCGGGCCGACCTCGACGATCTCAACCTGCCATCCGCCGCGTGCCAGGGCAGTGGCCGCTGTCAGACCAGCCACGCCCGCACCCACGATCACGGCCGTCCGCGCACCGCGATAGCTGTCCATGTACGCCTCCAGAGCGCCGATTTCTTCGAAACCGTAGGGCGCGTCGGCGCTCCGCCTTATCCGAATCGGGCGGCGGATATCCGCTGTCGGCAAGCGGTCATCCGAGAGGAGCACCGGAGCCGAACCTGCACCACCTCGTCGCCGGGCAGTCCCGCCCGTGCCGACTCCAGGAGCGCGGCGCGCACCGGTACTCGTGCTGACTTCGACCTGCCCAGACGGAGTTCGTGCGGCACCTTCTACTACGGGCTGTACGCCAATGCCAGGATCGGCGATTGGGGGAGGTCGCCGCGGGGAGCTCTGCTGTCACCGGTCTACGCCGAGAAGCGACTTCCCTCAAGGTTGTGTATCGTCAATTAGGTATTTTTAGCCAGACGTGGTCGGGTGCGCAGACGGAATGGCGTCAAGAGCGAGACCGAGACCGAGACCGAGACCAATACGCCCGAATGTCCGTCCCGCTGCATTTCGCTTCAGCGTTCACGCCCGATTCCCCAGCGCTATCGAACAAATACTGCTCGATCAGTGACAAACTCCGGTGCTGTCTTCGGAAAGGGGAGAACGATGCGTTCGATGCGATCCCTCACGCTATTGGCAAGCCCCCTCGCTGCCGCCGCGGCCTTGGCGCTCTCGCCGGCCGTGACACCGCAGGCCGTGGCAGCGCCCGCCCAGGCCACGGTGGCGGCCGTACCGGCCGTACCACAGGTCACGTGGGAATACGCGACCGTGCCGCTTCTGGTGCACGCGACCAAGCAGATTCTGGACACCTGGGGCGCGGACGGCTGGGAGCTCGTTCAGGTCGTCGTGAACCCGAACAACCCGGAGCAGCTTGTGGCCTATTTCAAGCGGGCGCTGCCGGCGTGAAGGGCGCGCGGTGCGGCGTGGCGTACCGCCACGCCGCACCGCGCAGCCTCACGCGAGGCCTGGTGCAGCGAGGCGGCCGACCCCTGGAGGCGCCGACGTGCACGGCCATCCGGTCATGAGAAGGCCCAGGCGAGGGTCACGTCGAGCCGTTGCTCGACCATGGTTATGTCGCTCATCACGGCTCTCCTGCCGCCCTGTGCGACGCCGCCCCACAGCAGGCCGACGGCGGTGTGCGTGCCGGACTGCAGGACGACCGAACCCGAGTCGCCGCCCCGGGCGAAGATCCCGTCCGGGCAGTCCGCCGGGTTGAAGAAGATCTCGAATTGGTTGGCCATCGCGTAAAGGTGTCCGTCCGGCGGACTGCCGCTCTTCCACGAGATGGCCAGCGCCATACCGATGATCTGGCCGCCGGTGGGGCCGGTCTGCGAGCCGCGTTTACGAACGAACATCTTTACCGCCGGCGCTTGCGTTTGAGTGACCGCGCCGAAACCGTCGGCGATCTCGTTGGAAAAGGTCCGGCCTTTCTGCGCGGCTTCGTCCAGAGCGATGATGGCGGTGTCGACCTGCCGGCCCAGCCAGAGCACCCCTCCGGCCGGGGTCGGGATCGTCTGTGTCACCGGGGAGTCGAAGGCGATCACCTGGCCGAGGCTGTCGGTCAGGTCCGGGGTGGAGCCGATGGGCATTGGCGGCGCGGTGGGCTGGAAGACCCGAGCTCCGGTGTCGCCGGAGACGTGATGGCAGGTCAGGCCGGCCAGGGTGTTGTCGTTGTTGCGCAGGACGACCGCGCCGAGCGTGCCGGCCGCCATGGGGGCCTGCTCGATCTGCGCCCCGCCTACGAGCAGGTCGTGTCGGCTGGTATCCGGCGTGAACAGCGGTTCAATGGGGAACTCGACGACGCACACCGGCATGCCGGTGATCTGCGTGGGCAGCTCGGGTATATCCGTGGCGTCGTCGACGTAGACCCGCACGGCCAGCTCGTCGAAGAACTCCTCGTTCTCCTCCCGCATGCCCAGCCCCACACCGTTGACGCTTTGCAGGGCGGTCAGCTCGAGTGCCGGAGCCTCCAGCGCGGTGATCAGTTCTTCCGGGATCTCCATGGTGAGCCTCCTCGGACGACGGGATGGGACCTCGTCGAGGTACATGGTGCGTTCGGTCGGTTCATGAGCGGCATCGACCGCTTCTTCGCGATCTGGTCGTCGGGGTGGCACGGATAAAGAGGGAAAGCCGGTTCAGTCAGCCCGAAGGCGATGAGCCGAATGGTCGGTGGTCGCCGTGACGCCGATCATGGGCAGCCGCCTTCAGCGGAACCAGCGGCTGCGTTTCAACCCCAGTGCACCAGTGCACCAGTGCACCAGTGCACCACCCGACCGGACGGCGAAGACGTCCAGCCAGGCCCGGCGCGTATGCTGCAGCAGCGACCGGGCCCGATGATGCCGGCGCCGCGCGGCTCTCCGAATGCCGGCGCCCTCGCTCGGCCGTCCCACCGGAACGGCAGTCCCTCGGCGGCATCGATGCCCGCCTTCCACTGAACCAAGCGTCCAGTCTCAGGGTGTCCACATCAGGATCCCAGCTCCAGCAGCTGTTGTCATTCCGAACTTGAACGCCGTGCTTTCGCAGGTCAGACGAAGGAACGGCGTCAGCGTCGGAGAGGTGGCTCGTCGTGTCGTCGCTTCTGTGGAGGTTAGCTCCAGCAGTCCGACGCCGACGGCATTTCACGGGGCTCTGACCTACAGGAAGTGGATGCCCCATGCCGAACAGCACCGATGCGACGACTCTGCTGGCGATGCTCGACCCGCTTCTTCACATAGCGCCGGACCCCAATAGCGGCTGGCTGGCTGGGGCTGGCCCGGGTGCGGGTCGAGGAGCGAGCGGGGGCGTACGGCAGAATCCTGCTGTGACGTGCATGGGGGTCCTGACCGAGCTGGAAGCCGGCATGGCAGAGTTGTCGACGCCGATGCGGGTGTACGTGGCAACCGGACGGTTCACTGAGCCGGACCCCGACCTGCCGGAGCTGGCGGCCCGGATCCGCACGCTGCTGGCCGAGGTCGTGGCGGATGAGGCCTGGCAGCGCTTCCTGCCCGGATACGCCCCGCCGTCCACCCCTGAGGTCTGCGCCGCACTGGAACCGGTGGAAACGCACGCGGCCGCCGCGTTCCTGGCCCAGGTCGCGGCCGTCGACCTGGTCTGGCCGAGCCACCGGCACCTGCCGCCGGAGGCTGCCGAGCGCGCGGCGGACCGGGTGGTGTCCCTGCTCGGACCGGAGGCCAGCTGGTGGACCAACCACGACGCAGGGTGCGGCGCCGTGAACGGGCTTACCCCACTGTTCGACAGCCTGCTCGCAGGAACGGACGGTGAGCACTTCGCGCTGGCCCTGCAGATCGCCGACGACTGAGCGCACCGCCCCGTAGTAGTGAACAGTCCGACCTTCAGGACCGGTTGAACGCCTACTTGACCAGACGGGGCCAACTAGGGCGCTCAGTCACAGCCATGAGCAAATTGAGTTGAAGGGCAAGGAAGCGGCCGTCTCCCCCCCACCCCCCCCGCGGGGTTTGAGCGTTCACAGCGCAGTTCGCTGCCCCCGAGAATCCCTTTTCGGGCAAGTGGATTGTGGCACCGGCATGGTGGCCGGGCGCGCGGGCCGGGGATGGGCCGGAGCAAGTGGATGAAGGGGGTGAAGGGGGTGAAGGGGATGTTGGGAGGGGCCGAAATCAACTGCCCTTCGCGTGCTGTTAACGCAGGGTACCGAGGCCATACTTGACTGTAGCTGATCGATGGCGATTGACTTCTGCTCGCTTACGTTCAGCAGCTCTGCCCCCCTGGCACCATCCGACGCGCGAGTACCCATACCCCTGTGACCTCGGAGACCCTGTGACCTCTGAAGTGGCGCCCGAACTGCTCGCCCCGCTCGACCTCGCCTTCTGGAACATCGAGTCCGCCGGCCACCCCCTCCACATGGGCGGGCTCTTCGTCTTCGACGCCGATACCCCGGACGCCGCCCAGCGTGCCGCCGCCCTGCTCGCCGCCCGCGCCGCCCGCATACCAGGACTGAACACCCGCATCAGGCCCGTCTGGCTCCCCGTCGGCGCCGCCGCCCGCCATGTCGCCCCCGACTACGATCCGTCGGACCACGTACACCTCGCCGCGCCCGTGCGGGACTTCTACGTGGCCGCTGGGGCCTTGATGCAGCAGCCCCTGGAGAGGGGGCGGCCGCCGTGGGCCGCGCATGTACTGCCCGGCGCGGATGGCACGTCCTTCGCCGTCCTGTTCATGTTCCACCACGCCCACGCGGACGGCATGCGCGCGGCGTCGTACGTCCTGTCGCTCCTGGACCCCGCCGCCGTCGATGGGGCACCCGCCGCGGCCGATGTGCCACGTACGCAGAAGAACGGCTTCGGCCTGCGCCTACCCGATCCGCGCAAGCTGCCCGGCCTCGTGCGCGGCGCCGTCACCGACGCCGGCCGCGCCCTGTCCATCGGCTCCGCCATGGCCCGCGCCGCCTGGAGCGTGCACTCCTCGCCCGCCCTCGCCTCCCGCGCCACCGGCGCTCGCCGCGCCGACGGTGCGATCGTCGACCTGCGCGACGTGAACCGTGTCCGCGAGGCCGCGGGCGGCACCGTCAACGACGTCCTCCTCGCCGTGGTCGCGGGCGGCCTGCGGCGCTGGCTCGACAAGCGAGGCGACGGCAGCGACGGTGTGTGCCCCCGCGCCCTCGTGCCCGTGTCGCTCCGCGATCCGAGCAACCCGGGCGCCTCGGGCAACAGGCTCTCCGGCTATCTGACCCGGCTACCCGTCGGCGAGGCCGAACCCCTCACCCGCCTGCGCGCGGTGCGCGAGGTCATGGAGCGTAACAAGCAGGCCGGGCCTGCCACTGGCCCGGGCGCCGCTGCGCTGCTGGCCGACGTCATCCCGCCCCTCGGCCACCGCTTCGGTGGCGGCCTCATCGCCCGCTCGGGACGCCTCTTCTACGACCTGCTCATCTCGAGCGTCCCGCTGCGTGGTGCCCATGGCCTCACACTCGCGGACAGCCCCGTCCGCGAGGCCTATCCGCTCGCCCCGCTCGCTCCCGGGCAGTCCCTTGCCGTGGGCATCACCACGTACGAAGACCGCGTCTGCTACGGCCTGCTCGCCGACGCTGTCGCCGTACCCGACCTGGACGTCCTCGCCCGGTCGCTCGTGGAGGAGGCCGCCGAACTGGTCGCCGCTTGCGGCAGCTGACCCATTCCTGCTTCAGACGCCCGGCCGCCCCGGCACTCGACCGGGGCGGCCCAGGCCAGAACGGGATACGCCGCCCCTCCCATGATGGGTTCCCTCCACCTCCACCCCCTCCTCCGCCCCCGGAGGAGGGCGCCGAAGACGACACAACGGGAACAGGTGAGTGCACGGGGGGCTTGAGGCCCGGCGATGTTCGTAGACGGTGACACACCGGCCGTTGAGGCCTCGGTGGGGGAGCGGCTGGCCCCACTGTGCCCGGGGTCTCCCGGCTTCCACGGCTTCTACGGCATGCCCGCAGGCCGCGCGGGCGCGGGATGTGGTGGACGACGATCTGCCCCCGCTGCGGCCGCGGCTACGGCTGTCTGGTCGGTTCGAATGGCATCTCCCTGCTCTGTCGCTTCGCCGGAACTTGGCCGGCCTGGAGGGCGGCGTGCGCTTCCCGCACCGACGTCCACACGTGGGCCGAACCTGATCGCCACGTTCCCCACCACCCCTGACCGCCGGATGGACCGGTGCCTCAAACTCACCTACCTCGCCGCCGGCGGTTGGAGCGAGTTCGATGGCATCACCGTCACCATGAACCCCGCCTCGCCCGCCTCCATCGCTGGCTACAAGGGCACCCTCAATGGCTGACTCACTGGATCAGGTCGGTGTGCGGATGATCCGGGGACGCCGGGCAGACGTAGAGCTGCAGATGGTTGCCCCTGGAGACCTGGACCATGGGCGGGTTCGCCACGTCGGCCCAGTCGAGCGCGGCGAGGTGTTGATGCTCGTACGGGGCCCAACTGTGGTTGCTGGCGTCCCATTCGTTCGAGGCGATGGTCAGCAGCGGGACCATGCCGACGCCGCAGGCGGCGCAGAACCGGGCGACAGGATCGGTGAGGCCCCACGGGAGCCAGCCACCGACCTTCCAGCCGGGGGCGACGGACAGCTCGTTCCAATAGAACTCATCCGGGGCAAGAATGTAGGGGTTTTCCACTCCGGCTGCCTGCCACCTGCTCCCGTCTGCGAACTGCTGCTGCAACTCCTTGCTCAAATCCATGGGGTTGGGGTACTCGATGATCTGTTCCGGCGCGAGTACGCACGGTTCCGGCACGTAGCCGTCGTACTCCACCGCAAACGGCCCGGGCGGCGCGGCCCGGATGTCGGTGACCTCGGCGGCGGATCGCCAGAACAGCTCGGTCGGAGGCTTGTACTCCGGCTCGTGCTCGAAGGGACACCACAGCACCTGGAGCAGATCGGCCTGTCCGGGCGGTCGCAGCAGGGGTACGTCGCGCACGTACAGCTGGGCCACGGGCAGCATGGCGTTCGGCCCCTCGTGCCACTCGTCGACCGAACTGTCGTACAAATCGTGCAACTCGCCGCAGTACGGCCACGGCTCGTCAGCGGGCCACAGAAGCGGCCCGCCGACCGAACTGTCGTGCGGTGATGGAGACCCGGGGCGGGGATGCAATCGGATAGCCGGGCGTGCCAGCGGAGTCAGTTGAGGGAAGACCGCGGTGACGTCGACCCGGCCGCGGCGGGGTGGTACGGATGACGTTCACAGCGGCGATGCTGCCAGCAGCCTCTGACAATGGGCGTACCGATCCACGTGCATCCACGTGCAGCTGACACCGGGCAGCTTCCCTGGGTCAGTGGCCGGGCCAGAGGAAGATGCCTGCGATGTGGAGTCCGGCCAGGTAGATGGTCGTGGTCTTCTCGTAGCGGGTGTGCCGTGCCCGTGCCCACCGGCCCCCTAGGACGCAGTCCGCGCGGGCGGTGCATCAGCGACTTTCGACGTTCGGGCTCGGAGGCGAGGTCTTCAGTGACGACTTCCCCATGGTGGCCTTCACCGCTCCTCTTGCCCAAGGGCGAGAGGAAGGATGGTGGCACTACGAGGTCGGCTGCGGCACCGACCCGTACCGTCCTCCACGACGTGCCGGCGCTCTCACACCCGCCCGTCGCAGTTGGGCACCTACCTGGCCCGCGGCGGCTGTGGCCCGAGGCGGTGGCCGATGTCCCAGAGCACCGGTCGCGCCCACAGAAGGTCCACACAGTCCAGGGCGTGGCGGCGCGCGACGGCCAGAACCTGGCGTGCGGCCTCACGCCGACGATCGGGATCTTCCTCGACCGCCACCTCGAGGCGAACCAGCATGTCCCGCTACCCGCACCCGCACCCGCAACGTCAGCTCGCCGGCGCAGCGGCTGCCGGCCAGACTCTCGACGGTCAGGACATGGGCCGGGCGGTGGGGCAAGGACGCGGCGGTTCTCCCAGGAGCGCGGTGGCCTGTTCAACGATGCCGTACGGTCCCGGGAACGCCCTGTCACCCCTTGGCGACCCAGCCCCCAAGTGTGTTCACCTGGGTGGCCGCCGCTCGCCGCAGGGCCTCCGGGGAGCCCAGCAAGCTGTGCGGCAGGTAGCCGGACCGGACGCCCAGCTCCCATCCGTGCACCTGGACGGCAAGGGCAGCCAGGGCAAGGGCGCCGAGCGGCAGCAGGGTCCGGGGGGAGGGGTCGGATCCCGTGCTGTCCCGGTGCTCGGTGAGCCGGGCCACGAGGGCCTGCTCGAAGGCCTGCTGGTCGTCGTCGAGGAGTACGCGCAGGAGGTGCTGGTCGGCTGTCAGCGCGTCGAGGGCGTCCAGTTGCCGGGCGGCCTCGGCGCGCTCGTCAGCGGTCGGCATGCGCAGAACGACGGTGGGCCAGTCGCGGGGCAGGTGCCCGTCGGCCTGGGCCAGGTAGAGGCACAGTGCGTCCATCGCCGCGAGGTCTGCGGGACCCGACGTCGAGGTCAGATCCGAGTACGGCACCCCCTGGTGGATCGCAGGCGCGAAGTCCTCCCTCAGCAGCAGGCCGATCACCCGCTGCCAGTCCCACACCAGACCGCTGACCAGGCATATCTCGAACGTTTCGATCCACGTTCCGGCGGTGGGGGCCTGCTTGACGAAGTCCTTGAAGGCGATGTTCTCGCTGTTGAGTTCCTCGCCGATCAGCGGGAAGACGATCTCCTGGTCGCCATTGGGGAAGCAGCCGAGGCTCAGTGCGCCCAAGGAGCACTCCGCCGCGGTCCGCAGTGCCATGCGCGACGACTCGTCCAGCGCGGGGTCCTTCACGGCGCGGGCGGCGACGTGGTCGAGGAGATCGTCGCGCATTTCGCACAGCGCCTCCGGGGACGGGTCGTCGTAGCTCATCCGGTACCACCGCCCCCGGGCCCGTCCCCTGATGTCGTCAAGCGCCTCGGCTATGCGCTGCTCGCTGACCTGGTGCTGCGTTACTTCGTGCACGGCTGTCCCCTCGTGATCTTCCTGGCCGGACGTGGCACGCTACCAAGGGGGTCGGACATCGCCAGGCATCCGTCCACGAGATCCGGGCGGCACGGGGGTGCCGGTAGTGATCAGGTGATCCCGTAGCCGGGAGAAGGCTGTGTCCCGGGCCCGGCCCGGCCGCAGGCTGCGAGGACGGCGAGAGGTGACGCGACGTAGAGTTCGCGGGCGATGCCCGGCCATGTCTCGGTGAACCAGCAGCTGGAGAAGAATGCCGTGCGGCCGTCGCGGTTGCCGCTGTACTCGGCCAGCAGCCCGATCCCGGTGACCCCAGCCGCCTGGGACCGGCGCGCGAACTCGGACATCAGCGCGCGGCCGGCGCCGACCGACGGTACCCCTCGGCCACGGAGATGAAGCCGCCCCACGCGTGCGGTCGGAGAAGACCCATTTCATCCAGAGGATGTGCCGGGTCGCCAGATTGGTGAACAAGGCGAGGGGTGGCTGAGCCGAATCAGGCGTCGTTCGCGTTTCCAACACGAACCCCTGGAACCGGTCGATTCCTGCTGGCGTCATGGCATTTGTTACACAGGGGGGAAGCACGATGGGTGAGGAACCGACGTGGGCAGAGCTCCTTCTGTCGATAGCCCTGATGACGGCCATCCCTACCGTCATCGGAGGGACACTCGTCCTTTCCCTCGTTGGAGTGACGATGTGGGTGACAGCACCGCTGCGGCGACGCAAGCGTTCACGCTCCGCTGACAGCGAGGCAGTTCCGTATCGATGAGCGGGCTGGCCAGAGGAAGATGCCTGCGATATGGAGTCCGCCCAGGCAGATGATCGCGCTGTCCTCGCTGCGGGTGGCGATTGGTGGCGATGCCTCGCCATTGTTTTCAGGTGATAGCGCACCACCCCTGCCGGTCCGCCTCCAGAACAGCGGCCCGTTCCCCCTGGCTCTACGAGCACGCGTTGCGCCTGGCCCAGTGCGAACGCGGCGCCGTCGGCGCCGTCGACGATGCCCTCGCAGTGCTCGCCCTGACCACGAACCTCTACCACGACGCCCGGCGGGACGGCGTACGCCGGGTCGTACGGGCGGGCCCCCTCGACGATAGACCTCATCCGCCACGCCCGCTACACCCAACGGATCGGGCAGCGCCTGCTGCGCGCCGCTGCCGGCCTCGCCCAACTCCACGGCTGGATGAGCTACGACGCCAACGCCCCCGGCGCAGCCCAGCGCTTCCACCTCATCGCCCTGCGCCTGGCCCGGGCCTGCGACGCCCACGACGTGATCGCCAACAACCTCGGCATGCTTGCCTACCAGACCGCCGCCCACGGCAAGCCCACCCAAGCCGTCCGCCTGGCCGCCGCGGCCACCGAAGCGGCCCGGCACTGCGGACTCGCCGTCCGCGCCCGCGCCCATGGCCGCCTGGCCACCGCGCACGCGGCCGCCGGCGACCTCTACGCCCACCGCCAGGCCGCGGACACCTGCCGCTCGCTCCTCGAACACACCCCCCGCCAGCGCAGTCCCGGCCGAGCTCCACTACTGCACCCCCCGCCAGTACGACGCCGAGACCGGCCACGCCCGCATCCTCCTGGCCACCATCCACCCCGCTCACGCGCCCAAGCTCCTCAGCGAGGCCACCGAACTGCTCGCCCCCCTGGTCCAGGACACCTCCACCTATCAGCGCTCCGCCTTCCTCCACGGCATTCACCTGGCCCGCGCCCACATGCTCGCCAAGGACCGCGAAGCCTGCGCCGACGTCCTCAACACCCTCACGCCCCTCGTCGCCGGAGTTCCCTCGCCCCGATGCCGGGCGCTGCTGCGCACGTTGCGCACCTCCCAGGCCCGCCGCCTGCCGCCCCCTACGCGCGCCGCGATCGATAGGGCACTCTCAGCAACATGACCGCCCGCCCCTGCCCCGGGACGCCCACCCTCCGCTCCCACCCCTACACGCATCCCGCCGCGCGTGTCCTGCTCGAGCGCCTGCACGCCGAGCAGATGGAGCTGTACGGGTTCGCTGACCACTACACCGACACCCCGGCAGAGGAATTCGACCCGCCCCACGGCACCTTCGTCATCGCCTACCTGAACGGCCACGCCGTCGCCTGCGGCGGCTGCCGGCGCTACGACGCCCACACCGCAGAGATCAAAAGAATGTACGTCGAGCCCGCCGCACGCGGACACGGGATCGGACGCGCCGTCCTCCACCGTCTGGAGCAGCACGCTCTCACCGCCGGCGCCACCGCCATGCTGCTGGAGACCGGACGCAGCAACCGCAACGCCCTCGCCCTCTACACCGCCGCCGGCTACAGCCCGATACCCCCGTACGCTCCCGGTCGGAACCCCGACGTCAACCGGGCGCTGCGCAAGGAACTAGGCCCCGGAAACACGATCCCTTCCCAACTACGGCCGACGCCATGACGGCCCCGAGGAGCCATACCGCGTGATCATCTGGGTCAACGGACCGTTCGGCGGCGGCAAGACCACCACGGCGCAGCTCCTGCACCAGAAGCTCGACGGCAGCCTCGTCTTCGACCCCGAGGAGGTCGGCTTCATGCTCCGCAGCATCCTCCCCGGGCGTGAGAAGGACTTCCAGGACCTCGCCCCCTGGCGCCCCCTCGTCGCCGCCACCGCGCTCGAGCTCCACGCCTTCAACGACGGGCGCCCCCTCATCGCCCCCATGACCCTGCTCAACCGCCCCTACGCCCACGAGATCTTCACCCGCATCCAGGCCACCGGAATCCCCCTGCACCACCTGCTCGTCCACGTAGATACCGACGTCCTGACCCAGCGCATCGCCGGCAGCCGGGAGTTCCCCGACGACGAGGAGCGTAGCGAGAAGGTCCGCAACTTCCGGCGCCGCAAGATTGACGCCTACGCCGAGGCCTGCACCAGCTGGCTCGCCCGTGAAGCCGAGGTCATCAACGCCAGCCACCTCACCCCCGAGCAGGTCGCCGAGCAGGCCCTCAAGCTCCTGGACCTTCCATGACCGCCCAGCGCACGGACGCGATAGCGCGCCTCGCCGGACCGGCCACCGTCATCGCCGACCACAGCTGTCCCGGCACCTCCACCACCGTCCTGCGACTGCGCACCCCCGGCGGCAGTCAGCTGATCCTCAAGACCAACACCAACGAGGAGACCTTTCGCCGCGAGCTGTACGCCCTCACCCACTGGGCGCCGGCCCTCCATCCGCACGCCCCCCGCCTCCTGGACGCCGACGAGGAGCAGCGCCACCTGCTGATGACCGCCGTCGCTGGACAGTCGGTCAACACCCTCTCCCTGCCTCCGGGCGAGGCTCGGCAGGTGTACCGACAGGCAGGCTGGCTCATGCGCGCGCTCCACGAAGCCGCACTCCCCACCGTCCTGATCGACGCGCTGCCTACATCCGGCACCAGCTCGCCGACGGCACCGAACCTCTTACCGCCGCGGAGGCCACGCTCGCCCTCGAGGCTCTTGTCCTGCTCGAGGAACTCCAGCCCTGGCCCGCCGTTCCCTCCCACCTCGACTTCACCTCCCGCAACCTCCTGTGGGAACCAGGCCTACCCGCTTCACGGACACCCCAGCTTGGCGTCATCGACTTCGAAACCAGCCGCTACGAGGCCGCCGGCCGCGACTTCCTGCGCATCACCCAGCGGACCCTGCGGATCAATCACGACCTCCGCCACGCATTCTTCAGCGGCTACGGACGCAACCCGACCCCCCAGGAGCACTACCTGATGCAGATCTGCGGCGGCGCCGACGCCGCTGCCATCGCCGTCAGCGCCACCAAGGCGGGTAACAACGCCTTCGCCGCCGAGGCGCAAGGCGTTCTCCATGATGCGCTGCGCCGATGGCCACCCGACCGGCCGGACTGATTCCCGACCTTCCCCGGATGCTTCCTTGGGTCTGTACGCCCAAGGGAGCATTCACTTCTTTGGGGGGATTGACGGTCCGTTGCTTACCTTGAGTTTTAACCTCCACCCGGTTATCAGGAGGCGCTGGGTGGCGTGAGCGGCTATGAGCAGGTCCGGCTGTGGTGGACCAAAAGCGGGCCGGCTTGGTGATGACGGCCGCCGTCGAGGCCCCGCGCAGGGGCCCGACAGCGAGTGACGTCAGGCGGACCGGCTGACGTCGTCGAAGTCGGTGGAGGCCGACAGCTCGGCCCATGCCAGCATGTCGCGCTCGAAGGTATCGCGTCCGGCCTGGACGAGCCGAAGCGCGTCGGTGCCGAGCAGCAGGCGCGTCGGCGGCTGGTCGGCCGCCACGATCTGCAGCACCGCGGCCGCGGCCTTGTCCGGGTCGCCCGGCTGGCGCCCGTTGCCGTGGACGCGCCGGGCGCGCAGCGGCTCGAACAGCTCGTCGTAGTCGGCGATCGCACGGGGTGCGCGGGTCATCGAGCGGCCGGCCCAGTCGGTCCGGAAACTGCCCGGCTCGACGGCGGTGACATGGATGCCGAAATCGGCGACCTCCTTGCCGAGCGTTTCGAGGATGCCCTCCACCGCGAACTTGCTGCCGTGGTAGAAGCTGAGGCCCGGCATGGTGATCAGCCCGCCCATCGAGGTGACGGCGATGATGTGGCCCGAACGGCGCTCCCGCATGTGCGGCAGCACGGCCTTGATCACCGCCACGGTTCCGTAGACGTTCACCTCGAACTGACGGCGAAGGTCATCCATCGACGACTCCTCGAAGAGGCCGTCATGGCCGTACCCGGCGTTGGCGACGAGTACGTCGACCGGGCCCAGGTCGCGCTCGGTCTCGTTCACGACCGTGTCCACCGCGTCGTGGTCGGTCACGTCCAGGATGCGGGCGTGCGCGTCGCCGGCGAGCGCCTCAAAGGCCCGTGCGTCGGCGGGCGTGCGCACCGTGCCCACCACCCGGTGGCCCGCGGCCAGCGCCGCGCACGCGAGTGCGCGACCCAGGCCGGTGCTGACGCCGGTGATCAGGAATGTCTTGGTGTCCGACACAGGAGTTCCCTTCGTGAGATACGAACAGAGGCCTACCGGGGCGGTTGGGCCCCGGTCGGTCTCGACACGTTCCACTTCAGCACCGGAATCGGCTGCTGATCGCCTTCCGGGGGGTCCGCTTCACCCCGGGGACAGCCGGACCGGGGGACTGCCAGTCCCCCCTTTCGCGGGCCGTCGGGGCGATCTTGGGCCTATCGTGAACGGCATGGACCGCAACACAGCTCTCGGTGAGTTCCTCCGCTCCCGGCGGGCACGGATCACCCCGCGCCAAGCGGGCCTGTCCGACGACGGCGGCACTCGGCGAGTGCCAGGACTGCGCCGCGAAGAGATCGCGCAACTGGCGGGCGTGAGCGTCGACTACTACGTACGCCTGGAACGCGGACGCCGACTGAACGTCTCCGAGACCGTGCTGGACGCCATCTCCCGCGCCCTACGCCTCGACCCCGTCGAACGCACCCATCTCTTCCAACTCGCCAAGCCCGCCGCAGGCAGACCCCGCCGCACGGCGACGCGCCCGCAGCCGGTCCGCCCGGGGCTGCGCGACCTGCTCCGGATCCTCGAGCACACCCCCGCCCTTGTCCTGGGCCGGCGACTGGACGTACTTGCGTCCAACCCGATGGCACGCGCGCTGCTCACCGACTTCGACGCGCTGCCGCACCGCGAGCGGAACCTGGTGCGGTTCATGTTCTGCGACGAGACCGCCCGCTCGCTGTATACCCACTGGGACACCCACGCCCAGGACATTGTCGCCTCGCTCAGGCGCGACGCCGGACGCCATCCCCACGATCCGCTGCTGGCCGAACTCGTCGGCGAACTCTCGATCACGGACGAGGACTTCCGCCGCTGGTGGGCCGACCAGAACGTGTATCGGCACACGCATGGCACCAAACACTTCCACCACCCGATCGCCGGCCCGCTCACCCTCCAATACGAGTCCCTCACCCTGCCCGCCGACCCGGACCAGCGGCTGAGTGTCTACACCGCCGAGGCAGGCTCCAGCTCCGAAGAGGCGCTTCGGCTACTGGCCGCGTGGATACGGCAGCCCGAGACCTCGCACGAGCAGCAGCACGCAGATCATTAGACGCCCGGGTCCGCGAGGAGCGGTCGGCCATCGTGGCTGCGCCCCATGAGCTGGGATGGGCGATATGGAACACCGCAGACCTTGCGCACACCCCACTGCCGGTGCCCCGACACCCTCGTCGAGGGGAAGAACCAGGATTGAGAGCAATGCGACCTGCCCCTTCGTGCCGCGCAGCAACTCTCAACACGTAGTCAGAGGTTAAAGCTCGAGGTCAGCTTGTTCCTTATGGTCGGCCCCGGCCGTGTGGTCACTCTTTGGAGTGATCGCAGGGTATGGGGGCGACCTTCCTCGTGATCCTGAACTCTGCGACGAGATGCAGGAGTTCACAAGGAAGGCCGTGGGATGAGTGTGCTGGTGCGTGCTGGCGAACGGGACGCGTTCGCGGAACTGTCACGCATTCGGACGGCCTTCTACGGGTGTCTGTCCGCGCGGGCGGACGCGTTCTTCGAACTCGCCGACGCGCTGCTGTGCGCGGACGGGCCGACTCGGACGCCGGTGGAGCTGTCACTGCTGGCCGAACACCAGCGTGGTTACGGCTCTCTGTACGGGGCCTTGAACCACGGCCGGCTCGACACCGATGCCTTATGTGACCTGCTGATATCCCTGCCTCTGCCACGGTTCGGCGGACGAATCGTGCTCACCGTGGACGTCTCCCCGTGGCTGCGGTCAGACGCCGCCTGCTCGCCGGAGCGGCTGTTCTGCCTGGCCCACGGTCGCAACGGCCGCTCATCGGACCACGTGGTGCCAGGCTGGCCGTACTCGTTCGTCGCCGCGCTCACTACGGACCGCACCTCGTGGACGCAGGTCCTGGACGTGGTGCGGCTGGGGCCCGCCGACGACGACGCGGCCGTCACCGCCGGCCAGCTGCGGACCGTGGTCGAGCGCCTGGTCACGGCCGGCCAGTGGCGGCGCGGCGACCGGAATATCCTCGTCGTGATGGACGCGGGCTACGACGTGATGCGCCTGGCCTGGATGCTGCGCGACCTGCCCGTCGAGCTGGTCGGGCGCCTACGGTCGGACCGAGTCCTGCGGCTGCCGAAGCCGCCGCGCGTCTACGACCCCAAGGGCGGCCGGCCGCCCAAACACGGACCGCAGTTCCGTCTCGCGAAGCCGGAGACCTGGCCCGAGCCGGCGGTAGTGACCATGAACGACACACCCCGCACGGCAAGGCCGAGGCCCGCGCGTGGGACCGGGTCCATCCCCGGCTCACCCACCGCTCGGCCTGGATCGACCTGGACGGCGAACTCCCCGTGGTCGAGGGCACGTTGATCCGCCTCAAAGTCGATCACCTGCCCGGTGACCGTGACGCACCACCGGTCTGGCTGTGGTCCTCGGCCACCGGAGCGAGGCCGGCCGACGTTGACTTCATCTGGTCGTGCTACCTGCGCAGATTCGACCTGGAGCACACGTTTCGCCTGTTCAAGCAGTCCCTGGGATGGGCCCGCCCGCGGCTACGCGATCCGCAGGCGGCGGACCGCTGGACGTGGATCGTCATCGTCGCGCACACCCAGCTTCGCCTCGCCGTCCCTCTCACCACCGACCAGCGCAAGCCCTGGGAGAAGACCACCCGCCCCGGCACCGCGCTCACCCCCACCCGCGTCCGGCGCGGCTTCAGGAACATCCGCCCCCACCTCGGCAGTCCGGCCCGTGCACCCAAACCCACCCGGCCGGGACCAGGACGACCACCCGGCTACAAGAACCAGCACCCCGCCACCCGCTACGACGTGGGCAAAACCGTCAAGCGACCCGAGACGCTGATCGAACGCGACCGAAACAGACCGCAGCGATCACGACCATGAATACAGAAAGTGACCCCCCGATGTTAAGAAACAAGCTTACTAGCTGTGCTTAATCCCCTGATCTGTGACGCGCGGTGACGGTTGACAGAGTCGTTCAGGGATGCGTCGGAACCGGACTCGCGTTCGGGCCGAACTGGGATGGTTCGTATGCGAAGGGGTGCTCTTCCGGTCGTTCGTGGTGACCTTGGGGTGGTCGGCGGACTCTGCGAGTAGGTGCGGGCCGGGGTTCCTGCGGCCGGTGGAGCGTCGGCCCTCCGGCCCGCCTGGGGAGGGCACCGTGTCCGAGACGATCGGCAGTGTGCCGTGTGAGCGATTCGAGGTTCTGGTGGACCGGTCGGTGGAGCTGGTCCGGGTGATGTCGGGGTGCCAGTTCTCGCTGGGGGACGTCGCGCTGGAGATCGCTTCGCTGCGTTCCCACGGCGGGGACATGACGCTGGGCGAGGACGAGCTCGGGGTGGAGGGCGCCTTACGTGAGTTCGCCCAGGCGATCGGGCTCTCCTTCCATACCGTGCGCACGTATCGGTGGGTGGCCGCGCGGTGGCCGAAGGACCAGCGGCAGGAGGGGGTGTCCTTCGAAGTGCACCGGATTCTGGCGTCGGCGCCGGACGCGTACGAGCTCATCAAGAGTCCGCCGGTCAATGAGCGGACGGGCCGCAGCCAGTGGAGCGGGGACGCGGCGAAGCGGGCCGCGGGCTGGTCGACCGCGACGCCGGTGACGGTGGAGGAGAAGGTCGAAGCCATCCGGGACCTCGCGGCCGACGAGACGGTGGCGGCCCTGGCGGCCTGTGATCTGCTGCGCCGGCCGGAGGTGGCTTTCAAGGCGATGCAGGACCGGCAGGCCAGGGATCTGGTGAACCACGCCCAGTTCGACCAGGCCGAGTTCGTCGAGGACGAGGGCGAGGAGGACTGGTGGGATGAGCCCGAGGCCGAGGACGACGGGGGCGGGGACGACTGTGATCCGGCCCGGATCGTGCGGGGCTTCCACCGGGCGATGGAGTTCACCGACCTGATCGGGGTCTGCCAGGGATTTGTTGCCGGGGCGAGCCGGCTGGTGCCGAAGCTGCGCGGCCGGGAGTTCACCGAGTCGCAGCTTGGTCTCGTGACGCGGCAGCTGGAGAAGGTCAGGGCGAGGGCCGACTGGATCGAGACGGCGGTTTCCACGGGCAGGGTGGATCTGGATGAGGCCCTGGCCGAGCTGCTGCGGGGCCAGTAGCCATGAGGCGGCGGGCGGGACAGCCCGCTCATGGGCACGGAAACGCGGTCCGCAAGGCCCTGCTGGAGGCCAGCCCGGCCGGGCTGTCACTGAAGCAGCTGGTGAAGGCCACCCGGCGGACGCCGGCGCAGGTGTGGACGGGCATCCGGTTCCTGCGGAAGGTCGCGGTCAAGGCCGATCTGCCGCCCGTGACCTATAGCCGTGTCGAAGGCTTCCAGCTGTCTGAGCAGCCTGAGGTCTGGATCGCTTATGAACGGGCGGTCTTCCGGGCCGAGCTGCACCGCATCACGAACTTCATCGCCGGGATCGTCGCCCCGCACGCCAAGAAGGCCCCTGAGGATGAGTGGGCGCGCCTGGTCCTCGACCAGCTCGGCGGCGTCAAGGCCACCCTCGAAGTTCTCACCCGCATGGAACGCTGATCATGATGCGCACCGCCACTGAGACGCCGGCGGCTCCGGCCATCCGGCCGCGGCACTACCCGAGCGATACCACGGACGAAGAATGGGCGATCCTGGAGCTGCTGCCGCCGCCGGCCTGCACTCTCCCCTCAGGGGGAAGGCCGGAGGCTCACCCGCGGCGCAATGTGGTCGATGCCATCAGATATGTCAATGACAACGGCTGCAAGTGGCGTTCCGTCCCCGTCGACTTCGGTGTTCCCTGGCGCACCGTTTTCGGGTTCTTCCAGCGCTGGCGGGACAGCGGCGTCCTCGCTCGCATCCACAGCGAGCTCCACCAGAGGGTCCGCCTCCACGACGGGCTCAACCCCCGGACGGTCGCGGTGATCCTGGACTCCCAGTCCGTCAAAGGCGCCGAGACGGTGGGAGCCGCCACCCGCGGCTACGACGCCGGGAAGAAAATCAATGGCCGCAAGCGGCACCTGGCCGTTGACATGCGCGGCATGCCCCTGACGTTCATGGTCGCCCCCGCCACCAACCGCGATGACCAGCCCGCCCGCGACCTCCTCTTCCGCCTCCGCCTCGCCCACCCCGAGGTCACCGTCGCCTGGGCCGACTCCGCCTACGGCGGCGAACTCGTCCGCTGGACGAAGTCCTTCCTCAGCATCACCCTCCACACCGTCCCCCGGCGCAAAGACCAGGACGGCTTCCCCGTCCTCGCGAAACGGTGGCGAGTCGAACGCGCGATCTCGTGGGTCATGCGAGCCCGCAGAAACGTCCGCGACTACGAGCGGCTCATCTCCCACAGCGAAGCCCACCTGACCTGGACCATGATCACCCTCATGGTCCGTCGCCTCACCCGACCGCCCCGGCCTCCGCGCTCGGAGCCTCACCCCGTCGAACGACCCGAAGCCGTCGCCAAGCCCAGGCCGATCCGCATCCGGGCCCAGCAGCAGCCACACACCATCCGCCTCGCCCCCACCACCCTCGCCTGAGCCGTTTTCATCAGCCCGGCCTGCCTTGCCGCCATTCCGCCCTGGGCCCGCAGCTGGCCGCCGAGACAGACCCCAGAGGTGTCTCTACTTTCCGTCGGCCTCCGCGAGGGTGCGGGCGACAAGAGCGTTGGCATGGCCGTGCCCCAGGCCGTGTTCGGTCTTGAGCCAGCTGACCAGCTCCATGTGCTTAGACAGCGGTGACGTACGGATGAGGTTCTTCCACTCGGCTATGGGCCGGCCGTACTTCTTTTCGATCGACGGAAAGTAGCTGGCCGGGCCCTTCACAGGTTCAGTCATAACCGCAGCATGTCACCCACCACTGACAACGCAGCCTGCCGCCCATCACAGAACGTCACAGATCAGCAGTTCTGGCACAGCTAGTTGCGAGGCCAGCGCCCAACTTTCCAGCGGAGTAAGGCTTCGGCGCAGGGCCTCGATCAGATTGCGGCGCGAGAGGTTGACGACCAGGACGTGGTGGTGCAGCTGGGTGTGGTTGCCTGCGGTGCGGCACAGGTCGATGACCACGGACAGTGCCGGGCGCTGGCACGGGTCCTTGGCAGAAGTCGCCCACTCCTGACCCTGCGTCGGGGCAGCGTACTTTCTCTCCGGGAGCCGTAGCGATAAGGATGTCTCCGGTATCAAGCAGCTCAAGCAGCCCGTGAGGAAGTGAGCCCAGTGAGGACCGAGACGAGCAGCCCGCCGATGAAAGGGGTGAGGATGAACAGCCCTAAGCCGTGGCCCAGGTGGCCTGTCACTCTCGGCCTTGCAGTCCTCGTACCCCTGATCCTGGCGGGTTGCGGATGGCTCAACGTGGGCGGGGACGGTCTGCTGATAGCCGCCAGCGTCGTGATCGCCCTGCCCCTCCTGGTCGTGGCCGGCGCCCTGTGCGGAGCCGGGCCCGGCACCTGTGTGGTGATCCTCGGGTTCGCCTTCGTCCTCTTCGCCGGGCCTGCGATGGACGACTACGTGCTGGATCAGCGCGGCGTTCGGTACGAGGCCGTGATAGACGACGTCAGCAGCTACCACAGGAAGCACGATACGGGGCATACCTGCACCGTCGTCCGGTCGGACTCCGGACAGAGTCTGACCTACCGGATCGACGACTCCGACGGTTGCGAGAAGGACTTCGAGCCGGGGCAGCGCGTGACGCTGGTGGTGGATCCCAAGGACTGGCTGGCGACAAGGCTGAGCAGCAAAGCCAACGGGCTGTCACACGGCATGGCCTGGACCGTTGGGGGGCTGTTGGCGGCCATGGAGGCCTTCATCCTCTACGGTCGGCTACGCCGCCGGCCCCGCTTCGCCTGATCTGCGGACACACCTTCCGCGTAGAAACTCGTCTTCGCCGGCGACGCCAGCCCCTTCCCGCTGTGCGGGCGCTTCGGCTCCGGCGGCATCGAGAAGACCGACTGTCTGAGGGGCCTCGGGCGGGGCGTGCGCGACGCGGGCAGCAGCCCAGCGCCGTGATGCAGAAGGCCGGGCGTCCAGGGTGAGGGCCGTCACGGTCCAGCAGGCACCCCGGCAGCGTTGAGCCCACGAGCCCCTTCCCACACCAGGCTCTGGGTACCGCATTACGCTAAGGATCGGCATGCGCAGCGACCTCGCCCCCTTCAAAGCCCGCGGCCTGCGCTGCGTGGCCGAGCTCGACCAACGCGGCCGCGACTTCCTCGCCAGCCCTTGAGTCAGCCGCCCGACCGCAGCGGGGTCTCGGCGTACCGGCGGACGACCGGCTCCAAGTAATCTGCATGTGGCCCCGCCAGGGCGTAGCCGGCTGTCGTGGACAGCGCTGAGGGCTGGCCGCGGTGACGGGCGGCGAACAGGGCGGGGTCGTGCACTCCGCGGTCCAGCAGCACCTCGTCCAGAGCCGTGCGGCCGTGCAGCTCTTCCACGTCCCGTCCGGCTGCTTGATGGCGCGGTGACGGCGGTGCACTAGGGGGTGTCCGACTGGTCGGTGCGGCATGCGGTTGCTGGTGCTATTCGGGGCGCTCGCTGGCAGCTGGGGGTGCGGGGCTGTCAGCGGGGTTGTGGGGGCCCTGCGGGGGGATGGTGTGGCTTTGCTGTTCCAGCAGGGTCGCCTTGGCTTCCATGGGGCCTGCCATGTAGGCGAGGAGGCAGGCGGAGGCGATGAAAGCCATGTGGATGATCGTCCCCCACAGCAGTTCCTGGCGGGGGGTGTGGTGGATGTTGACGAACATCTGCAGCAGGTGGATGGACGAGATGCCCACGATCGCCATGGCGAGTTTGACCTTGAGCACGTTCGAGTTGACGTGCGAGAGCCATTCCGGCTGGTCCTTGTGGCCCTGGAGCCCGATACGGGAGACGAAGGTCTCATAACCACCGATGATCACCATGATCAGCAGATTGGCGATCATGACGACGTCGACCAGTTTCAGGACGCCGAGCATCACCATGTTCTCGTCCGAAGCTCCAGTGACCACACCACGGATGAGGGTGCGGAGCTCGCCGAAGAATTCCCACACGTAGACGGCCTGGGCAGCCACGAGCCCGAAGTACAAGGGTGCCTGGAGCCAGCGGGTGGCGAACAGGGCGTAGCCCAGTGACGGTACGGAGCCGTTCGCCGGAGGAGGGGCTGCCTCGTACGTGCCGCGCGTGCGCAATCGCTGCTCCGTCTCGTCGCCGGCGGTCGCCTATCAGCCCACCACTGCCCCAGCGGTCGGCGGGTTACGTGCGGCTGGCGCAGACTTCCCTCGTATAGGGGACCACGGTCTGTCCGGCAGGTCATGAGCGGAGCCAGAGGCGCAGGGCAGCGACGGTCACGGTGCCGTGGAAAATGTACGCCCTCTTGTCGAATCGGGTGGCGGCCGCGCGGAAGCCCTTGAGGGCGTTGATTGTTCGCTCGACTTCGTTGCGGCGCTTGTAGATTGCCTTGTCGAAGCCGGTGGGCCTGCCGCCCGCGCTGCCGCGGCGCTGGCGGTGGGCCCGCTGGTCCTTGCGTTCGGGGATGGTGTGCTTGATCTGCCGACGCCGCAGGTACCGGCGATTCCGGCGGGAGTCACGCCGCGGCACACCGGTCCGCTGCCGGAAGAGAAAAGCCGTTGATCACCCTGCGATGACTCTTCCAACGACCGCCTCGTCCCATGTTCTTCGGCAAGTGCGGCTCCAGCCGAGCCCACTCCTGATCCGAGAGATCGCCCCGCCACACACTGACTGAGCGTTTGGTCCTGTCTCAGGGTGATGTGTTGCGGTTTTCCGGTCCCGATACCCGGAGGCTGAAGGGGCAGTGAGACGACTGGCCGTTGATGTGGCGGCAGATGCCTGTTTCGCTCCGGCACCTCCTGTCTCATCCCAAGCCGTCCCGGCCCATGACCCTTCGCCCGCTGGCCAGGCCGACCGCCGCGCGAGGTGGATGCCGTGCAGGAGAGCGGAGCCCTGGTAGCCGGAGGCGTTGTGGACCAGGGGCGAGAGGAGTTCGGCAGCCCGTGTCAGGAGCGACGGCGCGTGGGCGGGGTAGGCGCGTGCGAGGAGGACGTGGGCGCGGCCGTTCTCGGCATCGCACTCGGTGATTGCCATGGCAACTTGCTGCCCTCTGGCGTGCTTGTCCACTTACGCTGAGGCCGAAGCGTACTGACGACGGGACACCCGGCGTACGGGGCATGCTCGTCGGCCCCCGTCACCAACTGTCCGTGGCCAATGGCGCCATCACGGCATGGTGCCCATCATCAAATCCTGGTCACGGATAGAAGCGTGGCTCGCCCTGCATGCCCCGGCCACCTACGCGAGCCTGGCTCCCCCAGCCAACCAGGAGGCACTCGCCATGACCGAGAAAGCGATCGGTATGCGGCTGCCCGGGCCGTTGACCGAGATTCTGCTGCTTCACAACGGGACGGGCTCCCAGACGCTGCTGCCCTCAGGGTGGCACCTCCTCAGCGCCGAAGGCATCGCCAGGACCTGGGCGCTGCGTACCGAGATCGCGGGAAACGATGCGGATGATTTTCACTACGATCCTGCTGCGGAGTTCGGGCCGTGGTGGGACCGGCGCTGGGTTCCCTTTGCCAGCTTCGGAAACGGTGATCACCTGGTGATCAGCCAGCTCGGCCGGATCGGCGACGCCTGCCATGAGGATGGTTGCCACTTTGACGCCCACCCGATGTGGTCCTCGCTCACGGCTCTGTTCGCCCATGTCGCATCGGCCCTGGAATCCGGCAACAAGCTCCACTACTACCAGCGAAGCGTCGACAAGGACGGCGAGCTGGAATGGGAAGTCCTCTGACCGCTGCCCTCCACAGCTGCGGCTTGCAGGTCCATCCCCGCCGCAGCGAGGCCTGGCCTGGAGATCTTCACCGTTGTCACAGCTGCTGCACTGGCGGGATTCCCACCGGATTGGCCAGTGCCGTCAGCGTCAGGCCCGTGCCCCGAGGCCGGTTCGCTCGTTGGAGGACTTGAGTGCATGTCCACCTGCGCCGGGGTCTACCCCGTCTCCCAGGTCCCGGCGCGGGACGCATGCACGGGCCGGGCTGGTCTATTTGCGTTTCGCGCGGTCGGCTGCAACTGTGCTGGCCTCGGGGCCGAGGGCAGCCACCCTGAGCTGGCAGGCCTATTGCAGGGCCCGTTTGCGGGCTTCGTCTTCGCGGGAGCTGACCCGGCCGGTGAGGACCAGGGCGACGATGCTTGAGGGGATCCATCCCCACTTGGCGACGAAGTCCGCGATCGTGCCCACGACCGAATCATCGTCGGTGAACCAAGCGACGGCGACCGCCACCATGCCGGCGAACAGCCAGCCCTTCCAGATGTTCCTGCGCGCGTCCTTCGCCGCTGCCTTGACGTCCTTGTATCCGTCGCTCATGGAGCCCTTTCCGTCGAGGTTCCCGGATCCTAACAAGCGAGTCGGGCCCGTCGACCGGCGACGTCGTGGTGCTGTCGGCCGTGACGAAGAACGAGATCGGTCGCGTCGATGCGAAGTCGTCCGTCGCGAGTGGCGGTAACCGCCCCTGACTTGCCGGGTCTGACCGCGTGGTGATGCGAGGGTTGGTGAGGTCAGCAAGGGCTCGCTCCCGTCGCGACGGCCCCCGATGGGCCGGTTCACGCAACAGGTCACGTCAGAGGGCGGGATCACCAGGCCTCCTGCAGGAAGGGAAGCGTGTCATAGAGAAAATGGCCGAGCATCAGGGGGAGCAGCCGCCGGGTGCGCAGGTACAGGCCTACGCCCGCTGCGCCGAGGAGGATTGCGGCGAGAGCTGGAGCTCCAATGAAGAGGTGGGTGGCTACGCGCAGGCCGATGCTGATCGCGTATGCGGTCCAAAGCGGAAGCCTGGCTGCGCGGGTGAGGATCACGACTGTGGCGACGATCACCAGTTCTTCCAGCACGCACGTGTAGACGACGTTGCTCACCGGGTGCAGCGTGCCGGACCAGCCCAGCACCTCGTCCTGGCTCCGGGCCGGGACGAGATCCGGCCACCAGTACGCTAGCCAGCCGGAGTAATAGACGGTCAGGGCAGAAGCGACGTACATGCCTCCGCCGGCCACGATCCACTTCACCAGACCCGCCGGTCGTGGCTCGCGTTGCCCGCTGTGCAGGACACGCCGGGGTGGGGTGCCGTGCCGGTGCAGCAGGTTCAGCGTCAGCCACGCGGCCAGGGCGGAGAAGGCGAGGTTGAACACCGCCCGCCCGGCCAGCGAGGGCAGGAGCGGCGCCAGGCACGCCGCGGTGATCACCGGCAGTGCCAGGTAGGCCTGCCACCGGCTGGCTGTGCGCAGCGTACGGATCAGCCAGATCCCAGCGGCTAACGCGGACAGCGGGCGGATGGCCGGTGCCCCGTGGGCCAGCAAGGGGTTCGTAGCGCCGTACAGGCTGGAGAGCTGTGTCGCCGACGCCCACAGGGCCACAGCCAACGTGACCGCAAGTAAACCCGCCCAGTGTCAGCAGCGCGCTTCTTCGCTCTTTCCAGGACGGCCGGCTCTCGGACGGCGTGAGGGCGGCCGGGGGCGGCGGGGCGGCGGCGGGATGGGCGGGCGTGGCCATGATGCTCCAGGCGTGATCAGGAAGCGGAAGGGGGGTGTGGTCAGCGGCGTTGGGCGTGGATGAGGAGTGAGGGGATCGGCCGGTGGGGGTGGTCCGGGTTGGCCAGGCGCGTCAGGTGCTGGATGGTGAAGTCGCGTGCCAGCAGGGACTGCCACAGGGCCGGGGCGAGGACCCAGCGGGGGAGCGTCACGGTGGTGCCGTTCGGCTGGGGCAGGAGCGCCGACGAGGACTCGGGGTAGGCGTTTACCGCAGTGCCGTCGGCGTGTTCAGCCATCGCCGCGATCACCAGCCGTCGCCCGGGCACAGTGCTGCGGCGGCCGCGGCCAGGAGCAGGTAGGGGTCGGTGAAGCAGGCGGCGCCGAACCGCGAGAAGCACACGTCGTACACGCCGGGCCGCTGGGCGAGGTGACGGACGGCGTCCTCCGTCACGTACCGCAGCCCGGGCAGGTGGCCGAAGCGGCGGCGAGCGAGTGCGGTAGCGGTCGGGGAGCTGTCCACGCCCACGCCGTCGGCGCCGTGCTCCTGGACGAGGTGGGCGACGACGAGTCCGGTGCCGCAGCCGACGTCGACGACCCGGCGGCCGCTCACGGGGCCGAGGAGTTCTGGTCCGGGTCCGTAGCTGTCGTAAGCGTCCCAGCGGAAGGGGTCGCCGGGCGTGCGTGCGGCTTCGGCCAGGCTGCGCTGGCGGCCGTGATGGGCCCACGGGTCGGACACGATCGGTTCCACGGTGATGCTCTCCTCACGTTGACGGCCGGCGGAGCGGCGGGTGGGCTGCCGCTCCACCGGCCATGGGGTCAGTCCTGGTCGGCGATGAGGGTCTGGAGGGAGGGCATGCACAGGCTGGGGTGTTGCAGGAGGTGCACGTGTCGCTTCTCGCGCAGGACGGTCTCCACCGTGCAGCCGATCGTGTCGCGGGCGTAGCGCATGACGCGTTCGGAGCTGGTGTGGCCGCGCACCCAGACGGCCGAGATGTGGCGGGCGGCGTAGTCCACGGCCCACCAGGCGAGGAGCTGCCCCAGCCGCCGGTGCTGCGGGGCGGGGGTGGTGAACAGGCCGCCCACCATGAGGGCGGGTTCGGCCTGCTGCTCGGGCATCTACCCGCAGGACGAGGACGAGGGAAGGAGGGCGATGGTCCCCAAGGGACGGTTGTCCTCGGTGACCACCCACACGACCGGTCGCCCGTCCTCGCTGCTGAGGAAGAAGTCGATCAGAAGAGTGCGGGCGGCCTCGAGGACAGTCCGGGCCCGGGGCGCAGGGTTGAGGGAGCGATCAGGTCGGACATCAGGCCGGTGACAGCGATCTCGTCGCTCTTCGCAGCCGGCCGCACCATGTAGCCCGGCGCGCGCATGCCGTCTGCCGGGTCGGCGGTACTGCCTGTGCCAGTAGAAGTGCGTGTGGAGGAGGGGTCGTTCATGACGGCTGTCCCCTGATGCTGTCTACGCGGATGGCGTCGGCGAGGAGCAGGGCCTGGCTGGCAGTGGCGCGGCCCAGGGCGATCCGGTCGGGACGGGAATCGGCACAGTCCGCACAGACAGGCTTGGCAATGGCATCGATGAACCCGCCCGCGGCGGCTGCCAGGAGAGGGCGGAGGCGGTCGGTCAGGTCGTGGATGGCCTCATAGCTGTCCAGAGGGACATCGCCGGCTTGCTGGTCGCCGCCGAGGAACCGCCACAGGCGGGCGGCGTCGGCGGCGCTGATGTCACCGATATCGACTCCGGATTCGGTGGCGCGAACGTCCGGGGCTTCGATGCCGGCGTCGCCCCAGACGGTGCGCAGACGGAGGGCGGCGGCCTGTACGTCGGACAGGTGGGCGAGGACCAGGAAGGCAAAGAGCATCGCGTCCTGGGCTGTGGCCAAGGCGATCTCCAATGCCGGCTCGATGCGGACGACGGTCCGCACCGTCGCCCGGATCTGGTGCTGGGCCAGCGCCTCCTGCAGAGCGCGGGCCATCTGCTCGACAGGCAACAGCGGGTCGACGGCATCCGTGCCGGGGAGAAAGGGAGCGGTGCTGTCCGGGGCGATCGTGACGGTCACAGTGGGCGCCTCCTTGCTGTCCCCGACTGTGAGGACCGGCAGGGTGTTGCTGGCCCGCAGCGCCTTGTCAACGGCCTGGGCGGCGGAGCGTGCATTCGTACGAGACGACGGCGAGGGGACCGCCCTGGGCGAGCGACTGGTGTTCATGATCGGTGTCTTTCTGGTGCGGGGAGTGGTCGGGGTCAAGGAGCGTGAGGAGGCCGTAGGGGGTGAGAGCGGTGGGGGTGCTCGGGTGGGCGGGGTGTCCGTAGCCCCAGGCGGCATGGATGTGAGGGGTGCCGGCACGGTGGGCGCATTCCTCGTCGACGGCCATGTCGCCGACGTAGACCGCGCACGCCGGGTCGACACCGAGGTCCACCAGGGCCAGCAGCAAAGGATCAGGGGCCGGCTTCCCCCGCCGGATGCACCCAGAGGCACGGAGGGTGACAAAGGGCCAGCCGAACCGGCCGGTTAGCTCGACGGCAGCCTCCGGGGACTTCGACGTCACCACCGCAACCGGCCAGCCCGCACGGCGGAACGCCCGCAGGACTTGGCTGATGCCGGGGAACGGCCGTGCCAGGTGGGAGGCGTTCCGGGAGGCACTCCGGTAGGTCTGCGCCGGGCCGGGCGAGGAATCCAGGCCGAGGAGGCTCATGATCTCGCCGAAGGGCCAGCCCAGGTGCTGGGCATAGGCGCTGAAGGGGATGCTCAGATCGTGCCGGGAGCACATCTGCTGCCAGGCCGACTTCATGACCGGCAGGGTGTCGACGAGGACCCCGTCCAGATCGAACACCAGGGCCCTGCCCAGTACCGGCTGGCCCGGCAGCAGGACTGAAACGGTGGTAGCGGCAGCAGACCACTTAGGATCCGTCACGTGGCCGCCCCTCGTGTCCGGCAGCCCGTGCCTCCCGGCGGGTCCACCAGCTGGCCGGCCACCCTGGCCAGGGCCTGGCGTAGTTTGCGGGGCGAGGTGATGCCACCGGGCGCCACCACCCACCGCACGTCCCGGGCCATCCCCAGCGCACCGGACAACGGCAGCTCGATGACACTGCCCTTGCGCATCACCCGCACACCGCGCACGCCAGGCCAACGCCGCGCATGCCCACGGGCGATGAGAAACATCCAGGCCCCTGACGAGCTGGCCACGACAGGCCCGATGCCGGTACCGAGGTAGGCGAGGACCCGCTCACCGATATCTGCCGGGACCCGGACCGCGTCCCAGCCGATACCGCACGGGGCCCGGTGCACGCCGCCCGCCGGAAGACGTACCGGCGAGGGCCGGCCGTCTCTGGGGGCGGCGTGCACCTGGTAAGGGTCCAAAGCGACCAGCTGGTCCCGTGAGGTGGTCACTGCGTTGCCCCCACTTGCTGGGGCGATGCGAGGAGCGCGGGGCGTGAACTGTGCCTGCGGGCCATACCGGCCTCGGTGAGAAGGCCGTAGCGCCAGGCGAGACGGACACCGTGAGCGGGCGTGCGGCCTCCGAGCCGTGCCAAAAGTCCTAGATTGGCAGAAGTAAGCACATAGCGGGGCGTGCGTGTGGTGTGGCTGAGCTGCCCGATGGTGACTCCGCGGATGTGAGCGCCGAGCACCAGGCGCTCCTGGGCGCTGAGGGTGGGTGCGGTGTCCTCGAAAGGCTGTGGGGCGGGGAAAGAGGGGTGGCAGTAGCAGGCGTGCACGAGCGCCGGCAGCCGGCGGGGCGAGCCGAGCAGCCTGGCGGTGGTGCTGAGATACGACGCCAGGGTGCTCATCTCGATCCCCATCGCCCCGGCAGCCTGCCGATACGTGTAGCCGTGCGCGAGGAATGTGATCACCGTCCGGTGTGCGAGGGACAGGAGCCGGGCGGTGCAGATCGCCTCACACTCGCGGGGAGGTAACAGACGGGCCAGCTCAGACGCGGGAGCAGCCGGGAGCAGTGAGCTTGGGGGACCGGGCACAGGCATGGCAGGGGCTTTCCTGGGAGGGACATGCGGGCAGCAGCATCAGGTCGCGGGGCCGGGCTCAGCGGTGGGGCTGGTGATCGGACGGGGCAGTGCTCTCCAGTTCGAGGAGGGTCGAGGTTGCGTGGGCCGGGCGCCGCAGGTGTCCTCGCGCCTCCTCCTCTCCTGTCGGCGCGGGCACGGTGACCAGTCGTCGAGCACGGTCAACCGCCTGCCGGGCGGGATGGCCGTGGCGGCCGATGAGGAAGGAGGCGTTGACCGTGAGTCGCTCGAGGAGCGTGATGAATTGCGGCGTCAGCTCGCGGACCTGCCCGGGGCTGGGCGCGGCGAATTCGCCGGTGACCTGCTCCAGGAGGTCGTAGGTGGCGTCAGCGTCGGCGATCTCGCAGAACCGCTGGTCCTGGCACAATCCGTCCCGAGGCTACGGCGGACGACCGGACGGAGACTGAACGAACCTGCCCAGGCTGCGCTGCCCTGTACCGGCCGCCACGTAGACCGTGGATGCTGGATTCACCGGGCGCCCCGGCGCTCGGTCCGGCTGACGTAGGCCCATACGGCCAGGTGGCCGCTGGGAAGGCGGCGCCATCCCCAGATGGCCAGTGACTCCACAAGGAGCAGCCCACGACCGTGCTCGGCGTCGTCACCAGGACCATCGGCCGCGCGGCACGCAGCGAGCAGCGCCTCTGCTTCGCCGCCTGCGTCTTCGACCTCGATGAGGACCGAACCGCCGGCTTCGGTGACGCTCAGACCGATCTCCGCGCAGTGGGCGGGAGTGGGGTGCTGGAGGGCGTTGGTCAGCAGCTCGCTGACGATCAGCTCCACCCGGAACACCTCGTCATCGCCGATCGCCCACCGGGCCATCAGAGCGGTGACCGTGCGCCGGGCCTGCCTGACGGCCTCGCGGTCAGGAGCAACCCCCATGGCCTCCTGACGCGACGCACGTAACCGGGGACGCTTACGCAACGCCGGCACAGTGACCCCAGCGCAGGAACTGGCCCCAGCGCTCTGCAGGCTGCCGCGTTCAGCACGGTGGGGGCGCAGTCTCGTCACCGTCCTCACGCCTGACCACCACCCCGAAGCGCGCGGTACGGAAGGAAGCCGTAGGGAAGATCCTGATGAGACATGCCGAGGGCTTGAACCACGCGGTACGGAGCGGCGGAGGGTTCCTGGCCGACCGCCCACCGGTGGTTGTCCAGAAGAAGCCCCTGACCCGCCCTGAGCCTGACGACAACCGCCACCCGGGCCAGGACATCCTGCAGCTCGACGAGGTGATCGCGGGCAGCGGGATACCAGTCCACGAGAGCATCCAGCCGGAGCCGCAGCGCCACCCGCCCTCCAGTACCGCAAGCAAAGACAGCACTGCGCACGCCCCCGCTGCCACCGAAGAACGCCGCCGACGGATCCGAGAAGACCGCTGCCGCCGCCGGGTAACGTCGGCGCATCGCGCGATACAGCTGCAGCCCGTCCACCAGCCGGAAAGCAGCACCCTGATCGGGGGCCCGGAGGCAAGCCAGCACCTTCAGCCGGGCCGGGTGAACAAGCGTGCAACCAGCGGTCGCCAGCTCCGCATCTCCGTGGCCGCTCAGGGCGGTGACGCGCAGGCCCAACTCGTGGAGGCGAGGGACCGTTGCCAACCCGTCAGGGCCACTGTCTCTCTGGCGTTGAACCTTCATGGCCCGGGGAACAACACGGGCCACCGACTCCCGGTCGGCCAGCCCCTGCAGCCGGACAGCTCCCGTGCTGCGCAGTTGCGCGACACACTGCTCGACACTGGCGGTGCTCAGGGTCGGCACGAGCATGATGGCTGCCTCCATGCCGCGGGCAGGAGGCCTCCTGGCACGTGTCACCGGCTGAAGTGGTGCGGCAGCTCTTGAAGCGGGCATGACGGCATCACTCTCCTGAGGTGTGGAGCGCAGAACGGGGCGTGTGGCAGGCCAGTCGGCGACTGCCAAGGCTGAGGCGTCGTATGGCAGCGCTCCGCTGGCGCGGGCATGCCGCTCCGGCGGTGCGGCAGGACGGGCCCGGCAGGATGTGGCCTGTGATCCCCCTGGGAATGATGTGCACCGAATTCCCCCTTGAATCATGGGCAGTTGTAGGTACGGTGAGCCAACCGCGAGTGGCATCCGGCGGGTATGCGTTTGTGGGGAGCAACCGCGCCAACGGTGCCAAAGATCGTTTTGGAGACGGGAGGGCTCCATGGCTCGCACGCGCAACGACAAGCTCGCGGCGGTGATCAGGGAAACCGGCTGGACGCAGGCCCAAGTAGCCGCCCGCTTTGTGAAGGTCGCCGCCGAGACGGAGGCCCATGAGCTCACGAGCGCAACGCGCTCGCATGTCTCCATGTGGCTGATGGGTGCGGCCCCCAGCGGCCGGGCACCCCTTATCTTGTGCGAGACCCTTGCGCGAGGCCTTGGCCGCCCGGTCTCCCTGACGGACATCGGCCTCGCTGCACCGACCCCAGGGGCGCCGCAGCCCCTGGGATGGCACGCCGACACACTGACCGCGCTCCATGACCTCGGGGGAGACGACATGGACATACGCCGACGACACCTTCTGACAAACGCCGCCTACTCGGTTGCTGGCCTCTCTCTTCCCACCGGCCCCTGGTGGGAAGAGACAGCCGAGCACGCGCGGCACCGCTCGCCCGGAACAGCCCGCCGCGTGGGCAGCACAGACGTGGAGGCCATCCGGGAACTCGTGTCCTTCTTCTCCCTGCGCGACCAGCGGCGCAGGTAGGCCACGGCCGCCAAGCCGTCGTCGCCTACCTGCGATCCGACGTCGCCGCCTGTCTGAGCGGCCGCTTCCCGAGCGAGGCCGTACGGCGCGAAGCGTTCTCCGCCGCCGGCGAGCTCGCCTACCTCAGCGGCTGGATGGCCTTCGACAACTGCGAGCACGCCACCGCCCAGCGCTACTTCACCCTGGCCACCAAGCTCGCCGCCGAGGCCAGCGACCCGGCTCTGGTCGCCCACATCCTGCGTGCCATGGCCCACCAGGCCGTCTACCTCGGTCACTACCTCCAGGCCCTCAACCTGGCCGAAGCCTCCATGAACCGCCCCCGCTACACCCTCGCCACCCCTCGCGAACGCGCCCTCCTCGGCGTCGTCCACGGCCGCGCCCTGGCCGCCTCCGGCCGCAAGAGCGACGCCCTGGCCGCCTTGCAACGCGCCGCCCGCGACCTCGCCACCGTCCGTCCGGGCGACGAAGAGCCTGGTCGTGTGTGGTTCTTCCAGGAGGCGAGCCTGTCTCACGAAACGGCCTGTGCGCTCCGGGACCTGGGCGACTTCAAGAGCGCCGAGAAGGAGTTCAAACGCAGCGTGCGCACCAGGAAGGCCAGCGCGTTCACCCGCACCCATGCCGTCACGCTCGGATACCTCGGCGCCGTGCAAGCTCAGCAGGGCAGCGTCGAAGCGGCCTGCGCAACCTGGTCGGCGGCTCTGGACACGATGGACGGGATCCAGTCCGGCCGGGCCCGCGACACCGTGGCCACGATGCGCCGCGTGCTCTCCCCCTTCCGCCAGCGGGGCATCCGGACCGTCGCCGACGTCGATACACGCGCCGCGAGGATCTTGAGCGGAGTAGCCTGACCCGGCCAAGGCAACCAACAGCCGACGGGCCGGGGCGCTGCGGGGCCCGCGGCGGGGAGAGGGGAGTGGGATGACCACCGAGCCGATACAGGCAGAACCCATCGCGACCGTGATCGGAGGACGCGCCGAGCCCACGGACGACTACTGGGGCGGCACCTGCTCCATCATCCGCCTCCACGACCGCTTCCCCGTGAAGACCGTCCAGGGCCTTGAGGAGTTCTCCCACCTCATCGTCACGTGGCACTTCCACCTCGCCGCGCCCGATGACGTCGCGCTCCACGCCCGCAGTCCCCGCAACAACCCACGATGGCCGGCCACGGGCACCTTCGCCCACCGCAACCACCGCCGCCCTAACCAGCTGGCCACCTCCTTTCCCCGCCTGCTGCGCGTGGAAGGACTCGACCTGCACGTAGCCGACCTGGACGCGGTAGCGGGAACACCCGTCATCGACCTGGCCCCCTACTTCCCGGCCATGGGACCGCAAGGCACCGTGCGGGTGCCGCAGTGGGTGGACGAGATGCTGCCGGACTACTGGACCACCCCCGGCAGGCCCTGACCCGGCACGTCGCAGGCACCCGGCACTCGCGGACCCGCACGGAGGGGAAACCGTCAGGGACCCACTGGTCTCACCGACCAGGGTGGAGACCGCTCGCGCCCAGCCGGTCTGCCCCGGCGCGCCAGGAAGCTGCCGAGCGTGGGCAGCGGTCCGGACACGGGAACGGCGGTGAGGGTCAGTCTTGGAACCGCGCATTCTGGCACCCCCTTCGGCAGTTGGAGGAAGTGGGTGCTGTCCAGAAACGCTGAGCAGCACCCACCCCGTACTCGGGAGCCGGGGTGGTCAGGGCATCCGGCTGCCGTGTACCTACGGCCTCGGCAATCGCCGAGGGATCGCAAGAGTCCTCGAATGCTCCGCCCGCAGCAACCGTCAAATTGGCGGAGCCCGTGAAATGAGAGGGAGAGATGACGGGGTCAGAGGCTGGACCCGTCAGAGGGTTCACGGGTCCCTCCCCGGAACGTTTCTTCGTTCACTACTCTCTGGGCGCAAACGGCGAGTTGGGAGGGAGTCGGGGATGGGTCTGCACACAGCTCGGCAGGAGATTTCGTGCGCGCAACGCTTACGGAAGGAGGGGCGCGCCAACGCGTGGAGTGCGGAGCAGATCGCTGCCGCGATCCATGAGTGCTGTCAGGTCAGCAGGCTCTAGGGCGCACCGTCTGGCGCGCGGTCTCACCCAGGACGAGGCCGTGGCTCGCCTGCTGCAGCTGGCCGAAGACCAGGGGATGGAAGCGCCACGCATCAATGCAGATCAGCTCAGACTGTGGGAATCCGATCAGCATCAGCCCCGCGAGACGACGGTCAAGCTCCTGTGCTGGCTGTATGATGGCCCACTCAGCCTTGGCCTCCGCAAAGCAAACACCCTCCCGGAGCCCGGGCAACGTCTGGCAGCAACGATGCCGGTGCCGGCCGACGCGCCTTCTCCGCTCGCCGGGCTTACGAGTCATCACCTGGCCCTGCTTCCTGACCCGGTGGGGGACCGGATCGAGGCCAAGCGTCGCTCCCTGAACCGGACCCTGGCCATGGCGACCGTGAGCGCGGACCAGCTCGACGACCTCGACGAGAGCATCCGCTGCCTTCGCCGGCAGTACCTCTACACCGCGCCCGTCGTGATGCTCCAGGCCCTCTTCAACCAGCTGGATGAAGTCGAGGGCCTGTCCGCCGAACGGCAACCCGGCGCCGTACAGGTCCGGTTGTCCGAGATGACCGCGCTGCTCGCCACGCTCATGGCCGATGCCCTCATGAAACTCGGCCGCCTGGAACGCTCACGCGCCTGGTACGACACCGCACAGAACGCAGCAGACGACAGCGGCATCCTCGAACTCCGCGCCCGTGTACGGGCCCAGCGCGCCATGTTCCCGTACTACTACGGCCCGCTGACCGACGCCGTCTCCCTCACCCGGGACGCCGGACGACTCGCCCGGGGCTACAAGGGACGCCCCACCGCCACGGAGGCCTTCGCCGCAGCTGCAGAAGCCCGCGCCCTCGCCCGCCAGGGCAACACCTCAGCCGCCGAGGCAGCCATCCGCTACGCCCGCCAGACGTTCGAGCAATGCGACCCGGGCCCGGACGACGATGCCTTCTCCTTCCCCGCACGCCGCCTGCTCTTCTATCTAAGCGGCGCCTACACCGCCCTGGGACACACCAGCCAGGCCCGCCGCGTCCAGGAAGAGGCCTTGTCTCTCTACCCTGCCCGGACCGGAATCGACCCCGCCCTCCTGCGCCTCGAAGCAGCCATCTGCCTGGCCAACGACCGCAGCCCCACCGAAGCATGCCAGCTCGCGACCGCCACCTACCTGCAAGTCCCCGCCGAGCACCGCACACCGATCCTGGAAGAACGCGCCCGGCACGTGATCGAAGTGCTCCCACCAGCGATAGGAGGCGGACCGGCGGCGAGAGAACTGACGGAAATCCTGGCCCTGCCCGCCGCGGATACGTGACAGCCCGGAAGACGATAGGCCAGCCTTGGCCCATGACAGCAGCGGCGCCGGCCCCCGGCGGCTTCACCGAGACCGAGATGCACCACGTCCTGGACCGCGCCTGCACGGCCGCCGGGCTCAACAGCTCCGATGCCCGGCTGCTACGCGGCCACACCAACGCCGTCGTCCTCCTGAACAGCGCCCCGGTCGTCGTGAAGATCGCCCGGCGCGGAACCCGCATCACCGACGTGGAACGCACCGTCCACTTCGTCCGCTGGCTGATGGAGCAGGGCTTCCCGACCGTCCCCCTCCACCTCGTCGGACCGCAGCCCATCGTCATTGACGAGCACGCCGTCACCTACTGGACGCATCTGCCCCAGCCCGTCGACCGGCCCGTTACCGCGGCACAGATCGCCAAGCCCCTCTACGCCCTGCACACCCTCCCGGCCCCGCCCACCAGCCTCCCGCGGCATGACAACGTCCGCGCGATCCGCTCCTCGCTCGCTGCGATCACGGCCCTGCCCCAGCAGACTCTCCGCTTCCTGCGCGACCGAGTGGACCGCCTGGAAGCCGACCTGGCCACGACGGACTTCGCCCTGCCCGAAGGAATCCTCCAAGGCGACCCCCAGCACCGCAACGCCCTCCACGACGGCGCCGGCGCAGTCCTGTGTGACTGGGACACCGTCTCCCTCGGCCAGCCGGAATGGGACCTCGTTACCATCGAAGTCCACTGCCGGCGCTTCGGACACGGCACCACCCACTACAACGACTTCGCCATCGCACACGGCTTCGACGTGACCAGCTGGCCTGGATATGAAACCCTCCGCGACCTGCGCGAACTGCGCATGGTCACCACCAACGCCCGCAAAGCCCACCACACCCCTGGCAGCCTCGCGGAGATCGAACGCCGCATCGAAGGCCTCTGCCACAGCGACACCGACCTGTCCTGGAACATCCTGTGACCAGCTCCCAGACAGAGGACGGACCGGCCTCAGCCAAGGCTGGTGACTGGCGGATGGACCGGATCGGCACTGCTCTGCGCGGCGAGAACCCGACAGTCCTGCGACGACTTGAGGCCGGATTCGCGGCGATTGGCGACGTCCAGTTTCTGCCGGGCTACTCGGTGCTCCTCATCGACGAACCGGGTGTCCAACGACTGTCTGACCTTCCCAAGCCCAAGCGGCTGGCGTTCCTGGCCGACATGGACCAGCTCGGTGAAGCGGTCGAGCGGGCCTGCCAACGCCTGGACCCCGATTTCCGCCGGGTCAACCTGGAGATCCTGGGGAACACCGACCCGTTCTTGCACGCTCACATCTGGCCGCGCTTCGAGTCAGGCCGTCGAATGGATCCGGTCCAGCTCGTTTCCAACCCTCGCTCCGGTCAGGTGTGGGAGACAGCCGTGCTTGACCCGCCCACTACCACATCGGGTCCGCTCGCCCAGCTCAGCGCCACGGTCGCCCGCAGCAGCTACCTGACCCCGGACATACGCACCTGGCTCACCCGCACCATCACCGAACTCCTGACCGCCTACCGGAAGCTGCACTTCCCCTTGGGTACCGGACTCATCCACGGCGACGCCTACCCCGGCAACACCCTCTGGGACGGCACATCCGTGCGCCTCGGCGACTGGGACGAAGCCGCCACCGGGCCACGGGAACTCGACCTCGCCAACACGCACCAGGGAGTGCGCTTCGGCCGAACACCTACGGCCATCGAAGCATTCACCAGGGCCTACGGCCACGACCCACGCGGCTGGCCAGGACTTCCCGTTCTGATCGCCATGCGCGACCTTCACACCCTGGGCTCGTTCATCAGGCGCGCGGACACCGGTGACCCCCACGCCACTCGGCAGCTCGAGCATCGCCTCAGCACCCTCCGCTCAGGGAGCACCACAGCACGCTGGGACATCTTCTGAGCCTCTCAGATGTCGCCGCGGGAGTGCGGGCGGCAGGCCCGCTGGCTTTGCCCCCGCGCGGTATGTCCGCCCGTCGAAGTCGAGCGGCTGATCGGCAAGCTCAAGGCCCACATGGCTGTCGCGATGCGTTTCGACAAGCGGGCCTTCGTCTTGGAAGGAACGGTCTCTCTCACGCGGTGATCCGGCTCTGGCTCCGTTCGTGAGTGAAGCTCAACGAGGGAGTTGAATCACGGTGCCGGATCCGGCGGCACGACCGTGGTGACGGAATGCGAAGGACTGGCCTTCCTCAAGCGCGATAGGCTCTTCGAGTACCACTGTCACCTCGGCTCCGTGAAGCGGCCGGACTACCTCGGCACCCTCGGGCAGTGTGACGGTGCCCCAGACTGCGGCGGTGCGGGCGTAGAAACACAGACGATCGCCGGAGGCAACGTCCGCACTGCCCTGATCCTCGGACAGCAGGGTGATGTCGGCAGCGAAGCCGATATGGGCGCTGACCGATCCTGGTGCCGCGAGCACCTGTCCCCGCTCGACGGCGTCCGCGGCAATACCACGCAGCAGCACCCCCACGTTCATCTCCGCCCTCGCCTCCCCGATGGACGCGTGGTTCTGTTCGATGTCCGCGATGAGAGCGGTCGCGCTGCCACCCAAGCCGATGATCTCCACCGCGTCGCCCTTGCGTACCCGGCCGCGTTCGATCCGACCCGTCGCCATGACCACCCTGCCCTGTTGCAGGCAAAAGACGTCTTCGACGGGCATCAGGAACGGCTTTTCTACTGTGTCCGCTGCTGACCTACCTGGAGATCCGCCCATGAGTACCCTGCTCCCTTGTGACCGCACGTGGCAGCCACGAACGGGAGTTAGAGGCTAACAACAATCGCTGGCCACTCAACGCAGAGGCCAGCGCAGGAAATTCCACCGCAGCCCGGCTACGACCTACCGGGCAGGCCCTGACCACCCCGTGGGCAGATCACCTTCAGCGGGTCGGGCAAGTCAGTGCAACACCCTTAAGTGCGGGCGGCAGTTACTGGTCGTCGAAGCGGCCGAAGGCGAAGCGGCGGCGGAGCCAGTCGGCTTTGACCGTGACCGACTGGCTGCCCTCGGAGGTCATGGCCAGCTTCCCGTCGGCCTTCCATTCCGGAGTCCGCGGCTTCGAGGGCTGGTCACTGCCTTCCGCGCCCAGGTCCGTGACGGCCTGGAAGGCGGCCTCGCCAGTCCAGCGTGCCATTGCCCAGGTGCGCAGGGTCAGAGCGCTGAGCGGGCTGCGATGATCACAACATGCTGCCAACCACGGACACCGCCGCCGAAGCGGCTGAGACCTCGTCTGGTGGCGCGGCCCGCACCCGGCTGGCCAAGCGTGAACTCCTCATCACGCAGCAGCTGGCGGCGAGCGGCCGGCGGCCTTCGAAGAGCCGTGTGCGTCACGGCAGCCCTTCCTGCGCGGATTACGGATGCGGCCGCGAGGAATGCCGGCGAGCCGCGCGCAGAGCCCGGGCACGACGGCAGGCCGACCGTGCCCGCGGCCAGGACGCCCGGGTGGACGCAACACCAGCCGCAGCCCACGCGCTGCACCTGCGTACGGCGGGCATGTCCGCCGGGGACATCGCCGGGCGCGCTGGCATCTCGGTCACCCTCGTCCGCAGGCTCCTGCAGCCGGCACGCACCCCGGCCAGAGTCCACCACACAACCGCCGAAGCCATTCTCGGACTGCCCATCCCCTCACGGGCACGGACACCCTGTATTCCAGGCCTCACCCCGGCAGACCACGCGTCGCAGTGGCTGCTGCAACTGGCCAGGCGAGGCTGGCCCGCCACCTACCTGGCCCGGCAGCTCGGCACCAGTACCTTCACCATCGCTGAAATCCGCAACCGCCGACGCCAGCACCTTGACCTTCAGCTGGAACAGATGATCCGACTGCTGTACCAGCACCTGAAAAGCACCACGCCCGCCACACAGGGAATCCCCTGCCGGGACTCCCACCGCGCACGCCGGGCTGCGACGCGCACCGACGCGCTCTCCAGGAAGGACAGGCGCATCACGGCCCAGCGGTGAAGCCGACGGCATGCGGGGCACCGACCGGCGCCACGCCGTCACCCCCCTTCAGACAGAACTGGCCGGGGCTGGTGGCCGCCGAGAACGCGCAGGAGTACCTGGCAAGCCGCCCACAGGCGCGTCTGGGGCTGGTCGCCGCGTTGGTTTCTGAGGGGGCGGTTTCCGGTATGTGAGGTGGAGGGTGGTGAAGTGGATTGTGGAATCGGTGTGTTGGGGTGTCTGGTGTTGTGGATGGGAGGATGGGCGTGCGGTAATGGTTAGGCGGTCCTGGCCCGTGTGTACGGGGTTCCAGGTCCAGCTTTTGCCCCAGCCTTTCAGGTTGGGGATTTCTTTTTGGGCTCGTGTCTCCTGCATTCGTATGCTGGTCTGGATCTGCGACGATTCTCTGGTCGGGCGCCGGCTGTGTGTTCCGGGTTTCCGGTGGGGCGGGGTGGCGCTGCCTGTTCGGCTTCCTGGCCGACCCAGCGCTCGGGCTGGGACGGAGGCGGCAAACGGCCGCATCGTCCAAGCAGCATTCGGGTTGGCTGGTGGTGACGCATTCGTTCCATCCGTTGTCCGGGCGTCGGGTCGAGGTCTTGTACTCGATGAAGCGTGGCAGCATGCGGATGTTCGTGGTCGATACCGGCAGCGGGGCGAGGATGACGGTGCCGGTGGAGCGGACCGACCGGGGGCCGGCCGCGGAGGGGGCCCGGCTGTCCGCCGAGTACCTGACTGAACTCCGTGCTGTGGTCGATGTGTTGGCCAACGTTGCGGCGCTCGCGAGGGTGGTGAACCCTCGTGTTGAGGTATCGACGCTGGTGGGGGCACTCGGGTGCGAAGCCGCAGAGCAAACGAGAACGTGCACCGTTCGGACGCGATCGCGGCGGTGGCGAACATGGTCGAGGCATGGCTCGGGGCGGGAGGTGCCCGGCGTGAACGGCGAAGGCAAGATCACCGCATCTCACCGGGCCCGACTCGCTATCGTCTACCTGCGGCAGTCGACGATGCTGCAGGTGCGCGACCACACCGAGTCGACCACACCGAGTCGACCGCGCGGCAGTACGCGCTGGCGGAGCTGGCGGTGACGCTGGGCTGGACGGCGGAGAACATCCTGGTCGTAGACGCCGACCTGGGGATCTCGGGACGGTTCGGCGTGGTGCGGGGCGGCTTCCACGACGTGGTCGCCAAGGTCTGCCTGGCCGAGGCCGGCGCCGTGTCCGGCTTGGAGGTCTCCCGCCTGGCCCGCTCGAATGCGGACATCGCCCGGCTGCTGGAACTCGCGCGGCTCACCGACACCCTCGTGGTCGACCTGGACGGCGTCTACGACCTGGCGGACTTCAACGACCGGCTGCTGCTCGGCCTGAAGGGCAGCATGTCCGAGGCCGAACTCCACCTGCTCACCGGACGGCTGCAGGGCGCCAAGCTGGAAGCGGCCCGCCGCGGTGACCTGCACGTCCCGCTGCCGGTCGGTCTGGTCTACGACGAGGACGGGAACGTCGTCTTCGACCCGGACGAGGAAGTGCGGGCCGCGGTGGAGAACGTGTTCGCCGAGTTCGCCCGCAGCGGCTCCGCCTATGGTGTCGTCGCCGCCCTCTGCGGCTGCCCTTTCCCGCTGCGGGCGTACGGCGAGGTCTGGGACGGGCAGCTGCGCTGGGGCAAGCTCACCCACGGCCGCGTGCTCGGCGTCCTGACCAACCCCGCCTACGCGGGGGCTTACGTCTACGGCCGCGTCAGGGAAACCCGCCGCGGTGTCGGCGGCGAACGTGGACATGAAGATCGGTCCCGGATGCGGGGATGCCAAGATCTGCTTCGGTGACGGAGTGCGCTGGCTGTTCCACATGACGGCGGGCGAGGCCCGTCCAGAGCTGCCCGACAAATACAACGACAAGGTCGACTCTGCCCAAAACTGGTCGGACGCCGCGGTCTGTCTGTACGAGCACGCGGGCTTCCTGGGGAAGCTGCTGGCGAAGGTCGAGCCGAAGGGAGGCGTCAAGCTGCGCGGAGGGGACCGGAACAAGACAAGCAGCATCCGGCCCTGCTGACAGACCGTCCTGTGCCCGGTCAGTCGCAGACGACGGCGCGCCCAGGGCTCAGGAGGTAGCGGCGTAGTCGCCGGTCTTCGCATCGTGGCAGTCGGGCTGCCGTCACGCGGGGGGTTCGGTCTGCGTCTTGGGGCGCCTGCGGAGGTGTGTGCTGCGGGCGCCCTCGCTGTCTGCGGCAGGTTGCCGGTGAGGAGGCAGAGCGAGTGCAACCGTCACAGCGCGAACGTTGTCTGATGCGGCACTAGTGAGATGCGCCGCCGGATGGCTTGACAACTGAGTGTAAGCAAAGGTGCCGCAGCCTTCCCTGTCCGTGACCGGGGGATCCCTGGTGCCCGTCCACACTCGGCGTCCGGCTTGAGAGCGGCAACGGTCTCCGGCGTCAGCGGGCACTGGGCTGACACGGTGCGCATAGCCGGGACACCGACAGGCACCTCAAAATGGTCGGAGGCCCACTTCGCGTAGGTCTGCGGCGAGCGGTCGACGAGGAGCTCGAAGAGTACGTTCGCTCCGTCGGGGGGGCTGCCTACCGTAGTGCGTCGGCGCAGCAGTAAAGATGGTGTCCTTTGCACCTCAGTGGAAAGGACACTTTGATGACTGATCAGTTTGCATACTTCGTAGGAACGGGTCCGACCGCGATGGCTCTGTACACGGAGGAACGTCCGTCGAGTCTCTGGCGGCGCTCGGGTGAGCAGTGGGAGTACTTGTCGCTGTATGACTGGGCGTGGCGCAAGGTGGAGGCGAAGGAAGAGGCACAGCTCCTGTTCAGGGCGGGGGATCTGCATCCGGTAACGGCACAGCGCGCTGCCGAGATAGAGGCCGACCGGCAGGCGTGTGTGCGGTACTGGGCGCGCTACATGGACGAGGAAGACTGGAGGGAGGGCGAGCCGCCCACCACGGTGGTCCGGCGCCGGCGCAGCCCCGAGTACATGAGCGACGAGCTGTACCGGGGTTCCAAGGGCTTCTGGGGTCCCACCCATGTAATCCTCGACGTTCACGAGGGTCGGACCTCGGACTGGCCGCACCTGGTCGAGCTGAGCGCGAAGGAGGCCGATGCGCTGTTGCATGAGCTGTTCGGGGTCACGGGTGCCGTCGACCTGTAAAGCACTCGGTTTCGGCGTCTTCCAGAAACGGCTCGTCGGAACGGGCTCGGTGGCGCCCTGACGGCGGGGAGCATCTGCGGCAGCCCATTCCCGGCGCTGCCCTTCTTGCCGTCGTCGTGTGTGCGGTGAATAGAGGAAGCCATGGCACTGGTCAAGAAGAGCTCACGCCGCATCACCGTAGACGGCTGAGGTCGCAGCGCAGCGGCCGCTCTGCGGCTCCGCTGCCGCTCTTCCGGCCTGATGCTGGCCTCGTGACCGCTCCCGCCGCTAGGCCGGCACAGACGACTCAGCGGGCGCCTGCTCTTGCCCAGCCTGCTCCGCTGCGCCCTCGTGGGCGACCATGCTGTAGGTGACCGACCCCTTCTGCTTGGCGCGTTGCACCTTGCCCCGGGCGACGAGTCCTTCCAGCGTGCTGCGCGACACGGTCGCCTGCACCGTGCGCTCTGGATGAGCAGCACCCACGCCGTTCGTGATCTCAGCAACGGACTGCGGACCCTGCTGCCCGGCCAGGTACGACAGGACGATCTCACCCCACGTGGCCTCCGCCCGGCCTCCCTCCACCTCATGGTGAGCGGCGCGCGCACGCGTAGGGGCTTGCGATGCGTGCGGCCGGGGAAACTTCGCGCGCTTCTTCACGGCCAGACCGTGTCCACACCGTAGTGTCCCGCGATGCCATCGGTTTCCTGGAGCAGGCTGGCGAGTTCGGTCGGCAAACCGCATCCCAGCTGCTGCTCGGCCGCGGCCAGCCTGGCCGTGGTGACCGGGTCCCTGAACTCGGCTTCGGGGAATGTCTGGCCTGCTGCTTTTCGCCACATGGGGGAGAGCGTAGTGCTGTGACCGGCTGTTTGCTGGTTGCCTATTGTGCTGGTTGGACGTGGCAGGCGGCTGGCCTCTGCCGCCGGCTGGCAGCCGCCTCCGAGGCGGAAGGACCCGCAAATGCGGGTAAACCTTCCCGGTCGGGGCGTCCCAGCCTGTCGGCGATGAGGGGGACAGGGCCAGCACATGCAATAATCGTCTGCATGACGATAAGGGTTAGGGATGTCGTAGCCGCTGTCGAGGGCATGGCCGCCAAGCTGGACGGGTGGAAGGCGCGCGACATGATCGCCTTCAGCTCGCATGATGGTCAGCCATACGTCGTCGTGGATGACGGTGTGTTCCACTGGGCCGTGAGGGAGCGTGGTCTGCTGAGCGAGCATCGCACCACGGAAAGCCTTGAGGAGCTCCTGCACTGGGTTGCCCTCGACACTGCCCGGGGCGCGGCCTTCGGCTGGGAGCTGCAGATGCGGCAGCACTTCCCTCACCAGGATCTGGGCATCGGCCGTCTGGCCAAGCAGCTCGAAGTGCTGGACCGGCTCAACCCCCAGTGGGCCGCGGAATTCCGGGCCGGCATCGCCGACAATGAGCCGGAGGTGCGCTTGGAGCACGTGGACGCCTACCCCCTGAACTCCCTCACCGAACAAACGGTATGGGTCGAGCAGGGCTGGGGCTGACGCGAAGGCCGTGGTCCGACCGGAGCCCACCTTCACCTCGACATGAACCGGACCAGCTTGCGCGACTTCATCTGCAGAGCGGCCGCCCCCACCTGCGTAGAGGAATCTGGAATGGCCGAGACCCTGTCCATCCGCGCGGTTCCTCGGCGTCGCCGATCGAATGCCGGTCCACCTCGATGCCCGCTCTGCCAGCCAGTGCCAGCACCACGACAACAAACCCCGGAAAGGCTGTGGAAAAGAATATGACTGACCCTGCGGGTTTCCGCTTTCCAGTCAGGGGCGAGGTCGCCGTCTTCCGCGGTGAGCTCTATCGGGCCCGTGGAGCTGTGGGTCTGTGGCCACACGTCGAGCTGCTACCCGAGCCAGGCCGTCCCGCACCCGAAGAACTCGCGCCGCGCGAGGCCGCCGACGGGACGGTGGGATACCCGGTCGCGCCGGAGCGCCTGGAAGCCTGGGACGTCGTGACGTGGACGTTCCGCTGGCACGGCGAGCTCTTCAAGTGCACCGCCGCCAAACCCACCACGCTCTCGGGCGACTACCTCGGCTCCGACGAACACTTCGCCAAGAAACACCTCAAGCGCCTGGCCATCGCCTACTACGGCGTCTTCCCGCGCAACGAGGTCACCGAGCTGGAGCTGCACCGTGAGGATCTGATCCAGCCACTGCACGCCCTGGTGCAGCGCCTGGACGAGTTTGACCACTTTCGCCCCAAGGTCTACGCGGTCCACCACGGCCGGACGTATCCGGCCAGCGCCAAGGCCGACGCGTCGGGCCTCATCGCCCTTACCACCGGGGATGACCGGCCTGAGAAGCTCGTCGCCGATCCCCGGGACCGGGACGGCGAGCACTTCCTGGCCGCCCCGGAGCAGTTGGACGCCTGGTACCGGACCCACTGGACCTTCCGCTGGAAGAACGGCCCCTTCGACGCCGTCGGAACGGTAGACGGCAGGATCAAGGGCATCTACACAGGCGGCAGCTGGGGCTTCGCGAACTACATGAACCTGACCCACGAGCCGGATCCCAACGGGGCCTACACCCGGTACACGGTCACGGTGGGCCTCAACGGCGTCACCGACCTCGAACAGCACCGCACCGACCTGCTGGCCAACCAGTAGTCGAGGTCCTGGGGGAGTGTCATCGCAGTTTCACGCCGCAGCGAGGGCCGCTGCCGAGGCAACCTCGCGAGCCTTCTCCTTGTCGTAGACCCGCAGCGACCCCGTCTCCGGTAGCCGTGTACCGCCTCCCCGTACGAGCGGGCCCGCCTCGCCGCCGGCGCGCTGACCGCCCGGGTCCACGCGGCGCGCCGCTCGGACCGCCTGGGCTCCCGGAGCCGGCCGCACCCCGTCGCCGTGCCCACCGCCCCGAGGCCCCGCCCGCAGCCGTCTCGTACGGACCGGAAGGCGTGCCGCGGCCAGGAGCAGAGGACCGACGTCGCCACGGTGGAGCAGACCCGCCGGACGTTCGAGGCCGCTGCCGCCAAGATGGCCGCGAAGCTCCAGGACGGCATTCGGGACCGTGCCGTCGCCCACGGCCCCCGATCGCAGCCTGCCCCGGTGACGTCCCCGGCGTCGCACACCCAGCAGCCTGGCGCCCAGCACGCGCCGGGCCGGACCACAGGAGGAGTCGCGTGAGCAGCACCCCGGAAGAGCTCAGCTTGGAGGACGCCCTCGCCCGCGCACGCGAAGCCGCCCAGAAGTGGCCAGCCGTGCTCGACGCCTCTGCGCCGTGGGAGCCGATCTGGAATCGGCCCCGGACACTGAAGAACGACCGGGAGAAGGAGCGGGAGCTGCGCAAGCAGCGCAGGCGGCTCCAAGACGCCGGACGTCGCCGTTTCGCCGCCGGGCAGTCCCGCCGGCCCCGGTCCCGGCAGAACCGCATCGGCAGCGCGGCCGCGCGCCGCGATGCGCGTGCCCTGTCCCGGTTGCGGCACTCCACCGCCTGGCTGTGGTGACGATGCCGGCCATCGTCCACCGAGTGGACCCCACGATGTTCTGCATCCGGTGCACGATGCCCGGCATCGGATGCTGTGCATGGAGGGACTCCACCTGGTGGACTCCATTGCGGTGCGCACCGGCTGACGGTGGACTCCGCTCTCGTGCGCACCACGATGCCCGGTACCGCACCGAGTGCGCACCATCCGACGATGCCCGGCACTCTCACGCGCACCCGGTTCACCGCACCGAGTGCACCGCGATGCGCACCGGCGATGCGCCGTACTCCCGGCGGGCACCCCGGTGCGCATCGAGTGCATCGCGCCCTCGGCACCGGTGCGGCGTGCGGTCACGAAGAGTAGGGCGGTGTGGGTGCGCTGGAGGCTGGCCGACCCTTGACCAACCCCTGGTCCGCACCGGACCACATCCCTTGACCAGGTTCCGCAGTACGCACGTTTCTCCTTGACATGTGTCCTGAACATGGAAGGAAGTTGCATGTAGGAGCAGTTTCCAGAAGTGATGCTGTGCGAGAGATGAAGGTTTCGTGGCCCTTCGGAGCCGCCCTGCGGGGGGGGGGAGGCTTCAAACCGCCTCATGCTGCGTTAGCTGAAGACTGTCGTGGTGAGCGATGAGAAAAAGGCGTCGTAAGAGGCGTCAGGTGGGGACCGGAAAGACGAACGCAAGTGAATCGCTGCTGACGTGTCGAAAGGAAACCAGACGACATCGAAACCGGGGCGTGTCTAGAACTCCGGGATGAGCCTGGCGGGTGCCCGTTTATTGGCCAGGTGGTGTCCGGCATGTAGGCGACGTGAGTCCGGTCTGCGGCTCTCGCATGGAACAGGAGAAGGAAGGCGCCGATACGCCCCGACGACAGTCGGGGAAGAGGGAGTGCCCCAAGCGGCGGACACCGCAAAGGGGTCGAGTACCGAAGCGGAGCCTGCTGGCAGACCGGCCCGTAGTAGTGACGAAGCCCCTGTAATGGGGGTGGAGCGGAGGGGCCGGGTCGTTCGTGACTGAGTTGATCACATCAACCGGGCAGTGCCCCGGGAGGAGTGCGATGGGCCAGTTGAAGTCTCAGATCAAGTCGTTTGATATTTCGAAGTGGGAAGTCAAGGAGGCGTGGGAGGAAGTCAGATCTCATAGGGGCGCACCCGGCGTGGACGGGCAGAGCATCGACGACTTCGAGAAGGACCTGAAGGGCAACCTCTACAAGGTCTGGAATCGTATGTCGTCGGGCTCGTACTTCCCGCCGCAGGTGCGCGCGGTGGAGATCCCCAAGTCAAACGGAGGCGGCACGAGAATGCTCGGCATTCCCGCCGTCGCTGATCGGGTGGCTCAGACGGTCGTGGCCCGGCACCTGGTGAGAAGGGTGGAGCCTGTATTCCATCCGGACAGCTACGGATACCGGCCTGGACGGTCCGCCTTGGACGCAGTGGAGAGGTGCCGGAAGCGCTGCTGGAGGCCCCGGTGGCTCCCGTCCTGGCGAACCTGTTCCTGCACTATGCGTTCGACGCCTGGATGGCCCGGGAGTTCCCGAGCGTCTGGTTCGAACGCTATACGGACGATGCGGTGCTGCACTGCGTCACCGAGCGCCAGGCCCGCCAGGTGCTGGCCGCGCTCAGGGACAGGCTGGTCGAAGTCGGGTTGCAGCTGCACCCGGACAAGACCCGGATCGTCTACTGCAAGGACAAGTGCCGGCGCGGCTCCTACGAGCACACGTCGTTCACGTTCCTTGGGTACACGTTCCGCCCCAGGAAGAACCGGAATCGACACGGCAAGCAGTTCCTGTCGTTCGAGCCGGCCATCAGCAGACAGGCCCTGACCCGGATCGGTCGCGAGGTGCGTTCCTGGCAACTGCACCGCCGCGTCGGCACCTCCTTCGGAGACCTCGCCCGCACGATCAACCGTGTGGTCGGGGGGTGGATCAACTACTACGGGAATTTCCGGCCGTGGGAGTTGTTCCCCTTCGTGATGCGCATCAACGCCTACCTGGTGCGTTGGATCCGCAAGAAGTACAAGCGGCTCGCAAGCCGCCGGAAGGCGCACGCGAAGCTCGTGGAGATCGCGCAGCGGTACCCACGGATGTTCGCGCACTGGCGCCTCACCACCGCTGCATGCGAGATCTGATGATCAGAACGACAAGAGCCGTGTAACGGGAGACTTTTACGCACGGTTCTGTGAGAGCCGAGGGGTGCGACTCCCCTCGGCTACTCGATAGCGCCCGCTAGAGACCCTGTATGTCCTGGTATGCGCTCGCGGTGCACGCCGGAGTGTGGTGCGCACCCGGTTCCGGTGGACGATGCGCCGCATCGTCGCGATGCGTGATCCGGTGAGGCTGGCGATGCGCCGCATCGTGTGCACCGTGGTGCGCGCCGGCCATGGTGCGCACCGCGGTGCGGGCCCGCACCGCACCGACCAGTGCGCACCGCGCGCCGCACTACACGACGGTGAGGCGCACCGGATGCGCACCGGCCGGTGCGCGGTGCGCATCGAGGGCCTGGCCCACGGCGACCGCCTCCAGCTGGCGCAGGACATCGGCGACTTCCTCGTGGGCCGCGGTGAGGAACAAGGCGCTGCCGATGGAGTCCTGACGGCCCGGCAGGCGGAGTACCTCGACTATGGCCGGCAGATCCGCAACGGCATGGCGCACGGCCAGACCACGCACGCGGTGATGCCGCCAGCGATGGTGGTGCCGATGGTGACGACCTCGTTCGCCATCGTCTCCGAGCTCTGCGCCGCGCCCGCCTGACGATCACGGCTGGGTAACGGCATCCAGCGGAATGTCACACCGTCCGCTTCCGGCACACCTCTATCAAATGACGGCGGGATGCCATCCGGTATCCCGCGCCATCTGTATGAGGAGCCTTGCCATGAGGTACACCAGCAGCGCCCGGCAGCCCGCGCCGGAGCCGCGACCGACCTGGTCAAGGGGTGCTGAGCGGTCTGCGGGCGGCCCGGAATCCAGTGCCGCGTCCAGTGCCGCGAACGATTCCAACGTCGTGCCCATCACCGCAGCTCACACCGCCCGCCAGGGGGCCGCCCGGCACGCTGACACCTCTCTTTCTTCCCCTGAGACATCGGCGAAGGGGAAGAAGTCCACTCCCACAGCCGGGAAGGTGCGGGCCGACGCGCTGCGGATGCTGGGGTGCCTGCGGATAGCCACGGTCCGGCAGATTGCTCAGGTGATCACGGCGGAGGATGCCGACGGCCGGTCGTACGTGCGCAGGGCGATGAAGAAGCTGGCGGAGCTGGGGCTGGCGGAGACGAACGGCAAGGTGGGCAAGCACCCGATCTGGAACCTGACCTCAGCGGGACAGAAGGCTCTGGCCGACGGCAACGAGCTGCCTTCCCGCCCGAAGGCTGGCACCGGGGCGAAGGTCGTTCGTGCCGGGTTCGGTCCGCACGGCGTCGCGGTCACGGACATGATCCTCGCCTACAGCGGACGCAACCATCTGACCGACTGGCAGGTAGAGGTCAACCACGCCATCAAGAAGATCGGCCTGAGCTTCAACACTGACGCGGTCCTCGCCGCGCCGACCAAGAGCAGTGAGGTGCGCCTCTTCGAGCTCGACAACGGCAGCATGTCCCAGGCCCGCCTCGCCAAGGAGGTCTGGGACTACGAGCGCTACGCCGGGCACCGGGCCTGGGAAGGCGCCCGCGGCACCATCGGCCGGACGTACCCGTTCTGGCAGCGCCACCGCTACACCCGCTCCAAGACCTTCCCGCGGCTGCACGTCGTCCTTGCGGGCAAGGAGGAGCACCTGCTCGACAACCGCCTCCAGGCGCTCGCCGCCGACGTGAAGGGCATCGCCGTCGCGGTCTGGGTGAACACCTTGCCCCGGCTCCAGCGCGGCGAGCCCTGGTACGAGATCGGCGTCGACGACCCGGACCGCCGCCCCCAGCGCTACCCCGAACCCGCGGGCCGCTGACTACCGCGCGCGAGCACCCGGGAGCGTCAGCCCACCTGCACCAGGGCGGCGGCCACGGCGCAATGACGGTGCCGGGCGCCGCGACGATTCAGTCCGGAACGCCCGGTGCTGCCTCCGCGACGCGGGGCGACCGAGGGCTGCTCGGTGGTTCGCGGTCCGGCGGACGTGCGGGCGGTCTTCACGAGATCCTGTGCTCCGCCAGCCACCCCGAACGCCCGCGCGCCGAGGGCCGCTCCAGCGCGGCTGTGGGATGTCGCCCGCATGCCGGTGTCGTGGAGATGGGTCGAGAGGGAGGAGGGGTGCCCGGCCGGTCGGGAGGCGTGGGACCGGCCAGGGCCCCGGAGCACGGCGGCCTGGCCTCGTGCGTGTGCACCTGGGACGCAGGAGGTGGCCGCCGCTGTGGGGTTCAACGACAGTGTCGTGCTGACTGTCACGCCTTCGTCGCCGGGCACGGTTGAGACTCCGGAGCCCTGGGAACCGTTGTCGGGTTCTTCGCGTCGAATATTTTGAACGTGTTCGAATCGATCAAAGGGTGCGTGTGGGGAAGGGACGTTTGCAGGGGCGGAGGCTGCCCGTGGGGGTGGCTTTGGCATCCTGGCTCGTGGTGGTGCCGATGCTTGGGGGATGTGGGCACAGCCGGCAGGAAGTGCTGGATGTGATGTATCTGAAGATGCCTGAGTGCCCGGTGAAGATGCTCAGCTACAAGGCGGATGAGCTCTGGTGGCCACCGGCCACGGTGGAGATGAGCTACACCGTGCCGAAGAGCTGCATGGATGACTACCTGGCGACTCAGGGTGTCGACGATCTGGGCAAACCCTCCCTGAAATGGCCGAGCGGATGGAGCGGTTCTAACGGCGACCGGGAGATCAAGCCGACCGACCCGCCTTTCCCGTCCGAGACCATGAAGCGGTTCAAGCTGCGGCTGGACGCCTCCAGGACGTATCCCATCCACTCGTTCTCGACAGCGAACCGGTCATAATTCGACGTCCTGCTGGACGAGAAGGGCGACACCACCACCGCCTACCTGACCGGCATGAACGGAAGCCTCTGATACCGCCATGGGCCGACTGCGGCGCACACCGGACGCGCCGCGTGGCCGCCGCCGCTCGATGGTGATCTCCCGGAGGACTATGCCAGGCTGCAGCGTGGGGTTGTGGGGTCTCTCGGCTCGCATCCCGAGCCAGTCCTGTGACCTGCAACTACACCAGATGACTCACCCTGTGTCCCATCTGCCCAGTCTCACAGCCGTGTCCCGATCTCCTGCATGGGGCGCAGCGGAGGGGGATGCCAGGTGTTTCCAGCGGATACAGGCTTCCTCGCCCTGCGCGCCCAGAGCTATGATCCACCCCTGAACTGAACGCGTTCAAAATAGGGGTAGCTTATGTCAGGGCAAGGCATTGGGGAAACCACTGCGTATCGAAGTCCCCGGTCCGGCATCAACTCCTGTGCCACAGAAGGGGCGTGACGCCGTGGGTGCCGGCCTTGGCCTGCTCCTCATTCCTCTCTCCCTCTATTTCGTGCTGGCACTGTTCCTCTGCCGCAACCTGGCCGCACGCACCACTCCGGCGGTCACGTGGATGTTCGCCACGGGGCTGCTCGTCCTGCCGGGTGGGCTCATCGTCGCTTGGTGGCTGACTGGGGTGGTCGCACAATCGGGTTCCTAGCGGGAGCTCCGTTGTACGGACGGTTCGCCCGCCAGCACCGCTATCCCTGTCTCCGCCTGGCTCCGGGCAGGCAGTCTCACGCCCGTGGCCGGTCGGCCACGGGCTGGCCATTACACCTGAGATTCGGCCGCGGGATCTGAGATCCCACATGCAGGTTAGGGTCTCGCTGCTCGTGGCATAGGCCGGGCCCGTGACCAGCGGGTTTCCCGTTGTCTCACGGCGATGGCACACGGTTCAGTCTCACGAGACATGGCACATCCTCAGCACGCCTGTACGGACGGCGAGCGGCTCGTGCCGCTGTCCCGTCGCATTGCGCCTGCCTGTGCATCTCGTCCTGAGCCGCGGGGTTGCCAGGTCGGATGAGAACACCCGGCTCGGGATTCTCGGTGCATCTGGCTTGTGTGGAATCCTGCGTGGGGTGCGAGCCGACCGCCCCAGATTCGAGACGGCGCCAGCCTTCTATGAATGGCCCTGGCGTCAGGGGTGCCAGGGTGAGCACACGTCCTGAACTGCCCCTGCTCGGGAGGTTTCGTGCCAACCTATCGGGCTGTATAGCCGGCTCACCGAGACGCCCTCGTTCTCGGTTGAATCAGATTCCTCGGCGGATTCAGCCGTTCCGGAGTCGATAGCGCATGCGTGCACCCCCCCGTTCACCCGTTCCGTTCATCATGTGATGACGGGCGGGGTGATACGAGGCCTGAACGCGATCCTGGCCACATTGATCTGGGTGTTTCCGCCTCCGCGCCATGACATTGCCAGTTGATTCTTATGCTCGGCCAGGCAGGGACCGTCGTCGGATGACTCGCCGTTGAACACGAATTTCTGGCTACACTTTCCACTGTCGACTGACCATCGAAGGTTGAGGTTCTGAGCACCTTCTCCGGTCCATCCGAGAAAGACGAGCCCATCCTGACCAGCCAGCGAAGGAGAGTGCTCGCTCGTGTCGTCGAGCGTCACTTTGTCATCTAGACCAAGTACCGTCGATCCGTTGAGATTCACGCGCGCCACATTGACATTTTTGTTGCCCGATCCCCTCCAAGAGATGAACAACTGGCCGTTGTGCGAAGTCAGGGCCGGACTGGCATCGGACGTCTCATTATCGAAGGTGTGCTTACCAGTCCACGGGCTTCCGCCGAGAATGCCGAAGATAATGTTCAGTCTGTCGTCCTTCCCGGTCCATGCGAGGCAGGTCATCCCTTGATGGATCGCCAGCGCGGGACGGTGGTTACTTTCCTCGGACAGCGTCTCCTTGTTGATCAATCCAGAAATGGAAGGAGGGTTGTCGTGCCAGTTCACCTGCGCGAAGTTCAGCTTGTTGGCACCCTCGCCCGTCCAGGCGATCCAGGCGCGCCCGCCACTTGGGTCCGGGAGCGATGCGAGAGCCGGGCCGTCGATCGACGTGTCCGCTGCTGTGTGCTTGGCCGGAAAGGTGACCCCATCATCAGCGGAGAGGCGCACGTTGATGTTCTGATTACTCTCCCCTGTCCAAGCCAGGAGCAGGTGCTTACCGTTGGAGGCGATAGCGGGACAGAAGTCGGTGGACTCAGGGAGTGTAATCTTCTGGTTCAGACCTATGACTTCTTCATAGAGCGCCCGCACAGCAGCGATGTCACCCACGCTAGGGTTGTTCCGCTGACCGATGGCTGAACAGGAAACCCCAGGTTTGATGGCAATTGTCGTCTGAGCGACCCCGCCAACCATTTTTCCAAACGCCGTCTGAGAGTAATGCATGATCGAGCCGCAGTCATAGCTGCCGAGCTTGCATCCTTCGATAATCTTGAAGTTCCTAACCCGATCCGCGGGTTGAACGTTAGCCTCATTTACAGTGACCACGCTATCCCGGTCAGGACGCTGCTGCTCATGAAGCAGGCCGATCGCATGACCGATTTCATGCATGACACTGCCGGCGTTGAAAGTTGCGCCGGCGATGTTACAGGTAATGTCGTCCTCTCCTGTGGAGGTGATATCGCGACCAGTGCTGGTGTTGCATCCAGAGCCGGAGACGAATCTGGTGAAGGTGCTCTCAGTGGCTCGCGGTACGAACCGGATGATGGACATCGTGTTCCATGCGTTGATGGCATCCGTCACGGCTTTTCGATCGGCTGTCGCGGGAGGGAAGTCCGCGGCATTAATCTCGAACGGAATTGTTCCATCTGGCCAGCGATTGTCGCTTGTCGGTGACAATCCAAATCCCATTGCTTCCACCTTCTGTGAGCTGCGCCACGTCGGCGTCGTCCACTTTCCCGCGTGATGGTTGCCAAGCGATCTGCCGGAGCTTGTTCCCGCGCAGCGCTCCTCGCTCTGAGACGGGGAGAGCAGCAGGCTCAGGCGCCGCGCCTCACGAGTCTCGCTTCGCCATCAGAGACTTCGACGTAGTAGTCAACGAGAGCCCCCAGTGATCCCGCTGCGTGCAATTCGCCTGGAAGGGCTACATGATGCACCTCTTCACCGGTGTCGGGTGTGATGTCTACGATGAAGGATGCAAGTCCTGATGCACTTACGCCCTCCGGCGGGCCCAGCCTGGTCGCAGCCTTGATGTTGCCGTCTCTATCAGCAACTACGAGTAGCTTGGTCATGCGGCCGCATCCTCTCTACGGAATCCAGGCATGAATGAAGAACGTTTCGCTTCGGTCCGTGTGTTCGTTTCGGACTCTCACCCAGTACGTGTCTCTGATGAGAGGAATCTCACCTGAGCCGACCATCCGTGAGACGCCGTGCCATTCCGTCCACAGTGAATGTTTGCCTGACCTTGTGGTGTTGGGTACAGCCAAAGCGAAGTAGGGCCCTGGGTAAACGGCGAGGTTGAATCCGAAGTGGTTGCTTTGACCCGGCGCGAGAAAACATTCCTGTGACGTGTACTGGTACCCCATCTTGCACATCCCGGTGCCATTTGGCCATCTCGACTGGTACTGCCGACAGTTCCGCAGAACGGCTTACGACAGCCACTTACCATCCAGGCTCCTCGACTTTCCCCACACCACCCACTCGCACTACACCAAACGGGTGATTCGGGGTGCCGGGGTCTCGGCCAGATCGCACTAGGTGCAGAATTAGATCAAACCCTATGAACTCGGCGACCAACGCACCGCGCCGCTCCCAGGCGGGAGCAGGCCGATCTCGTCGTAGTGCCGCAGTGCCCGGGCCGTCACACCCGACATCCGGGCGACCTCCGCTGTCGGCCAGGCCATCGTGGATCCGCAGGTGGTCGCTGGAGGCCCCGGCGTTCGTCGAAGTGATGAGGCAGACCGATTTTGCGGTCACCGCGTTCGCCCGCGCCTCCGCGTCCCTGGCAGGTGCTGGCGCGGCGGAAGACGGCTCCCAGCAGGCGCAGGACGCCCCGACCGCCGCCGTCCACGAGAACAGGCTCTTCGTGATGCACCGCCACTAACCCCAGCCGCGGGCACACAAGAACTCCGTGTCTCCCTACCGTCCGAGGCCGAACTGGCGGGTGGGCGCCGCGAGCGCGGACTGCGTCCAGGCTCTCCTGGGGTGCCCGTTGGGTGTCGGAGTTGGTCGGGGCCGGGAGCAGCGGTTGTGCCCGATGAAACAGCGTGCGTACTCGACGTGTGCCTGTGAGGGTCATGAGTTGAGCATGGTGCGGATTGTGGTGGCCGAGATGCTGGTGTCTACAGAGATCCGGGCGAGAGACTGTCCGAGCGTGTGCCGACGGTGAAGGATCTCGGGCAGGCGGTGGCCTCCAGGGACAGTCCGTCGTCCTTGTGCCAGGTTGCCCACTGCTGGACACGGAGGGAGGTGTCCTGGGTGTGGCGATAGCGCGGTGAGCTCCAGTCGACCGGGTGTTCGGCCAGCAGGTAGCGGGCGTGCGCGGTGGTGGTGCCGAGCTGCTGCGCGAGGCAGGCAATGGAGAACGCGCCCGTCGGAGCCAGGGCAGCGATCTGAGCGGGGGTGATGCTGCCCGGGTCGGGCCCGGGAAGGATCAGCGTACGGGTGAGGTCTTCGGGCAGTTGGGGGCTCCACTGCACGGGTTCGGTGAGGTGGTGGGCGTCGAGGAGTTCTTGGGCTCGCTGGTGCAAGAGGCGGGCTTCGGCAGGCAGCAGGCGCCAGCGGAACCGCTGGTAGTACCCGTACTCGGCGGCACTGGCCGGGGCAAGACAGGGCGGGGCGTGCTCGACGGGCGAGCCGGTGAGGGCCTGGAAGATCCACCGCTGGGCGTTCAGGTGAGAGCCGGCATGGTTGGAGCGCAAGGTCTTCTGCAGGCGCGTCCACCGCGCAGCCTCAAGGAAGTCCTCGCGGGGGCCGAAGAGGACGCGGCGGCGGGCGTAGTCGATGGGCGAGGCGTGCTGGTCGAGGTGGTCGGCCAGAGCAGTCACCAAGAGCAGGGCGTCGGCGCAGTCGTCGCGGGTGGCCAGTGCGGCCAGGAGACGGGAGAAGGTATGGCGGTCGCGAGTGGTGCCCAGGAGGCCGGCGGCCGTGGCGAGGGGGGTGCTGCTGCCGGTCATGAGGGTGGCCAGGGCGAGGAGTTCGTCGGCGCGGCGGGCCAGCGGTCGGCCGCTGGGGTGATACGGCGTCAGCCGCAGAGCCCAGCCGGGCCACAGGGCCGTCGGCAGGTACGCGGCGCGGGCGCGGGATGCATTGGTTCGGGGGGCGCCGGTGGCGGTGCGGTGACGCAGGCGGTGCAGGGGCGTGAGGTGGTCTTCGCGGCTGCCACGCAGGGCGGCCTGGAGCGCGGGTGAGACCGCGTGGCCCCAGGCGGCGAAACTGGCGGGGTACAGGGCGCGGCCGCTGGCACCGATGCGTTCAGTGAGCCACCGGGCGGTGCGGCCCACCTCGTGGACGCCGCCGACCTGCAGGATGCGCAGGGCAGCTGTGACGGCCGCAGCGGTAGCCGCTGCCGTCGGAGTGGTCTGACGCCGGTGATTCCCTGGCTGCCGCGTGGTGCTGGGGGCGTGCCGGTAGGCCTCCGTCTCCTCCTGCACGCGGGGTGGGCACCACTGCTCGGCGTGGTTGTCGAGGCCATGGCGGAGGATCTTCTCGCCTAGCGTCTTCAGGTCGTGCAGGAGTTGCTGCAGGCCCGTCTCCCTGCCTGCGTAGAGAGACAGGTCGGGGGCGGTTTGTGGTGTGGCGATTAGCGCGTCGAGGTAGTGCTGCGTCTGTATCAGGGGGGCTGCCGGGCGGGAGGGCTTCGGTCACGGTGGCGGCGTACGGGTGGCCGCAGCGCGTGCTTGCGCGGTTGATGCCCATATCTCCTGCGGGGGCCAGGCACCAGCCGGGCCGGGGGATCCTGGAGAGCGGGTGAGTGGTCATCCTGGGGGTGCGGTGGCAGGCCGGGCAGGCGTCAGCCAGCAGCACCCGGTGCTGCGTGCACAGGAAGGTCCACGTCAGCCGCCAGGCCAGTTGCCAGCGGCCTCCGGACTCCTCCAGGCAGCGGGGGCAGAACCGTGATCCGCTGGGCCTGGCCCACAGCAACTGGTGCTGGGGCAGCCGCTGGCCGGTGTCGATCTGCAGAGCCTGGCCATTCCAGCGCTCCAGCGTCATTGCCGCCACCCGCTCGCGGGCCGTTCCGGTCGCCCGGGCGACCGCATCAACCTCGTCAGGGCGGAGAAGGATAGTCCACCGCGGTAATGCGCGGGTGGTGGCGCCTGCGGCTTGACGAGGAAGACCGAGAGCGTCGGTCAGGTCGCCCAGGCTGGCCTGGAGACGGGCGGCGAGGGCCTCCAGCCAGGAATCCAAGGCCTCGCCCGCCACAGGCGGCAGGCGGATCGGCAGCGTCCGCACCTCCGCGTTCACCCTGTCACCGGCCTCCTGCTCCCCGAGCGGCTGGTAAGCCGACCTGATCGGAGAGCGGCTTCCAGTTCACGGCGGGCCCGCTCGGAGGCCTCGTCGTTCTTCACCCCGTCGAGCAGATCCTGGTGCAGGCGTTCGGCGCCGGTACGCATGGCGCGCTGGCAGCCGCGGTTGATCAGGGTCATCAGGGAACCGATGTGTCCGGTGCTGCGTGCGAAGAGATAGCCGGACAGGTCGTCGGCCAGCATGCCCGGATGCTTCTTCGTCAGCACCAGGCGCTGCTCGAGAGCAAGGAGCATCTGCCGCCACTCCTGGCGGCCTTGCTGGCTGTCGATGATGAAGGGGTGCAGGCCCAGGCGTGTGGTGCGGCGCCCGTTCTGTGCCAGGGCCGCGTCTGCGGAGGTATGGCCTTCGCTGAACAGGCCCTTGCCGGCCAGTCCTACGCCGACGATGAGCAAGGTGACGGGGAACTCGTTCGCGATCCACTTCAGGTGGTTGCTCACCTCGATGCCATTGGTGTTGCCCCATTTGAGGAAGTGCAGATCGTCGAGGATGAGCAGGCGCACATCGCAGGTCAGGACGCAGTCCAAGGCCCGCTGTCCGAACTGGGCGGCGGTGCCGTGGCGGGCGGGGTGTCCGAAGAACTCCAGCAGCGCGCGGTTGAGGTCTTTCATCCCTGTGTTGCCGGTCAGCCCGATGCGGCACACCGGCCACCGCTCATGGCCGTCGGCCGTGAACTCGCCCTGCTCGGCCACCTCCCGCAGGTGCACCTGCCGGGCGAAGGCCAGCACCGAGGTCGTCTTGCCCAGCCCCGGGAACGCATCCACGGCCACCGCGCCCTTGGCCTTGTCGCCGTCCTGGGGATTGCTGTCGTAGATGTCCCACAAGTCCTCGTGCAGCTCCGCCAGCTGTGGTGTCCTGATCGGCCCGAGATTCGCGTGCCACACACGCCGCTGCCGGTCGTACTCCACCCGCGCTGCTCCCCCAAGGGCTTTGAACTGCTCATGTTCCAGTGGGTCGGGCGGAGTGCGCGGCCCGGTGGTGACGAAGGCCTTGAAGTCCTCCTTGCGCGACAACGCCAGGCTGCCCAGCCCCTGCATCCCGTCGGAGAGAGTGCTCATACGTCGTCCAGGGCGTCCGCGTAGAAGTCCTCCTCGGTTTCGTCATCGCCCTCCAGGGCCGCCACTTCTTCGCCGCGGGCCGCAGCAGTGTTACCACCACCGGCTCCTTCCGGGGCCGGGCGTGCCGCGGGCAGCGGCGCCGACGCCTCGTCCGCCGTGTCGGGCAGGTGCAGGGCGACCTGCTCGCGGGACAGGCGCAGGGCCATGCGGCGCTCGGCGGGCGTGGTGCCCAGGCCGAGGTTCCAGCGTTCCAGCAGGTCAGCGACGGCGAGCCGGTCGTCGGGGTAGCGGTACTTCGTGGCCGCCAGCCTCCGGGCGAAGGCCAGCGCGTCCTCGCTCAGCGGCATCCGCGCGGACGGCGCGTGCTCCCACACCAGCGTGTGCCACCGCCGCTCCACCGGGTCGCGGAAGTAGACACGGGACACGTCGTCCGGATCCACCTGGAACGGCCAGCCGTTCTTCACCGGCCCCTGAAACGGGCTTGCGGTACCGGGGGCGGGCAGGCCGGGACCGTTGTAGCGGCGGCGGCCGATCTCCACCCCCATAGTGCTGGATCGTCCGCCACACTGTCGGCAGGAACTCAAAACCAAGGTCCGCATCCCGGGGAACCTCGATGCAACCGGCCCTGGCCATACCGTGCTCGAACATCTGCGCCGGGGACATCCGCAGCCCCGGCAGCCCCGGGTCCACCAGGCCGGAGTGCGGACGGCAGTGGTAGACCACTGCCACCCACTCCCGGATGATTGCCTCCAGCTCGTCGAGGAAGAACGCCTCGGCCTGCACCCACCTCAGGGTCAGCGGATCGAACGCGAACACGTCCAGCCGAGTGGTGTCCATCAGCAGGTACTCGCCCGGCCGCGTCGGCCGCAGCTTCCCATACGGCCCCTCCGGGCGCTCGGCAATGTCCCGGTTCCGCTTCGTACTCAGCCGGAACAGCGGGTGACGGCGTTCGAGTTCGCCTAATGCCCGGTAGGCGGTCGCCTGGCTCGGCAGTCGTACCACGTCGGGCCCGTAGCGGGCAATGACGCGGGCCCGGGTGCGGTCGATCACCATCTTGCGCGAGGGCTTGGACTGGCCGGCGTGTTCGACCATGACCTCCAGCGCCGTCTCCAGCCACCGCTCGTCGACGCGCTGAGCCACCGACGTCGTCAAGGGTGTCCGCGGGGCGAGCCCGGCTTCACCGTTTCGGTGGTAGGCCGCCACCCAGCGTCGCACGGTCCGGCCGGTCACTCCGAGCTCGGCCGCCTTGGCGGCATAGCGCGCTTCGAAGGGTGTCTCCGGCGCGTATTCAGGGCGCGGTTCCTCGGGCCGCGGCAGTTCCCGGCTCCCCGACCGGAACCCCGTCAGCACTTCGCGCACGTGCTCGGCCCGCTCGATCACCTGCGCCCGCTCCAATTCCGACAACTGCCCCAGGGCAACGCCCGTGATCTCTTCTTCGTCATCCGAGCCCGGACCGTCCGCCTCTGGGATGATCACCGCCCGGTCCGAGAACAGCAGTTCCTTCAGTCCGACCCGCAAGTAGCGGCCACGCTCGTCTTTGAGGACCAGTTCGTTGCCCGCCGCTGTCGCGGTCATCTCCACAACCTCGGCAGTCTCGCCGTCGTAGCGAAACCGCGTGCCCACGCCCACGCGCGCGCCAGCCCCACTCATGCCACGCTCCGCAGCACATGCGAGGCACTGAGCGGCTGCCGTAGGTCTGTGGTCAAGCGCCCGGCCCACAGCAGGTGGAAGATCCCAGCACGGGCATACTCCCGGGCAACCCCAGCTGGCCGACGCAGGGCCTCACCGAGCGTGAGTCCGTCCAGGTCTACTGGATCCAGGGCATCGAGCAGTTCGCGGGGGAAGAGCCAGTTACGGCGGTAGCCCGCGAGAAACCGCACGTTCTCCAGCAGCGCCACTGGGGGTTCGCTCCACACCTCGTAACGCCAGCCGCGGTCCTCCGCGAGGTGCCGGCTCCAGCCCAGAGTGAAGGCCACCTCGGGCTGGTCCAGTCGCCGCAGCGGCTTCACATCGACGACCAGCGGGCCCGCTTCAGTCAGCAGCAAATAGTCCGGAACGTGCCTGCGGACCGCGCCTTCAACCAGCGCTTTCACCAGGAACGGCTGAGCAACGATGTGGCGCACCGACGGATCGAAGTCGGCAAACAGCAATCGGGCCAGCTCCAGACGCGATTCTTAGATCACGTGATCCCGAACCGTGGCCGACCAGTACACCCCCGGGTCATGCCGCTGCCCCCGATACCAGCGGAACGTACGCCAGGGTCCTGCCTCCGCCACCTTGGAAAGGCTCACTGCCCCCCACGGACGATCAACGACCGCAAAGCCACCGCGGCGACGGTAGCTCACCGTCACCTGTCCGACTGTCGGTACCGCTGGAGGTGGACGGCCGGAGCTGCACCCCGCGGCGGTGCACATGACTACACCCCTGACCGACGAGGTCCCGCCGCCAGAAAGGGGGGGGCCGCTTCTGCTAGTAACGCACCAGGGTTCGGCGGCTGAGAAAACTGTCAGGCGTCACCTGAATGGGGCATCCTTAGGCGGCTGTCCTGTCGCAGTTCAGCTGGCGGGTAGATGGCCGCTGACCTGCTGGCGTGCCATGTCGTTTGAGAACGTTGCCCCGCGGCATTCTCAAACGACATGGCTTTCGCGGAAGACTTGATGGTGAGAATGTCAGCTCAGCCGTCCTGCTCGTCGGCCAGGCTACCGTGGTCGCCCGGAGACGGGGCTGTGGTTGGTGGTGGCGCTTCCTCAGGCAGCAAGCTCCAGCCGAGGTGCGCCGTGAGGAACGTGGCGATCTCATCCGCATCGGTGGACTCCGCAGGCAGGTCATCCGGCCGGGTCTGGTAGAGCCCAATCAGTTCATCCCGCAGCTGAGCATCCAGAATCGGTGCTTGGTAGCAGTCGATGGTCCCTCGATAGAACAGCCAGTCGAAGATCCGGACAGCAGGGCAGCGGCCAGACTGCGGCATTTCCGCCAGATGCCTGTCCTGCCAGGAGCCGACGTAGGCGTAGTCCGCTTGCTTCAAGGCTCCGTCGAGGGTCGGAGTGGGGAGATCCTTCAGGTTCCAGTAGATACGGGCTTCGGCTTCAGGTAGGGGTTCCGGGACTGCGGCAAGCCAGAGGCGATATTCGAACACCGAAGCAGCTTGACAGACCATTTCACCTGGGCTGGCCTATCGGCGAGGCTAGTCAGACGATCCATCGGCCAGTCCTCTGGCCTGCTGCCTCCGGGAAGTCTCGTTCGCGGTAAAGACAGAAGCGTCGGTAGAGGGGGTCCTGGGTTCCGAGGGTGGTGTAGATCCGTGCGAATCGTTGGCTCAGCTCGGCGGTCGTTGCGAGGTAGAGCTCTTTGGGGTCGAGGGCGGTCGTGGGCGGGGCCAGGATCAAGCGCGTCAGCACCACGATCTCGGGGAACGCCGCGAGGTGACTGCGGTCCTGAGCCGAGATCTTCTTGCTGACAGCGAGAGCCTCGACTCGGTCAAGACGATCGGTCCACTCCTTCCCGAGGTCGATCGGCATTCCGGAGGCGGACCAGTCCTCGACGATCTTCCGCGCCAGGTCGAGGGCTCGTCCGGTCTGCCGGTTCCGACGGGCGAGCTGGTCGAGTCGACGCTGGGCCTCGATGACTTCTGGTAGGACGCCGAGCGGGATGTCGTGAGTGGAGCGGGTCCAGAGCTGATGCCGCGGGCAGAGGTGGACGTGGATGGGCGAGAGGGTGATGACCACGGAAGCGGTGGGGCTGCGACGGGCTGTGCAGCAGTGGCAGGGGCGGCTGATCAGCTGTTCCGTTTGCTGCCCGGGGCCGTGTGGGCTGAGGAAGTCGACGAGTGCAGGCAGGGCCCAGGCGAGCTGGGGCGTTGGGCGCCCGGAGAGTGTGGCCAGACGGCCGGGTGAGTGGGGAGTCCATCCTGCGGTGGTGTTGCTGAGCGGGGAGAACTCCGGCGGCAGCGGGCCCAGGAGGCGGGCGAGGAAGCTCGCGGGACGGTTGTTGGCGACGGCCAGGCGGTGGAGATAGGAACCGAGGGTCTCGTTGTGGACGGGGCCGAGAGGGATGGGTAGCTGGCGGAGTTGGTCAGGCTGCGTCGGCATCCGGCCTCCGGCGGCGGGGGCGACGATTGCGGCGTTGTTCCTGGCGGGCGTCCTCGGCGGTCTGGTCGACCTCGATGGTCTCCAGAGTCTTGCGGGTGATGGCCTCGCTGCCGTTGATGATGGCCTCAAGGGCGGCGCCGCGGACGAGTTGGGAGAGGCTGCCGATCGCGCCGTCGGTGCGTTCGTGGAGGTAGCCGTCGAGTTTGACCAGGCTGCCGGGCTTGTGCCGGTGGAGTCGTAGGGCGTCTTCGAGTGAGGCGATCAGGTTCCGCCAGTTCTGCCGTTGTGCGGTGGTGCCGAAGGCGAACGGTTTGGTGTCGGTGACGGTGTATCGGCCGGCGATCTGCTGGCCTCGGACACCGCTGAACAGGCCGCTCGCGGCGACGTCGATGCTGGCGAGGACAAAGGTGGCGGGGATCCGCTCGGACAGGTATTTGAGCTGGTCGGAGGCTTCGGCCCCGGCCTGGGTGGCGAGGTTGAGGTTGTGGATCTCGTCGACGAGCGCGAGTTCGACCGGCATTTTGATCAGCAGGTCACAGACGGCATTGGTGATGGAGGTCTGGGTCTCTTGCCGGACAACAGGGAGGCCGAGGAACCGGGCGAACTCGATGGCGAGCATCTTCGGGGTGGCCCGGGGTGGGACGGATGTGCCGTCCTCCCGGCGCTCATTAGCCCCGATTCGCGGTACCGAGAATTCAGCCCTTTCAGCCCCTTCAGTCCCGTCCGGCCCTTGGCCTTGGGCGGCGTCAGGGTCGCTCTGGCGGCTTGAGCGGGGTTTTGGTGAAGGCTGCTGCGTGCAACGCCAGGCGAGGGCTACGGTCGAGAGGGCAAGAGCGGCTAAGAGGGGACGGCGGGGTGCTGGCAGAAGTGATGGCCGCATTGGCGGCGGCAGGCGGCAGTGCGGTGGTGCAGGCGGCAGGTACGGATGCCTGGGCTGGTTTCCGGCAGCGGGTCGCGACGTGGTTTGGCCGCGGTGACCTCCGGCGTGAGTATGCTGAGCTGGAACGCTTGGACCAGACCGCAGCTACCTTGTCGGCGGCTGGTACGGCAGATGCCGAACGGGTGCAGATCCGACAGGAGGCGTCCTGGGAAGCTATGTTCGTGACGCTGCTGGAGAGTCTGGACGATGCCGAGCGTGAGCTGGCCGCGGCCCAATTGAGGGCTTTACTGGAAGAACATAATGCGACTGCCGTTGGCGGGGTGTCAGCTGAGGCCAGTGGGCTGGCCGTTGGTGGGAATGTGAACCTTCGGGCAGACCACGGGTCTGCGGCTGCTTTGCGCATGGGCGATGTGACCCTGGGAAATCCTCCGCAGCCGGGCCCGTTCCAGGGCTGACCGGGCCCGGCGCCACGTCTGCCCTGCACATCACCGCTCATGCATCTGTCCATTCCGGGCCTGGCTCTGTCGCGGTCGGCCGCGCTGATCGTGTGATGTTCTACGCCGCTCCACGTCAAGCGGTGTCGTGGCCGCACCAGGTCGGGGTACTGCCCCGGCAGGCTGATTCTTTCCAGTACCGCAGTGCGGTCAGGGAGCTGCGAGAGGCAGTCGCCGACGCAGGTACCGCAGTGCTGTGCCAGGTGCTTGCTGGTATGGGTGGGGTTGGCAAGACTCAGCTTGCCGCCCACCATGCTCGACGTGCCTGGGAAGAAGACGTGGACCTGCTGGTGTGGGTTACCGCCGCTACCCGCGAGGCGATTACCGACACGTACGCCCAAGCGGCACGGGAGATCCTTCACGACTACGCAGGTGATCCAGGCCTGGCAGCGGAAGCGTTCCTCGCCTGGCTGGAGCCTAAGGCCTCGACGGAGCAATGCCGGTGGCTGATCGTTCTGGACGATGTGGCCGACCCTGCCGACCTGCGGGGCCTGTGGCCTCCCGCCAGCCCATCGGGCCGCACGCTGGTGACTACCCGCCGTCAGGACGCCGCCCTGACTGGCGCGGGCCGCCGCCTGATCCGAGTCGGCTTGTTCACTCCCTCCGAGGCTGTGGCCTACCTCACCACCTCCCTGGAGGCCCGTAAATACAGCGAAGGCGGTGAGCAGCTCGCCGGCCTGGCGGCCGATCTGGGGTACCTGCCGCTGGCCCTGTCCCAGGCAGCTGCCTACCTTGCCGACGCCCCAGATCTGAACAGCGTGACCTACCGCCACCTGCTAGCTGACCGGGCCCGCACTCTCGCCGATGCGCTGCCCGAACCAGGTGCTCTGCCCGATGATCAGGCAGTCACTGTCGCTGCCACCTGGTCGTTGTCCATCGACCGGGCCGATCGCATGCGCCCGCGGGGTTTGGCTCGTCCGATGCTGCACCTGGCAGCCATGCTCGGCTCGAACGGCATTCCCATTTCTGTTCTGACCAGCCCGCCCGCCCTCACCCACCTCACCGAAAACCGCACGGCTCCTGGGTGGGGCCCCCAGCTACAGCAGCGGGTGCGAGATGAGGTCGGGGTTGAGGGGGTGACCGGCGCGCTGCGGGTGTTACAACGCATGAGTTTGATCGATCACTCGCCTGATAGCCCTCACCAGACCGTCCGCGTCCACCAACTCGTCCAGCGCGCCGTCCGTGAATCCTTGCGCACTGATCAGTGCGATCTTTTCGCCCGCGCCGCCGCCGACGCCCTGACTGCTGCCTGGCCGAGGGTTGAACACGACACCGCGCTCGCCCAGTCACTGCGGGCCAACGCTGATGCCCTTCTCCGCCACGCCCAAGACGCCTTGTTCGGTTCTGATGCGCACCCGGTGCTTCCGCACCGGGTGCAGTCTCGGCGAAGCCGGACAGGTCACCGCCGCCGCCAGTCACTTCCGCCACCTGGCGGACCTCACCCGCGACCGTCTCGGCCCGGACCACCCTGACACGCTCTCCGCCCGGCAAAGCCATGCCAGCTGGCGTGGGCAGGCAGGGGACTTTACCGGTGCTGCGACCGATTGTGTTGGGCTGCTGGCCGACTTCGCACGGGTGCTGGGCCCGGATCATCCCCGCACTGAACTCACCGTGGAGGACCTTGCCCAATGGCGGGAGGCAGGAGAGTCTCCTGATGCCACGACCGGCCTCACCGAACTACTGGCCGACTACGTGCGAGTGTTGGGGCCGGATCATCCCCATACTCTCACCGGCTTGGACAACCTCGCCCGCTGGCGCGAGGAAGCAGGAGGGGCGATCGGTGCCGCGATCGACCTTTCGGAGCTGCTGGCGGACTATGCGCGGACGCTGGGCCCGGACCACCCCGACAGTCTCGCCGCCCGGCGCAGGGTTGCCTGCTTCCGTGGCGAGGCGGGGGATGCAGCCGGTGCTGTGGCTGCGGTCAGCGAACTGCTGACCGACTATGCCCGGGTGCTCGGCCCGGACCACCTCGACACCCTCAACGTCTGGTGGAGTCTCGGCTGCTGGAGGGGGGAGGCGGGAGATGCAGTCGGTGCTGTGGCCGCCTATATCGAACAACTAGCGGGATACAGGCGAGTGTTAGGCCCGGACCACAGTCGCACCCTTGTCGCTCGGCACAACCTCGCCTATTGCCGGGGCAGGGCGGGGGACGTAGCCGGCGCTATAGCCGCTTTCACTGAGCTGCTGGCCGATCGGGAGCGGATGTTTGGGCCAGACCACCCTGACGTCTTCTTCACCCGCCATAACCTCGCTCGGCTGCGTGGGCAAGGAGGTGATGTGGTCGGCGCTGTGGCCGCATTCTCTGAACTGCTGGCTGACCGGGAACGGGTGCTCGGCTCGAACCACCACCACACCCTCTACACACGGCACACTCTCACCCACTGGCAAAAAGAGGCAGGGGCGCGGTGAGCAGGCCCGCGCTCCGGTGTTCGGACGCTGGAACTAAAGACCTTTTGCAATCTCAATTGCCAGAAGGAGTTGGCTGGCTGAGAGCCAGCAGGGGGGATCAGCGTAGATCGGCCCGGCTCCCAGCTGCGTGAAGAACTCCACGACCTTCCACACACCTGCCCGACCAATGGCCGCAGCCCTATCCGGGCCACCGCCTCTGGCAGGTCCTGTACCCGGCTGCTTCACCTGGAAAGTGCACACAGAGGAGGGAGCCAGAGGTCCGGGGACGGAAGATCGGTATGACGGCCACCTAATGCGCGCATGCGGCACTGGGGTAGAGGGTTGCCTGGGTGAGGTTGGCGGTGGTGTAGCCATGGCCGGCGGGCCCGGGGCCGACGTGGTCCGGATGGAGGTGGGCTGCCAGGTATTCCCGCATGCTGAAGGGAGCCCGGCGGGCATCGGGGGTGACGGTGCGGGCCTGGTACCCGCGCCCCAGCAGCGCCTCGACCCAGTGTCCTGCGGGGTCGGTGCCGCGTCCCTCGCCGGCCATGAGGGTTCTGGCCTCGCCGGGCGGGACGGTCTGCAGCTTCCGGCTGCCGGTGGCCGCGGCGGCGATGGCGCCGTGACCGGAGGCGTAGCAGCCGCCGGAGAGTCCGTCGTGGTTGCCCAGCGTGGAGTACCAGGGGATGGCGAGGCCGGGGCTGTGCACCGGTTGGGTGGCGGCGCCGAGGAAGCCCTCGAGTTTCGGGAAGCCGGCGAGGCTGTCCAGGTCCCGCAGGAGGCTCTCGGGGTGCCAGAAGAGCTCCAGACCGCTGTCCTGGACGCCTTCGTAGTGGCCGGGCTCGCCCGTGTCCGGAGTGCAGGTGCCGCCGTTCATGGCGGTCAGGAACCAGTCCAGCTCGATCGTGGCGTTGTTGTCCGTGTTGTCACCAGTGGCCATGACGAAGGACAGCGGGGCTCCGGTGGCCGGTCCGCTGCGCAGGCTGTTGACCCGTTCGACGAGCGACACGGCACCGGCCACGGTCAGGGCCTCCTGTGGCCGCCACGCCTTCGGGCTCCCTGCGCGGAGGAATTCGTAGCGCAGCGGGTGCTGGACGTCGGTGATGTGCAGGTCGGTGAAGTGGACGAAGGCGGCCAGGGGAGTACGGCGATCGGCGCGGCCGGGCCGAGGGCCGGCGATGTCGCTCCGCACGATGCGCGGCCATCCCGGACCGTCCGCGAGGCGCCGGTACCCCGGACCGTCCGGCCGGGTGGTGACGGCCGCGAGGGTGGTTCCGGCAGCGAACGGCTCCCCGTGCGTCCCCAGCCGGTCGGCGTGCCCGGTGAATCCTGCCCGGACGACTCCTGCGGCGGCCCCCACTCCGGCGGCGGCCCCGGCGAGGAACATGCGCCGCCGGATGCCGGCGGACGAGGAATGCGGCATTTGCGGACCCTTTCCGACTCATGCGCATGTCATCGTATGCGCGGGGGCGTGACGCGGCCCGGCAACACACGCGAACTAACGTTCGAATGTGGTGGGGTGGTGGCCGGAGCGGCACGGGCAGGTGTCCGGGACCCGGTTCGCGCAGAGGCCGGGAAATCCCGTGTCCTGCACGGTCCGCCGATGGTCTGCGGCGTGTGCGCTGCTCGCATCCCGGGGAGTGGAGCGCGAGAACGGTGACCGGCGTGCGTGGCCCGTGCCGTTGCTCCGCCGGTCAGGGAGGAAACTGGACAGGGACCGGTCGATCCCCGCTGAGAGGAACCACGGATGCTGGAGCACAGGACCGTCGGCCAATTGATGACGCCCAAGGTCGCTCGGGTGCAGCGCGGCACGATGTTCCGGGAAATCGTCGCGGTGCTGAAGGAGAACGACATCACCGCCGTGCCCGTGGTGGACGACGCCGGCCACCCGGTCGGCGTGGTCTCCGAGGCCGACCTGCTCACCGGCGGCGGGGAGGGCGGGCACGCCGCGGCAACGGCCGAGACCCTGATGACGAGCCCCGCCGTCTGTGCGAGACCCGAGTGGAGCTTCATCGAAGCCGCGCACGTGATGAAGGAGCACCGCGTCAAGCGACTGCCCGTCGTGGACGAGGAGGGACGGCTCGTCGGCATCGTGAGCAGGGGAGACCTCCTGGACGTCTTCCTCCGGCCCGACCACGCCATCCGTGCCGAGATCATCGAGGACGTCGTCGTCCGGGCACTGCACGAGCCACCGTCCGCGGTGGGTGTCGAGGTCGGCGACGGACTGGTCACCCTCAGCGGCTCACTGCGCCGCAAGTCCCTGATCCCCGTACTGGTGCAGATGTGCCGCGGCGTCGACGGGGTCGTCGCCGTCCGGGAACACCTGGCGTTCGACGTCGATGACGCTGCTGACGTTCCCGGGGAGTGAGCCCGACGCGGCCGTTGCGCGCCGGTCCGTCGTCAGGCGTCGACCGCGGTCGCGCCGCAGCGCTTCCCCGGGGCGCGTACCGGCAGATCCTCCTCCCGCGTGGTAAAGGACGGGACCCGGGGTGCGGACGGGGTCGTCTGCCTCATGACCTGGCCTCAGGGCCGTTCGCGTTGAGTGGAGCCCGGACAGGCCGCGCTACCGTCGCTCGGTGGTACGCCACGCGCGCGTGGCGGGCTGCTTCCCAGGTACCGAGACCGGCCCGCTGCGAGACCGCTGGTTACCTGGCCTCTTCCCTCTGCACGCAGTGCGGCCGGTCCTGGCCGCGCGCGGGTGGTTCGAGACGTGGAGTGGCGAGGGATGGGACGGCCCTCCAGGGTCGGCCCCATGCGCATATGCACGTGAGAGTGGTTCATACAGGCAGGAGAAGACGCGTACCCACCGTCGTCAACCCGGACATCACCTGTGCCGCCCGCGACATGCTGCCCGGCCCCGAGCCCTAGATCACCTCGATCGTCAGGCTCCTTGAGGCCATCCCCGGCACCCTCTGCAGTTGTATCCGACCTGCGTGAACTGTGCGCCAGCAGCATCTCCGCATAGTTTGACGCGGGTGCCGGTGATCTCTGGCTGCTCTCTCCCGGCAACGGGTGAATTCCAGGTGGGACTCACCAGGCTGTGCTTGAGGCTTCACAGCTTGTGCGGTGTCCTGTTGGTATGGGGATCCAGAGAGACAGCACCAAGGAGCTCATGTACTACGCAAGCGACTGGACTTGGCCAGTCGAGATCGAGGGACAGATCAAGTCGATGTTGCTGTTCTTCGACGGGGTGGCTCTGTCTCTGCCCACTGATTTGCTGGAGGGGGCTCTGCAGCGCAGCCCGCTGGCTCAGCCGCTGCATGAGCAGGGGCTGCTGGTCAACCTTGCCCCAGAACAGCACATCCGTCCGGAGACAAGCGAGGAGCTTACCCGGAGTCTGCTCACGCTTGTCGAGGGAACTGATTGGGAGAGGGTGGCGCCCTACTGGGTTGCCTATGAGATGCGGAGTTCATTCCACTCTTCGCCCCAGTTCACCGCCGCGAGTGGGGCATTCCTAGATGCCATGCACAGGCGGGGGTTGGCCATCCCCATTGGCCCGCCGCACCCCTCACATGTGGAACTGGCCCACCCGGTGATCCGCCAGCTCGTTCTGCTGGCCTACTGCCGGGCTCTCCACCACGACCTTCAACAGGCCACAGACTTCTCCCTGCAGCCTGTTGCACACGCGACGAGCCCTGAGGCCCTCAGCAACGACTACTTCTCGAGGCCGTCCCACGAAGACTACGTGTGGACGCGTGCACAGCACACCGGAATGATCGTCGATGCCGATCTGAACGAGATCTGTCCTGATCTATCTGATGTTCCACTGGATGAGGTGCTGGACTTTCGGCGGGAGCACGGGAAGCAGTTCCGGTCGTACGCGGAGGGGGTACGTGCCCTGGTCAGCACGTGGCAAGGCCTCACAGATGACCAGGTCACTGCAGAGCTCCGTGAACGGCGTGCCCGGCTGAAGAGTGAAGCCCGGGATCTGCTGTCTGTCAGCCAGCAGGCCTTCCTCCGCAACACCGGAACCGTGACACTCGGTCTTTCTGGTGCTGTGTGGACTGCACTCCACGGCGGCGACCTCATCGGGGCGTTGCTCGCGGCGACAGCAGCCGGAGCTGCCATCACTCGCCCTGCTCCATCCGTAACCGCGTACTCCTACCTTTTTGCTGTGAAACGGAAGTGGCGCTAACCCGCTGCCCCAGCCGTGCGCAAAGGGACCCGCTGGCTGCAGCATCCTCTCGTTCTGTCGCTGCTGCACGGCCTGAGATGGATGTTTCTCGCCTTCCACAGTGTTCTGCTGGTCCTCAAAGGCACCGAGGCTGGCCGTGATGAGGGTGCCCGTCAACGACGATGACGTCCCCCTTTACCCTGACCTGTCAGGGTCTTGCGCAGGGCCAGGCGGCCAGAACCTCTGGAATCTTGTCCATGTAACGCCAGAGCCGTGGTGACGGAAACACCGAGACTCTCCGCCACCTGCGCGATCGTCTTGAGTGGAATCACCGTGCCAACGGTGAGGGGGCCTGCCACGTCACACCACCTTGGGCACAGTGACAGGCTCGTCAGCGCCCGCCCCGTTTCAGCACGTGGAGGATGAGGAGATGCGTACGGCGTTCAGCTGTCCGCCGGTGATGCAGTTCGTGGTCTTGGGTGGTGTTCCGGGCCCGAGCCTTCCGTAGCTGTTCGAAGGAGCTGTCGGTTTCTGTCGGCGTCCTTGCGGTCCTGTGCTGCTTGTGTGCCGGGTGACCGGGGTTCTGGGCGGGGCAGCAGGGGGGCGGGCCTGCGGGTCTGCAGGGGCGGGTCGCAGATCCGGCTCCTGGTCTCTCGGGGTTGTGTTTCGTTGTCTGGTTCACGGATGGCTTGTCCGGGTGATCGGTCGGGGAATGCCTCTGCCTGGCTGCTTCCGCGTTCAGGTCGCACCAGGCGGTGGAGGTGCCACCGGAGTGAGCGCGGTTGCCGAAGCGGATGTACAGGTAGCCGTCGGGCTGGTGGGGGTTTGGAGGGTGTGAGTTGATGGCTTCCTGGGTGTCGGGTTATTGCTGGTTGATGAGGAGTATGCGTGTGTGGGGGACGAGTTTACGGTTGACGCTGGTGCTTTGTATGAAGATGGTGAAGTCGTTGTTGTGGTCGGGTTTGATGCGGGCTTCTGTGTCGGGCAGGCCGAGGAGGGTGCGGGCTTCCGGTCCCGTGTAGATGCGGTCGGTTTTCTTCTCCAGTACTGCGATCTGCTTCTTTGCCTGGATTTTCTCTGTCTTGTTCAGCTGGTAGAACGCGCAGCCGGTGCGGTAGGTGTGCCCGGTTTCGGTGACCCAGTCCCGGATGGCTGCTTCGCGGGTCACCGGGATGAGTTGGTAGTCCGAGGGATCGGCGGGGGTGAGGCCGGCTGCTTTGATGGTGTCCTTGTTGACCGTTTCTGCGCCGGTGGAGAATACGGCCCGTGTTCCCCGGATGCCCTGGGTGCGGCCGATCATGAATTTTTCGGTGGCCTGCTGGATGACCTGTCCGGCTTCTTCCAGGCCTTGGGTGCTGGTGGCGTCCCAGATGGCGATGTTGTCCTTCGGGAAGCCGCACTGCATGGCCTCGCGTTTGCCCATCTGGTCCGGCACGAGTACGGCCAGTGTCCAGTTGTCTTCTTGTGCTGCGGTCATCTTGGCCACGGCCTGTACCAGTTCGCGCTGGTCCGTGGCGGGGGCGTCCGGGGAGCGGTGGCTTGCGTTTTCCTGCCCGTCGGTGAGTATGAATGTCAGGAAGCTGTGGTCGCCGTACAGCTGGGCTGTCTGTGCGAGCTCCCGCTGTGACTTCAGTGCGGCCGCCAGGAGGGCCGTCATTCCGCCGACCTGGTAGAGCTGTTTCAGGGACGGCATGCGCAGTACGTCCTTGTCGTAGATGACGCACTCCACCGTGTTGGCGAAGACGTATACCGTGACGCGGGTTTCCTGGTCCAGTTCTTCCGACCGGCGGGCCAGGTAGGCGATCTGCTGGTCGGCGACTTCGACGACCTTGCGGCTCAGGCGTGACATGGATGAACTGGCATCCAGTACGAGAGCAACGTGATTGATGTAGTTCTGGTTTCCGGACATGACAGCTCCCCCTTTTTTTCTTGTCTTCCGACTCGGTGCTCCGATCCTCGCACCCGCCACTGACAATCGGTCCTGGCTGCCGGGCGGGATGCGGACCGCGGGGAGGACTGACCTGCAACAAGGGGGGGGCGGCTGTCGCGCCGCGGCGGTTTGCTCCCCGCAGGAGCCGTTGGCGCGCTCCCGGCCCGCCGGCGCGCCGTGGGACGGCTCGGGGAAGGGGCGGGCGGCCCGCGGCCCGCGGCCCGCGGCAGGCGGCCGGGTGGATCGGTAGGGGCCTGCGCGTTCATCCCGTGTCTCCGGTGCCTGCCCGGGGAGTGGGGTAGGGGGCTGGGGTCTGATGGTCGGTTATGCGGTGGGCTGGTGGGCGTGTCCTGGCCGGCGGGACGAATGCCTTCAGTGGGGCCGGGTGGCCTGCGTGGGCGGGTGGGGGAGTGGGGGCGGCAGGTGTGCCGGTGGCTTCGGTCGTGTAGCGGGGGACGCGGGTGGTGGTGCCGGCTCCGGAGCCTGTGCCAGGGGCATGGGGTTGTCCGTTGCGCGGGCGGAGGAGGGGGAGCAGGGTGTGGCGGCCCGCGTTGAGTCGTTGCCGGTGGGTGTTGGGAGTGCGGTGGTGTCTTGGAGGAGTGCAGGCGGGGAGCGCGGCGCGGAGCTGGATGGATGCGCCCGGGGCCTGGGGGATGAGCAAGGGCGTGGTGCCAGTGCTGGGGACGGGTTCTCCTGGCCGGTGGATCGGTATTCGCCTGCCGGGTGTTTGACTCGCCTGTCAGCTTAACGGCCATGTCACTGTGCCGGGTTGGAAGAATCGCACGGCGCCCAGCCGTACATCACTCGTTGGATCGGCGGTCGTGGTTGTTCTCTGCCCTCCCGCGCCGAGGCGGTGTCGGCGTACGCCGCTCTGGACCGGGACGCACTGCGGGCTGCCGCACTGACGGTGTTGCGGAGTGGAATCGGCTCTGAAGCCCCTCTGAATCCGCTCTGAAGCTCACTGACGGAACGCTCTGCGCAGACGTCGCGAGACGTCTCGATCCCACGTGGTTAGGTTCCCGGAATATCGGAAGCGAGAAAGGTGCGGAATGCGAAATCTGAGGCGGAGTGTCGCAGTGGCCGGGTTGAGCGCTGTGGCTGCCTTTAGCCTTGCTGTCCCCCAGGCGGTGGCGGGCGAGGCCGCTGCAGCTCAATCTCTGTCCTGCAAGAAGCACGTCGGTGGCAAAACCGGCTGGGTCGAGTGCAAGGGCAAGGGCCAGTGGCGCACGATCTCGATCTGCGACTTCGAGCAGGACCGTACCAGCGAGTGGTACAAGCAGAACGGGGGAACGAAGCGGAAAGCCGTCCTTAAGTGCTGGTGGGATTTGGCGGACATAAAGATCGAGAAGAGGTAGCCCTCGAGAGTCGCCGGGGGCCTTGGACGGCGGGGTGCCGCCCGCGTGAGTGCTGGACGGCGGCCAGCGCATCTCGCGCAGCGCTGGCCGCTGTCCAGACCGGGTGGTCTGTCGGAGGGTTGCTGCTGGCGGGCTCTTCTGGGGGGGGGCGGTCGTCTCCGGCGGGCCCGGTGGTGTGTCTGGTGTGTAGGCCGGCCGTGAGGCCGGGTGGGCAGATCGTGTTCGTGTGGGTCTGCGCCCGTTTCTTCAGTATGGGTGCGTGGCTGGTGGAGGGTCAGTTGTTGTTCCAGCGCCCGCTGGCCGGCCGGGATTCCGGGGGTGTTCGTTCACGGTCGGCGCGATGTGGGCGGCCCGGCACGGATGGCGTGGGTTCTGGCGTAGGTGTGGCCCGGCGTTTGGCTTCGTTTCTTTGGGGGCTCGGGGCTCGGGGCTTGCGGGGGAGTGGGGTGGTGCAGGAGCGGTCCGGGTGGCTGTCGAGGGCTTTCAAGTACCACTGATTCCCGGGCCGGATGGAGTCCCGGGTCCTGGTTGGGGGCCTTCGGGTTCTGTGCCGTGTAGGCGGCGGGCCGGGCTGCCTGTGCCTGGTCCGGGACGGCGCGCCCCGTACCAGGCACCCGCATTGAGGCCTGCGGCTTTCCCCTTTCGGGCCTGGTGTTTTGCCGTGCACTGTTGCGTCCTGTCCGGTCTCCGGTATCGAAGGCGCTGCCGCGGGCCGGCGTCTTCATTGTCAAGGGAAATTCGTTGCCTTGCCTTTGATTGTGGGTCTTTGGGGGTTGGTTGGTGTAGTGCCGGTTCGTGGTCTTGTCTCCGGTTTCGTGGTCTGCGGGGACGGGCCCGGGGGCGCCGCCCGTCCCGGTTCCCGCAGCAGCTGCCTGGGGAGGGTCGTGAGGCCGGTCGGCAGCTTCTTCCCTGCCGGTCTGCGCAGGGCTGTTTGCCGGCGTGTCCGGTCACTCTGCTGGCCGGGCTCTTGCCGATGTCCTGCGCCGCGGCGCCAGGGAGAGCTCCGGTGTGGGGTTGTCTGGGGGGGGGCGAGGTTGCCGGGTTGCCGGTGTGTGCTCCACCACCTGGAAGACGATCCTGCACCTGCAGGACGGTTCCTGGGGCTTGAGTGCAGCGCTGTTTTCAGCCCCGTTGCCGGTGACCAGGTCTTCTGCCGGCCTCGGCCTCGGCCCGGTGCCGGCGTCACCGGCCGCCCGGCGTTCCTCCGCGTGCTCGGCAGTCAGGCCTTCACGATGTGGTGTCCGGCGCTCATCCGTCCCGGGATGCGGGCTGGTCCCCGGTCGGTATTGCTCCGCGAGGCAACGCTTGCTCGGGGCGTGTCCGGTGAGTCGCATCGGAAAGGGGGCGCCATCCGAATCGGGGAAGGTTCGGCGGTGTGCGATGCCCGGGTGTTCAACGGTGCACGATGCCGGGTCGGTGCCGGGTCGGTGTCGGGTCGGTGTCGGCTGGTGGTGTGGGGTTGAGGGGCGGTCGGGTGGTCGGGTGGTCCGGTCGCGTCGTACTGCCGGTCGTGGTTGACACGTTCCGGTGGACAAGGCCGGGAGATGCCCACTCGGCTGCAACGTGGGCGATCGGCCGGTCCGGGTGTCGTGGTGCTCGACACCCCCCGGGGGGGGCTCCGCGGGGACCGGACCGCACGGCGATACCAGCCTTGGCGCCCGTGTGCCGCCCGAGGCCCGTGCCGTCGTTCAACGAGGTGTCGGCGGTCCTGGGTTCTGAGCCGGGGGTTGGCGTGGGTTATCGGATGCTGTGGTTTCCGGTGGTGTCCTGGGCCAGCGGGCCGCCTGGGCCCGGGCCCGGGTAGGTGTCGTCGGTGTGGGTGGGGGCTTTCGGCAGGTGTCGCAGGGTGAAGATGCCGAGTGCGGTGTGGAGGATGCCGGCGAGGGCGGCGGTGATGTGCAGTGCGGTGACGAAGGCTGACTTCGCATCGCCGATGACGGTGGCTGTGAGGCCGGGGGCCTGGAGTGTTTCGTTGAGGGTGCCGGCGATGTGGGGTCCCTGGAGGCGGAAGATCAGGGCGGCCAGTGAGCCGAGGAGTGCGATGCCGAGGGCGTTGCCGATCTCGTTGCTGGTCTCGGCGATTGCTGCCGCGGATCCGGCGCGTTCTGGGGGGACTGCGGCCACGGCGGTGTCGGCGACGACGCTGAAGGAGATGCCGTAGCCGAGGCCGGTGATGATGGTGGATGCCACGTACCAGCCGATGCCGCTGGAGGCGCTGGTGGCCAGCAGCAGGAGCAGGCCTGTGGCGATGAGGAAGTGGCAGGTGATGAGTGCTGCCCGTGTGCCGGTACGTGCGGCCAGTGCCGGTGTGACGATGCAGGTGAGGGTGAGTGCAGCCGCTCCCGGGAGTGCGAGGAGGGCTGCGTCCAGGACCTTTAGTCCGAGGACGGACTGGAGGTAGATGCCGCTGAGGTAGGCCATGGCCGACCATGCGGCCAGAGGCAGGAGCCCGGTGATGGCCGCGATCGTGAACACCCGGTCGCGGAAGAGGCTGAAGTCGATCAGCGGGTGCTCGAGGTGGAGTTGCCGCCGGGTGAACCACCCCAGGGTGAGGATGCCGGCGGTCCCTGTGGCTACCGGGGTCGGGGTCAGTCCTTCTGCGGCGGCGTGTTTGATGGCGTAGACGGTCAGCAGGATGCCTGAGGCAGAGAGCAGGATGCTCAGGATGTCGGTGCGGCCGGCAGGTGTGGCAGGTACCTCGCGGAGCAGGACCGGGGCCAGGGCCAGGAAGAGCACGACGACGGGGAGGTTGATCAGGAAGACCGATCCCCACCAGAAGCTGCTCAGCAGTTGTCCGCCGACGACCGGGCCGATCGCGAAGCCGGCGGCGAAGGCGGCTGCGAAGATCCCGATCGCTTTCGCCCGCCGGCGCGGGTCGGTGAACAGTGCGCTGAGGACCGCCAGTGCCGATGGCAGCAGCGTGGCACCGGCCACACCCATCAGTGCCCGGAAGGCGATCAGGAGTTCCGGCCCAGGGGCGAGGGCTGCCCCTGCCGAGGCCGCGCCGAACACTGCGGTGCCGGTCATCAGGAGCTTCAGCCGCCCGTACCGGTCGCCGATGTTCCCGGACGCGATGAGCAGGGACCCGACGGCGAATCCGTAGGCATCCAGGATCCACAGCGCCTGGCCGGCAGTCGGCGACAGCGCCCGGGAGATCTCGGGCATCGCCAGGAACAGGACCGAGCCGTCCATCGCGACCAGCAGTACCGGGCCGAGGACCACCAGCAGGCCGAGCCAGGCCCGCGGGCCGGGGGAGTGAGGAATGCGCTGTGTGTTCATGCATCCGACGGTGCGATGCCGGTCCACGCGGCAGCCATCCCCGTGTCATGGGTACACCTCGCAGGGGCACCCGGACACAGACCGTGGCGCTTAGGCTCGGGGTCATGGAACTGGAGAGCCTCGGGGCCTATCTCAAGACCCGCCGCGACCGGGTCACGCCTGCCGACGTCGGACTGCGTACCTACGGCACCGCCCGCCGGGTGCCGGGCCTGCGCCGCGAGGAGCTCGCCCAGCTCGCCGGCGTGAGCGCCGGCTACTACACGCGACTGGAGCAGGGCCAGGCCGGTACTGCCTCCCGGCAGGTCCTCGATGCGCTCGCCGGCGTGCTCCGGCTCGGTCCGTCCGAGACAGCCCACCTGCACAACCTCGCCCGTCAGCCCGCCACATCACACCTGGTCCGTCCCCGCCCGGAAAGGCCGCATCAACGGGTGCTCGCGCTCCTGGCGTCCCTGGGGGACAGCACGCCGGCCGTCGTGCTCGGCCGCCGCGGTGACGTACTGGCCTGGAACCGCACCGGACATGCCCTCGTCGCGGAGCACGTCGGCTTCGAGGCGCCCCACGATCTGGCGCGACGGCCGTCCATCCCCCGGATGTTCTTCCTCGACTCCCTCACCCGGGACCTTCACCGGAACTGGGATGAACTCGCCCGGATCCACGTCGCCTACCTGCGGCTCACCGCGGGCCGGTATCCCACCGACGCCCGGCTGGCCGAACTGATCGGCGAACTGGCCATGCGCAGCCGGGACTTCGCCAGGCTGTGGGCCAGGGGCGACGTCGCGGACTGCACCGTTGGCACCATGCACCTGCAGCACCCGACCGTCGGCGACGTCGGCATCGACTATCAAGTGTGGCTCCAGCCCGAGAGCCCCGACCACCGGCTGGAGGTCTACACACCCCACGACACCGCCTCGGCCGACGCGCTGCGCCTGTTGTCCAGTCAAGTCGCCGGTCAGCTCGCCGGTCAGCGGAATCCCGGGGCCGTTCGTGCCGGGGTGGCCGGGCGTCCGGACAGGGGTGCCTCGCTGTCGTGACGGTTGCTCTGGAAGGGGTGGCGGTTGGTGGTGCGGCTGGTCATCCGGCTTTTGCCGCCGGTCAGGGCACCCCGGCTGCCGCCGCTGGCTGCGGTCAGGCCGGGTGTCCGGCGCAATGAGCTGCTGGTGCCCCGGAGGGCGTACTGCGCGGCGTCGGTCAGCACGCCCTGCCCCAGGCGTTGACAGCCCACCCTCGCCGGGCGGGTTCCTGGGTGACGCGTGGTTCGTGGGCGTCACCGACGGCTTTCCTGCGCTGAAAGCCCGGCATACGGGGAGTGTTGCGCATCCGCACTGTTGCGCAACGGCGGCCGGATGCCGTCCGGCCAGGTCAGGGTGGTCCCGTTGGCGGCCGTTGCCGGTTGCCATCGTTCATGGGCGTCTGCTGGCGTCTGCTGGGGTCCGGCGGTCTCTCATCGGGCGTGCAGCAGGTTGACCGGATCGTGTCCCCGGTGCCGGGCTGTTGCTCCGCCTATGGGAGGGGGAGTGGTCTTCGCGTGGTGACTGGTTGCCGGATGGGCCTGACTCCGGACGGCCTTGCCTGACAAGACCCGCACCCTGCCGCTCCCCGTATGAGCGGAACGGCAGGGTGCGTGGTCGCGGGGGCCGGCCCGGGGCCGGGCACTACAGGATCACCGCGCTGGATCGCAAGTCCGCCCCGTGCACGCGAGGTATTGCCTGCCGCTCTGCGCTGCAGCGCCAATACGGAGAGGGGATGGGGCCGGTGGGCCTGGCTGCTGGTGTCTGGTCCGGGGGCGTCGTCCCGGCCGGGTGCCGGCAGCCAGGCCCGCGGCTGCCCCTTTGTTTGCCTGCCGTTTTGCCGCGCACCGTTTTATCCTGTCCGGCCCCCGGCATCGAAGGCACTGCCGCGCACCGGCGTCTTTGTTGTGAAGGTAATGCTGCGATATTGCCTTTGATTATGGTCCTGTAGAGGCTGGTTGGTGTAGTGCCGTTACGTGGCTTCCCAGTTCCCTCGCCCTGCCCTGGAGGCGTCCCGGACCCGGGGGGAGGGAGGGGGGAGGGGGAGGGAGGCGGTGCTGCCGGTCGCTGAGAGGAACGCTGGCCGCCGTGCCCTGCGGCGCCGCGCCGCAGGGCACAGCGGCCGGGTCAGGATCCGCCCCGCCGGCCCCGCCGGCCCCGCCGGGCGGCTGCTTCCGTTATGCGTCTGCGGGGTGGTGGCTGGGCGGGGTGGTCTTTGCCGTGGCGGCGGTCTCGAGGTGTGTCAGGAGCGCGTCGGCGACGGGGCCGGTGGCACTGGGGGTGAGCATGTGGCCCATGCCGGGGATCAGCATCAGGTGTGCGCCGGTGATCGCTTGTGCGATGAGCCGGCCGTGTCCGGGCTTGACGGGTTCGGCGGTGCCTTCGATGACGAGGGTCGGGACGGTGACCCGTGCCAGTGCGCCGACCGGCTCGCATTCGAGGTCGGTCATACCGGCGAGCCGGTGGTTGGCTGCAGTGCGCGGGTCGCGCATGCGGTCGTGGAGCTTCTCCTCCAGGCGGCGCTGGGCGTCCTCGTCGAACTCGGACGGGCGCTCGGTGCCGTGGAGGACGCGGGCGATTTCGATCTGGAAGTCGATGGCTTCGGCCCGGGTGGCCGGGGGCGGGCTCATGGCCGCCTGGCGGAAGAACGCCGTGAATTCCGGTGCCGGTTCCGGCAGGCTGCCCTCGGGCTGCGCTTCGCCGGTCAGGGCGCGGACGAGGACCTGTCCTTCGTGCTCGCCCAAGGGGGATGAGCCGATCACGGTGAGGCTGTCGACCCGGCCGGGGTTCTCGACGGCGATCCACTGGGCGAGGAGCCCGCCTGCCGAGTGGCCCACGAGATGGGCGGAGTGGATCTCCAGGGCGTCCATGAGGCCTACGGCGTCGGCTTTGAGGTCGGCCCAGGTGTAGGGGTGCTGGGTGAAGTCGCGGGCGGTGGAGCGGCCCACGTCCCGGTGGTCGTAGCGGATGACGTGGTGGCCGGCTGCGGCGAGGCGGCCGACGAACTCGTCCGGCCAGAGCAGTCCCTGGCTCATCGAGCCGGCTATGAGGAGTACCGCCGGGTGGGAGGGGTCGCCGAACTCCTCCGTCCACAGCTCGATGCCGCCCACCGTGACCATGCGTCCCATTGCAGGCATTCCTTGCCCCCGCTTTCGGTGTTACGTGCTTGGTGTTCGCGTTCTCGTTTTCGTCCGCCTGTCGTTGCGGACAGGCAGAACTCTGCCGTCCCCGGCCCACCGGTGGTATCCGTAGGACCACTGGTGCCGGACTACTGGCCTTCCACTGGTGCCACGGCCGGGAGGCTGGCCTGCCCGTCACCCGCAGCAGGCGGTCCGGCCCGGTCAGGGACCACTGGCGGCAGGCCGCTGGCCTCCCCGCCGGCCCCCGGCGCCATGGAGCCTCCTGCCAGGGAGCACGGTGACAGCATCCGCCGCGCGGCCCGGCCCCGTGCCGCCCGGTCAGCGCCTGCCGGGGCTGCCCCGCGGCGGGCGGCGGGCCAGGCCTGTCACCCGCGGCAGGAGATCCGGCCGGTCATGGCAACTGGCACTGGACCACGGGCGGCTTCCCACCGGTGCCACGGAGCCTCCTGCCGGAGGCACGGTGACAGCCAGCCGCGCCGTCCGGCAGGCGGCTGCCGGGGCTGCCCTCACCGGTGGCGTGCTGGCTGGTCCGTCACCCGCGGCAGGCGGTCCGGCCCGGCCAGGGCCACTGGCGCTGGACAACTGCTCTCCCACCGGTGCACCGGTCCACGGGGGCTACGGCCCAACGGTCCACCGGTGCCGCCGGTGGGGTTCTGGTCCGTCACCGCGGCAGACAGGACAGCCCGGTCAGGGCCACTGGCGCTCCGGCCTACCGGCGCTCCGGCCTACCGGCCGTCCGACCACCGGCCCACCGGCCCACCGGCCCACGGGGCGGCACCGGTGCACGCGAGCTACGAAGTCTCGTACGGCCCCACCGGCGGCATGCTGGTTCGTGGTCTGTCACTGGAGCAAGCGGGCGAGTTCGGTGCGGGAGGTGATGCCGAGTTTGGGATACACCTTGTACAGGTGGTATTCGACGGTGCGCGGGCTGAGGAAGAGACGGGCCGCGACGTCCTTGTTGCTCACTCCTTCGGCGACGAGCCGGGCGATGCGCAGTTCCTGGGGGGTGAGGGTCTGCAAGGGGGCGGGTCCGGCGGGTTCGGGGCTCTCGCCCGCTGCCCGCAGCTCGCCCTGCGCACGCTGCTCCCAGGGTGCGGCCCCCAGACGGTGGAAGGTTTCCGCGGCGTCGCGCAGGTGGGGGCGCGCCTCGCCCGCGCGGCGGTCGCGGCGCAGTCGTTCGCCGAGGAGGAGTGCGGTGCGGGCCCGGTCGTAGGCGCTGGCGTCCCGGTCATCGCCGGTATCGAGGAGCTCAAGGGCCTGCTGCAGGAGACCGAGGCCGGCGGCGTCGTCGGCGGTCAGTGCCCTGCAGCGGGCGAGTACCGCCTGTGCCCGGGGTGAGGTGGCGTGGGCCGACCACCGCTCCAGGAATGCGGTGGCGGCACGGGCGGCCGCGTGGTCGCCGGCCGCGGCGGCGGCCTCGACCCGGTCGGCGGTGGAGCCCCACGCCACGATGGGGTGTCCCGCGCCCGGTCCCGCCGTGGTCAGCGCCATGAGCCGTTCATGGGCGCGGTCGTGGCGGCCGAGGCCGAGGTCGAGCAGACCCAGTGCGTACGACGCTATCCCGGCGCGCAGCCCGAGACGGTGCGGGATGGCGATGGCCAGGGCCTGGTGGGCGTAGGAGCGGCAGTCGTCTTCGTGGCCGCGGACGGCGGCGCAGACGGCGAGGTTGGCGAGATGGGCGGCAGCGGAGTTGTCGAGGCCGGCCTCCCGGGCGAGGGCCAGCCCTTCCTGGGACAGGGCGGTGCTGAGTGCGAAATTGCTGTTCATGCGCTCGGCGGTGGCAGCGTTCTCCAGGACGACGGGCAGCGTGCCCACCATGCTGGAGACCTTCGCGACGCGGCCGGCGCGGGCGCCGTGGCGGGCGGCGGCGTCGCTCTCGCCGAGCAGACTGGCCGCGGCCGCCGCCCACAGCAGGTGAGCGGCCTGCCCCCCGCCGCCACTGCCACTGCTGCCACTGCCTCCGTCGTGGTCGTGGTCCGGGACGGCAGCCAGGGCCCGGCGCAGTAGACGCGCGCCCTCACCGGTATCCCCGGCGTGCCATGCGCCCATTCCGGTCAGGATGTCGCGCAGGAACACATCGGCAGCATCCCCGGACCCCGCCGACGCCCCGGAGGGGAGGGCCAGTCCGGCCGCCCGGCTGCCGATCCGCACGGCGGCACCGGTGTCGCCGACGTACGAGGCAGCCTCCGCCGCGTCGGCGAGCAGAGCGAGGACGATCCGCCGGGCATCGCCCGTACGTGACGGCTGCGGCGCGCCCGCGGCACCGCGCGCGCCCGGGGCTTCAGGCCCCGCCACCGGACCGGACCCCACCGGCCCACCCGCTGCCCACTTGCCCGTGGCCCACCCGCCCGCTGTCTGCCCGTCCGCCGGCAGCATGTGCGCGGCGGCGCGTTCGGCCGCGTCCAGGAAAGCCCGCAGCGCCTCGGCGGCGTTACCGGAGGACAGCTCGAACCTGCCGCTGAGCTGCGCGATCTCGGCCAGCAGGACAGGATCCTCGGCCAGCTCCCGGGCGGCTGCGAGGGCGGACTGCGCCCGCCCGGGATGCCCGCCCAGCCATGCCGCCGCCGCGGTGTCCTTCAGCCGCCGGGCCCTGCCCCGCACATCCGGGGTCAGCTCGGCGGCCCATGACAGCATCCGTGCGGCGTCGGCGTAACCACCGCGGGCGGATGCCCGCTCGCCGGCGGCGGCGAGTTCGGCGGCGATCTCCTCGTCGGGGCCGGTCGCGGCCTCGGCCCGGTGCCGGGCCCCGCGGTCACGGTCGCCCGCCTCGGACAGCAGCGCGGCAAGGTGCCCGTGCACCGCCCGGCGCGCCGCCGCGCCTGCCCCGGCGTGCACGGCGGCACGGATCAGCGGGTGCCGGAAGCGGACGTCGGCAGGCCGGATATCGACCACACCGGCAGCCTCGGCGGCATACAACGCATCGGGGGACACACCCAGCCGCTCCGCGGCCGCCCGTATCAGCCGCACGTCACCGCGCCCCTCCAGCGCGGCGGCGAGCAGGACGAGCCGGGTGTCCCCGGGCAGCCGCGCGATCTGCTCCCCGTAGACGGCGGCCATGCCGTCCCCCAGGGGCAGCGGGTCGGGCAGCGGCGCCCGGCCCGTCAGCTGCTCCACGGTCAGCAGGCCGGCCGTCTCCCGCAACGCCAGCGGGTTGCCGCCGGTCGCCGCGGTGAGGACATCGGCCACACCAGGCGCAGGCCCGGCCGCCGCACACGCCGCCAGCACCTCCCGCGCGCCCTTGGCATCCAGTCCCGCAAGGTCCATGGCGGGCAGGGTGCGCAGCGCCTGCCTCGCCCCTGCGGTGTCCCGGGTGCCGATCAGCAGCCCCACCCCGTCGTCCCCCAGCCGCCGGGCCGCGAACAGCAGGGCATCGGCAGAGGCCTGGTCGACCCACTGGAAATCATCGACGACACACACCAGGCCCCCGGCCGCCGCCGCCTCCGCCAGCAGGGAGAGCACCCCGGCCGCCACCAGGAACCGGTCCTGGGCGGCCGCAGGCTCCGCCAGCCCCAGAGCAGCCCGGACCGCGTCCCGCTGCGCACCGGGCAGCGCACCGGCCAGGGCGGTCACCGGGCGCAGCAGCTGGTGCAACGCGGCGAAGGCCATACCGGACTCGGGCTCGGCGCCGGTCGCCGACAGCACCCGCGCAGGAGTGGCACGCCGGGCGGCGTGGTCCAGGAGCGTCGACTTGCCGGCCCCGGGCTCACCGCGCAGCACCAGGACCCCGCCGGCGCCGGAGCGCACCTTCGTCAGAAGCCCCTCGATCGCCTCGAGTTCGCCCTCACGCCCGCTGATCCGCTCGACCACCATTTGCTTCGCCCGTGCCCCCGGTGAACGCCGCAAGGACGGCCCCGTGCCGCCCTCCCTTTCGGCGCGGCCGACTGTACCTCCCCAGCCCCGCACACCATTTCCCCAGGTCACACCCCAGGCTCCCCAGGTCACACCCCAGGACTCACCAAGTCACATCCCACTCTCACCCCCGTCCCGGACACCATCCCCGGGCACGACGCCACCCCGGCCGAGCGGACCGCCCTCACCCCGCAGGCACGAACCCGCCACCAGCATCGGCCCCACCCCACACAAGCCCCCGGGCCGGAAGTGGTAACCGGTGCCCGCTGTGATGGCGTACGGTGGGGACTACCGACGCGGGGTGGAGCAGCTCGGTAGCTCGCTGGGCTCATAACCCAGAGGTCGCAGGTTCAAATCCTGTCCCCGCTACTGCTGAATGGGGGCCTGGATCCCGATGGATCCAGGCCCTCCTGCATTCCTGTGCGAACGTCCACGATATTTCCCACGGGAAAATTCAAGCACTTCCCCATGAGGTCCCGGAGCGGCTCCGCCATCACGAGCTCCCTTTGCCGATTCGTTTGGATCACTCCCGCCGACCGAGGCTGCCGGTGACGATGTCCCTGTGACGCACCACGTCAGCGCTGTGATCCCGGCTTTCGGCGTTCTTGCCGGCACGGTGCTGCTCGCCGGCGCCGTTCGCGAGTACCGCTCCGGGACACCGGCTCTCCGGGGCTGCAGCTGTGATCTCCCTCGCTGACATCCATGATCTCCGCCGCGGGTTTCACGCTCACTGGCGGTTCCGGAGCCAGGTGAGCCAACCGGCGGCATCCGGATACGCGAACTCACCATCATCGAAGCCCTTCCCGGAGGCCGTTGAAGCACTGGGTGTCATGGCCGTGTGCGGGCGTTCCCGGGCTCGCTGCGCGTGAGTCCCCCTTCCCTGGCCGGGCGCGGGACCAGCAGCAGCTGCCATTCTGAGGGACCGGTTGCGTAGACGAGCGGCGGTCGCAGCCGTCCACCACATCGCGCAGGATGTCCAGCATCGGGGACCGCAGATGCCCGTCGAGCCGTAGGAAGCCGGTCGCGTCGTAGGCGGCGGTCGGATCGGCCGCGACGTCTTCGAGGTACGCCTGTACCAGGCCGGGGTCGCGCATCTCCGGTGCGGACAGGAACGCCCGTGCCCGGGCGAAGGGCCGGCCAAAGGTGAGCGACCGCGCTGCAGGATTACGCATAGCAGCGTCGAAGGCGGCGACGTCCAGCCGGGTCATGGCTTCACAGCGCGGGTAGCGGGCGGCCAGGAGCGCCTGGACCTCCGGGTCGCGCAGCGCGATATGCAACAGGTTGATGCGCGTCTGGAGCGCCACGCCGGAGAGCATGAGCGGCTGGTTCTCGACCTCGTACGACATGCCGGAGAACCAGCCGGCCAGGATCCGGCACTGCTCGATGGCCATGACTGAGGACATCGAGACCATGGCTTCGAGCAGGAGGAGTTGCGGAGAGCAGGCACGGCCCGCCTGGTCGGCGCACAGCCTGTCCCATGCTTGGCTCATGCAGACCACCGCGACGGAGCTGGCCGGCCACGGCCTGTGGGCGGAGCTTTCGGCCGCCGCGGGGCTGGCCGGCCTGCGCCAGGTCCGCGACGGCCTCCTCGCGGAGCACCTGGGTGCTCGCGTGCGAGCGCCCTGCAGCGCCGGTGTCGCCGCGCTCGATGATCTCCCGGAGCCGGTAGGCCGCGGCCGTTGTGAACCGTGCGTCGAGGATGGCGTCCACGACTTGACGGATGAAGTCTTCCTCGAAGCAGCCGAGGCCCTTCAGGGCGGCCGCCGGTCCGGGGGGGGCAGGTGGTGGCCGATCTCGTGGCCGAGCGCGAAGAACCATTCGACCAGATGGCGTTCGTTGCGTTTCCTGCTCTGCAGGCAGCCGAGCGCCGGGCCGGAGAGGAACAGGCCGCGCTGGACCACGCGCGATCTTGCGAGCGTCGCGATGGCCTGGTCGCCGTGGCCGCGCTGGAGCAGGAATTCTGCGATGAGCCGGAGGACGGCTCCTTCGAAGGCATCTTCCAGCAGCGGCTCTTCCAGCTTCGTCTCGAGCATGAGGCCGTGCAGGAACGCGCAGATCCCGACCTGGCGCAGATGGAAGACGACCGTATGGGAGTCGCGGCCGCGCAGGCCGAAGTGCCCCGGGATCCCGTTGGTCACGGTCACCAGCTCGACGGGCTGTCCGCCGGCCTGTTCGGCCAGGGAGCGGAATTCCGCCAGCGGCGACACGGTGGTGCGGCCGGTCCGGACGGCCTCGCCCGGCTCGCCGGCCCGGCTTTGGACCGACTGCTGGAGGATCAGGTCATCCAGGCTGGTCATCGGGCGTGTCTTCAAGGGCTTCGATGACCTCGTCGAGCTGCGCGGGGGTGATGTCGCGGAACTCGCGGTCACCGATCCTGATGTATTTGATCTTGCGCTGGCGGATCAGCGTCTCCAGCACCGCGCCGAGGGCCGCGCCGGGGGCCGGGCCGAGGGTGTCCGCCAGTTGCGCCACGTGCGCCACGTACATCCAGGTGTCCGGATCGCCGACCTGTGCCTGGATCTGCCGTGTGCCGGACACGGCCTCCGGCACCCGCCGCTCGCCTCGGCGAGGGCGGCCGCCCCCGCTTCGTCGGTCTCGATCGTCACGACCCGCATACCGCTCATGCCCGGCCCTTCAGTCACTGGGCGTCACTGGGCATTTCAGGCTCATTCAAGCCGGAGAGACGCAGCGCCCGTCATCCTCCAGCCCGGGGCGGCACCGGCGATCGAGGCCCTTCCACCGGCGTGACGTCAGCTCTCGTCGTCGTCCTCGGCGGCGTCCGGGTCGCGCAGGTCACGGATGCCGCCGAGGGCCAACCCGGGCAGGGCAAAGGTGCAGGTTCCGTGCACAGGCCGCGATGGACGATCACGTGGGGCCGGGCCGGGCCGGGCCGGTGGGTCTCGACCTCCTCATGGCGTGCCCCCGCGGGCGAGGACGACACCGCGGACGGCCGAGTTCTGCCCGGGCCCGGCCTGGGCGCCAGTCTTCTCACCCATCGACCTGCACCGGGCCCACCCCGGCGAACCGGACGGCAGCGAGAACCCTTCAGCGCTCGCACTGCGGCGGCCATCAGGCCGGGACAGACCACGAGCCCGGCGCCGGCGAAGACCCGTACACGGAGGTACTCGCCTCACGACCGCCCGCCACCCGCTGGGACCAGGCCACATTCCGCTGTGGCCAGTGCGGCGCCGCGCCCACCCAGGCCGACTACGTGCAGGCCGTCGGCGCCCACCGCGACGCGCAAGTCCTGCTCGCACGCCTCAACCCGACCGAGCGTGACGACCTCGTCCCGATTCTCCGCACGGTCCTCGGCGCGGTCCTCGGCGCGCCGGAGACCGGCATCGAGTTCCCGGCGCTGATGGACCAGCAGGCACCCAGCAACGCTTCCGCCCCGCACTGACGGCTCCCTGCCCTGGCCCCAACCGCCTCGGGGCCGGGGCGGCCCGGAGGCCCGGACAGACCCGCCCGGCCTGCCCCCGACAGGAGATGTGCCGTCATGACCGTCGTCCCGCTCCACCCCGCCGTCCGGCACTACGCGCCGCGGACGAAGCACCGGTCCCGACCGTCGTCCGGCGCCAGGCCGCCGCCGGCTTCGACCGGCCCGGCCGTCGCCGAGAACGACTCGAGGAAGCTGCCCTCCAGGCGGTGCCGGACACCGACGCCGTCCCGATCAGCCCGTTCCCCGACACCCTCAGCACCGCTGTCCCGCCCATGAACCGGACCGGCTGCACCCCGGTCGACGACCACCAGTCCTACGCGGCATGCGCGGTGACCCACCTCGGCTCCGCCGACGGCATCCGCGGCTGGTGGCTGGCTTGCACTACACCCAGCGCACCGACCAGCTCGGCGACCACGAGCAGGTCCTCACCCTGATCGCGCCCTGCGCCTGCGGCACCTGCTTCCACGTGGAGATCCCTGACGAGGACGCGCTGATCGTGATGCCGGACGAGCCCGACACCACCGCCGGCGCCCCCGTCGGATGCGACCACCGCTTGCGCATCCGCTCCGCGAGCTACGCCGACCAGGACCCACGACAGCGTCGGGCAGCCCTTCCTGCCAGTCCCGCACACCCACCAGCCGGCGAGCGGCCCGTTCTACTGGTGGCGCGCTGGAGGATACGCACACACCCGGCCGTCCGCAGCCGCCTTGGACGTTTCTCTCGGGGAATCAGCTTCCCCGGCGGGGGAAGAGCGGGCGGCCGGTCAGAAGTGAGCGAGCAGGAAACGCTGGACCTCGGCGTGGGTCATCGGCCCGGCGCTGCGTGCCGCCACCGCACCTTCTTTGAGCAGGACGATGGACGGGGCTCCGGTGACGCCGTATCGCTTGGTCGCCTCCGGGCAGCGGGTGATATCGATCTTGATGGCTGTCAGGCGGTCCGCGTACTCCTCGGCGATCCGACCCACGACAAGGTCCATGGCCCGGCACGCTTCGATCGCCTTCGGCCACGTCCCGCAGAAGTAGGCGAGGACCGGGCCATCGCTCATCCTGAGGACGAAGTCGACCTCCGCATCCTCCAGTGGCTGGTGAACGCGCCGTGGCATCGGAGCTCCTGACCTCGTGATCGACGTACCGGGGGCACCATCATCGCCTGCGACACGCGCGTCCGACGCCGGCCGCGGCCAGGTCCCGGTCTTCACCGGGTCCAGGGCGTGGGCCGGGGCTGCGTCGACTTGTCCGCCGGCACGGTCCCCTGGAGGGCACTTCGGCATCAGGGGCCGCTTCGGGTCTCCCTGCGTGCCTGTGCATGCGGCTCAAGTGCTTTGACGTGGCAATGTCAGAATATTGATCATGAGTGACCGTCGGCCCGAACGGCCCGAGCCGCCCCAAGAGGCCCCGCCGCCCGAGCCCGTTGACGCCCCGGAGCCGGCGAAGGCGGCGGATACGGACTCCGGTACGGGCCCGGCGGAAGCGCCGGAACCGGCGGACGCGCGCGACGCAGGCGCCGGGCAGGGGGACGACGCTCCGGAGCCGGCGACTGCAGAGGAAGCGGGCAGCGCACCGGAGACCAGTGACGCACCGGAGCCGGGATCCGAGCAGCCGGACGCCGAGGCCCCGGAACCACAGAGCGCGGAAGGTCCGGACTCCGGCACAAGCCCGGCAGACGCCCCGCAGCCGGCGGACGCGCGCGACGCGGACATCGAGCAGGCTGACGACGCTCCGGAGCCGGCGGACGCAGAGGAAGCCGACAGCGCACCGGAGAAGACCGGCACCCCGGAGCCGGAGACCGAGCAGCCCGACACCGACGTCCCGGAGCCGACGGGCGCGGAGGACTCGCAGGAAGCGGGTGCCGGGGAAGCGGACGAGGCCCCGGAGCCGGAGGCCGTAGAGGAATCCGACAGCGCACCCGAGGAAACCGACACCCTGGAGCCGGAAGCCGAGCAGTGGGACGCCGAGGCTCCGGAACCGGCGACTGCTGAGGAAGCAGACTTCGAAACCGGCCCGGCGGACGCACGCGAGGCGGATGCCGACCAGGCAGACGACGCCCCGGAACCGGCGGACGCAGAAGAAGCCGACATCCCGGAGCCGGAGGCTGAGCAGGCCGACGCCGACGCGCCGGAATCCGTGGACGCGGCTGACGCAGATTCCGAAGCAGGTCCCGTAGGTGCGCACGATGCGGGCGCCGAGCAGACGGACGATGCTCCGGAACCGGCGACTGCTGAGGACGCAGACTCCGGGGAGGAACCCGGCAGCGGCGGTGCGCAGAACGCCGAGTCGCCGGCGGGGACCGACGAGCCTGGCGACGACGGGGATCCGGAGGGGCAGGAAGCGGGCACCGGTGAAGACGGTGAAGACGCCGAGGAGGAGTCGGAGTCCACGGAGGGAGGCGACGACGAGGGCGATGTTGAACGCAAGGCCGAGACAGATGCCAAGATCGCAGAGTTCGAAAGCCAAGGCCACGGTCCGCAACGACACCTGCACCCGAGTACCGAGGCTCTGAAGGCCCGGAAGGGCGAACCGAAGGTCGGCGACAACGGCGACGTGAAATTCAAGGGCAACGGCCATGTCGAGACCAAGCGCCACGTGAACCCGGAGACCGGCCGCGTCAAGGACGTCAAGGCGAATGGTGGAACCAGGCCTCACGGCTGCGGGGATTATGCGACCAAGTTCGAGAACGCCGAGGACTACGTCAAAGCCGAGCAGTACCTGCGTCAAAAGGCGGAGCAGACCGGAAAGCCCAAAGTCAACGCCACCATCGAGGAGATCTTCGGCCCGGGCGACCATTCAGGTAAATTCGAGGGATATTACGTCGATCCCGTGAAACCCAAGAATAAAGACGGAACCGTCAATCATCTTCCCGTGGACTTCCGTGGAGGGCGCATTGTCGCTGAATTCAACGAAAGTACCGGCGGACTGCATACGATGTACCCCGACCCCAGGGCCGGACGACACCCTTAGGGAAGCTCCATGGACGAAAATACTCAAGACTTCATCAGCAGCGCATTCGGCCCCTCGTACATCAATGAGCCCGAGGTTCTCAAGGCGAACCTGGTGCACAGCCTCAGCGCGCCGGGCATCTTCACGAAGACCCGTAAGGCTCAGCGCGACGGGTTCGCCCAGGTGATCCGCAACCGCGAGATGTCGCTGACGGACTGGGACATCATCACGGAGGGCGTGATCCGCTTCCCGACCGAGGACGAGATGTACGTGTTCCTCCAGGCGTCGTACGACTACTTCTTCGGCGACGCCCCGGAGCCGCCGGACTACCCGGAGAGTGATGAGGACTGACGTGGGCGAGCGTCAAACGCTGTCAGGGCGGTCGAGTTCGGGGCCGATGAGGCTTTTGCGGATGCCTGCGGGATGTCTGCGGGATGCCTGCGACTTCCTGTTCGGGAGAAGCGGGAAGCAGGCTGTCCTCCCGAAAGGCTGACGGTCATGGGATTCGCGGCAGGACATGGGCCGGCCCTGCCTGGTGGCGGGGGCCGGCACCCCCTGCTCCGGTGAGGGTTCCGCCCGGTTCCTGGCGCCCGGCACCGCGGACACGCCACTGTCGAAGACCACATCCGGTGCGGCAAGGACATCGGATTCGGCCGCTTGCCCTCCCGCCACTTCGCCATCGACGCGGCCTGGCCCGAACTCGGCCTCGCAGCGATCGGCCTCCTGTCTGGACCCGCGTTTGCTACTGGACTGCGGGCCGGCCGATGCCGAGCCCAGGGGAGACTTCGTTACCGGCTGCTGCACGTCGCCGCCCGCCTCATCCAGCAGCACCTCCGCATCCGCACGCGGCACCCCGCCGTCGTGCCGGGGCCGGTGACCGCGCGACTGCCGGCAGGCCAACAGCCTTCTCCTCCAGCCCGTAGCAGGCGGCGATCCGGCAAAGAAGCGGCAACGTCGTCCTTGGTGAGAGGAGACAGACGGAAAACCCCCGGGAACCATCCCTCATTCCCGGAAATCACAGCTTCCGAGTGCTGATACCTCCCTTCTCGGGCAGCTCGGCCGCGTCGCTGGTGCGACCGCGGAGCCCAACAACCACGAGTACGTCACCACTCGTCGGCTTCACCGCCTAGAACCCAGGCCCGGCAGGATGCGGAGCAGTTCCTGCCACCCTCGTGATGGCGCGCGGTGAGGTCTGCTGGTCGCGGCCGCACGGCCGCTGGGTATTCCTGATCTCATCGCTTTTCAGGAAGAGCGGTCGGGCCATTCAAGATCGCGCACGGATGGTGGCAGGACCGGTTGATAGCCGGAGTTGGTGTGGGAACGGCGGTTGCGGCGGCGCGCCCGTAGTCGCACTCCGCCGGACGTCGGTGCGCGTACGGGGGCCGGAGGGCGGGGAGCCCCGAAGGTATGGCGCAGCGGCTCGTCAAGAAGTGCGTCGGCTGCAGCGCGGATAAAAGGACCCAGGGGGAGGAGAAACGGTTGGTGAGGAGGCCCCGGGTGGCAGCCCACAGTTCAGCTGCCTCGGCGGTGGTCGTGAATCGGCTCTGCTCGAAATGGTCCATCCAAGCCGCGAACTCATCCCATGCAGGTGAGACGTCGCCGATTCCCATCCGGTCGGCGAGAGCGCGGTAGGCGGTGTGGGAGGCATCCTTCTCGTCCTGGGTCGCGCCGATATGCCCGCGGCGGGCTCCTACCGTCCGGGCCCCGGCTGCTCCGAGCCCTGCGCCGCCGGGCGCTGGACCTTGTGCGCCCGGGGCGCCTGGCCGATCGGGTCGTGGAGGAAGCGCGCCAGGCGGAGCGGGACGCGCGGCGTGCATCCCCGTCGGTCTGTGCGTGGGTGGGCCCGCCCAGACCGGTGACCGCCGCCGAACTTGGGCGGGACATGGGGCTTTGTCGGAATCCTCAGCCGGTCGTGCTCCGGAAGCCAGGCGTGTGACGCATATTCAAGTTTTATTTTCTGACTTTGATGCGTAATTTGCATAGCTTCGAGTATGGTGAGGATATGGGTTTGGAGGAGACGCTGAGGCTTACGGTGGCTGCGTTGATGCAGGCGACGGGGGATTCGCAGCGGGTGCTCGCTGCGGTGCTCGGGCTGACGCAGACGCAGGTCTCGCGCCGGCAGACCGGGGCCACTTCGTGGAGCCTGCGGGACGTCGACGTCCTGGCCGAGCACTACGACGTCGCTGTGCTGGATCTGCTGGCGGGCCCGACCCGGGCGTGCGAGGCACTACCCGCCGCCCGCCGCCGCGGCAGCAACGCCGAGAAGGGAGCGGCCCGATGAGTGACTTCGACGCGATCGACTCGCTGCTCGCCGCCGTCGGCCCTCAGGCCGAACTCCCCGCCCCCCAGGTCCGCCGGGAGCTGCGGGAGCGGGCCCGGTTGTCGAAAGCCCAGGTGGCCCGAGCACTCGGGGTGAGCCCTTCTACCGTCGCGGGCTGGGAGAGCGGCCGGGACCCGGCTGGTGAGATCCGCACCAAGTACGCCTACCTGCTGGACGGTCTGGCCGCGAAGTTCCCCGACGAGACCAAGCAGGAAACCGCCCTCGCCGCCGGGCAGGAGGCCGCTCCCGTCGCCGAGCCGTCCCCGCCGCCGATCACCCGCCCGGCAACCGGTCACCTTTCGCCGGAGACCGTGGAAGGCGGCGATGAGGTGGAGGCCCTCGCCGTGCCGGAGCCGTGTGTGCTCTGCGGCCGCCCGGCCGTGCACCGGGTGGCGGGTTTCGCCCAGCACCTGGACCCGGCCGACTGCCAGACCACGGCCGTCGTGCCACCCGCCCAGCACGCCCCGACCCCCGTACGTCCCGAGGCCACGCAGGCTGGGAAGCCGGCAACAGGCACGCCGCCTGAGCCGCGCCCCTCCGGGCGTTCCCAGGGCCCGGCCCGGCGTGCATTCCAGGAGCCGTCCGGACCGGCTGATCTGATCGGCCAGGCGGTGCAGGCCGCGCTCGCCGAGCACGAGGGCGACGTGGAAGCCGCGACGACGGCGCTGCTGAAGCGGGCGATCCCGGATGCCATGCGGCTGCTGGACGAGACCCGCAAGGGCGCCCGTTACGACGTCATCGCCCATCCCTGGATCCCTGACATCCTCAAGAAGCAGACCTCCCGCGGCGCCGACCAGATCTGGGAAGCCCGCCCGAAATGGACCCGGGCCGAGCTTCCTCCCGGCTGTCACGAGGTCACCGCGCTCGACATCAACGGCGCCTACCTCTCCGCTCTCAAGACCCACCTTCCGCTCGGCCAGCTGGAGCACTCGGCCGGTCTCACCCACGACCGGCGCCGAGCCGGCGTCCACCTGATCACCCCACCCGAGTGGGAGCACGAGACGGTACTGCCCAACCCGATCGGGAACCGGGACGAGCCCGGCCCCCTGTGGGTGACCGAACCCACCCTGCGCCTCCTGCTGCGCCTGTCCGGTCCGAAGTACGGCCTGTGCGAGCCTCCGGAGATCCACGAGTCGTACACCTCCGGCGCCACCGAGAACCTCCTGGAGAAGTTCCGGATCGCCCTCAAGGACGCCCGCGACGCGGCCATCGAACAAGGCGATGACGTCGCTCTGGAATACGTGAAAGCGATGTACTCCAAGTTCGTCTCCACGATGGGGGAGTCGAATTACAACCGGGAGCTGTACCGCCCGGACTGGATGCACATCATCCGCTCCCAGGCGTTCTCCAACCTCTGGCTCAAGGCGCTCAAGGCCCATGACGAGGGGCTGACGGTCGTCCGTGCGATGGGCACCGACGAACTCCACGTCATCGGCGACTGGCGCAATGTCTTTCCCGAAGGCCGGGGCGTTACTGAGGTCAAGGTGAAGGACACGTACACCGCCGGAATCGACACCACCGAGTACATGGAGACGGAAGGGGAGGGAGAGGAGTAATGCCGGAGAAGAACCTCGACTTCGGGAAGTTCGGTGCCCAAGGCATCAAGGGCAGCGAAGCCGTCGCGCGCAAGCTCGACGAGCTCGCGGGCGGCATCGCCACCCCGCTGACCGCCAAGCGCGGCTGGATAGCGCGTCTGCACTATCTGACGAAGTCGGGCAAGAGCCGCCAGGCCGCGAAGGAGGCGGGGCTGACGGTCACCGACCGGACGCTGAAGGCGTGGCTGGAGGGCAAGCGGGCGCCGTCGAAGGCGAACCTGGCCAGGATCGACGCCGCGTACCGGGCGGTGCGCCGGCAGAACGTCGCCCGGCACCTCCTCAAGCGCCTGAACCGCGAGGGACGCGGGACCCGGGTGGAGATCCACCCTCTCGACCAGTCCCAGGTCGCTCGCCCGCTTCAGCGCGTGGTGGAGTACCGGACGATGAACGTGCGCCGCTGGGACAAGATCGTCGGGTCCTGGGCGGCTGGCGACTACCAGGGCCTCGACGCGGCCTGGGACGACACGATCGTCGACCTGGGCTCGCAGTGGGGGCAGTACGAGTACGTCACCAACGTCGGCTTCGCCGCGTAGAAGACCAGCCTCGTCAGGGCCCGGATCCTGGATCCGGGCCCTGACACATTCCTGGCCGTCTCTACCGGGGGCTCCTGCTGGTCCTGGTGGTGGTCCATCGCATGTCGAGTTGGTCGAGTTCAGCCCGGCGTTGTTTGGTGAGTTTGTGGGCCCTGCGTCGGGTGTTGTCGAGGATCATGCCGAGCTTCACCTCCAGGAGCTCCTCAGCACCGCCCTGGCGGCCGGCCGGTGCGTCTTCCGCCAGGTGCTCGACGTGCTTGCGGGGGACGTTGAGGTGCCCTTCCCGGGTGTGGAACTGCCGTGCCGCCCGCAGGTTGAGGGCCCACTTGTCTTCCTGCGTGCGTTTGACGGGCCGCTCGTCTGCCTCGGCCGGGGTGAGGCCGAGGACGTTCTCGAGGAGCCATTGCTGGACAGGCAGGAGGCTGTCCCAGCTGAGGCGGCACGTCTGGGCCCAGCGGCCGAGGTCTTCGCCCTGCACGATCACCTGACCCGCTGCTGCCGGCACCGCCCCACCGCCCTCGACGTGGGCCTGGGCGAGGCGGAAGCGGCGTTGCCATCCGGTGTCCCAGGCGGGGCACCAGCCGGGGTCGATCTCCTCCAGCGCTTCCCGCCGTGCTTCGGTGAGGGCTTGGGCACTGGACCCGACGGGAAGGCCAGCCTCGCGGCGCTCGGCGATGGCATCCGCGAGCCGGGCGGCGGTGCGCAAATTCTTCGCCCAGATCCCGACCGGATACCCGTCCCAGACAGCCGTGGCCGGCGGCAGAAAATGCCCATGAATAGCCGCCCACTCACGGGCAGCCGTCAGTCCTTCTGCGAAGGCGACGTCCTGGTGCGACCACACCATCCCCAGCCGGTCCAGCTCTTCCACCCGTGTCCTGTTGAGGTTTCCGGCCTTGGCGAACTTCCTCTGGTCCGCCAGCCATGTCCCGAGCGGGAACCCCGCGGGCTTCCACTGGTCCGGGTGCTAAATCCGGGTGTGGTCACTGGGTGCGTGGGCTGCTGGCCAGGTGGTGTAGTGATCGTTTCGGGATGTGATCTGTGGTTCGGTGAGGCTGTGGGCTGGGGTTTTTGTGGTGTTCGGGATGGCGGCAGGGGTGTGGCGTGCGGGAGTGGTGATCGTTTCGGATTGTAGTGATCGGCGTGGTATTTGGTTCTGTCTGTCCCGGTCCTGGCGGACTCGGCGCGGGCTGTGGAGAGTCATCTGGACGTCCTGCTGCTGGTGGCGTTCCTGATCGTCGAGCGGACCGGCGAGGGTCCCTGGTCGCCGGGCAGTAGGCTGCAGGCCACCGCCCACGATGCGCGCCGCACCCTGGACTTCGCCCTGGCCTGGATGGAGCCACGCAGCCGCGGCCCTGATCCCTCACGATGCTGACCGCACCGTCGATGCCCGCCACCCGTCCGCCGGAAACACCGATGCGGCAGCCGCAGAGCTGAAGGAATTCGCGGAGGCAGCGGACAGACTGCGCGCCGGCCGCTGCGACGAGAAGGAAGAACGGACCGCCCCCTGCAGCGGAGGAGGCCGACGTCGGGGTCCGGATCCGCACGGGCAGATCGCGCTGAGCCATGGTTCAGCGGGTACACGTGTCGCAGGCTCTTGGCCTGGGCGGTCCGCGGCCCGCTCCCGCAGGCCGCTGTTCTGCCTGTCACCGCCGCCGGCTCGTCCTACGTCCGCCCCCATGGGGCCGCTCACCGCCCAGGGAGGTCAGCGAACCGGCCGCGACCGGGCCCCCGATAGTCGACGGGGGTTCTTGGTGCGTCCCATGTCCGCCCGGCCCACCTGACAGCTGCCCCAGCGAAGCCCTCTCCCGGGTCCTCCTCGACAAAGCCCCCCAGCGGCCGCCACCGGCTGTCAGCGCGAGGGGAACGCCCCGGTGACCTTCCGCTCAGGTGCACCCTGGCTGCTGGCCGTCTTGTCAGGGAAACCGCATGTCGGGCAGCGGATCATCGTTAGGATCACTCGATGGAGAACGACCTTGCCTCATCCGTCCCGGATGCTCCCGTCACCAGCCGGGAGCAGGACGCGGTGCGCCTCCTGCTGCTGATCCGTGGCGCCGGCCAGAAGCTCACGGATCTCGACCACGCTGACCCCGGTCTCGGCAAAGCGGTCGGGGTGGTCCGTACCCAGGTGCGCCTGCAGAAGCTGGACTTCTGGCTGAGGAACCCCGACTACCTGGCCGATGAGCTGCTCACTGACTACGAGACGAGCAAGGAGCCGGCCCTGCTGGAGCTTGCGGGTCAGATCCTGGACTCCGAGGAGCCCGAGGTCCGCCGGTATCCCATGCTGCGCCACCATTTCGGCGCCTACGAGCCGCTCGACGACGCGCTCGCGGTGCTGCGCAGCAGCGGTCTGGTCGTGCGACGCCGGCGGGGGACCGTCAACCACGTGCGCCAGCACGACTACTACCTGACCCAGCACGGCGACCAGGTCGCCCAGCGCGTAGTGAGTGAGGCACCGGTGTTCTCCTACTACGTCGAGCGGGTCGCCCTGGTGGTCGCCCTGGCTGACGGACTGGGCGGCACCGCACTGAAGAAGCGGCAGTATCTGCAGCGCGAGTACGCCGAAGCGGCACGCGGCACACGCATCGGATCGGTGAGCATCCGGGCCAGGGCCCGGCTTGAGGCACTGCGCGCGCAGAGCGCCACCAACGACAACGAGGGGGAGTCGTGACCGAAGCCGAGGAGCCTCTTGCGGCCCGGATCGCCCGGCAGGCCAAGAGCAGCGAGGTCGACGTCCGCGACGTCTTCACCACCTATGGGCTGCCTCTCACCCTGACTCCCGCCCGCCCGCGGCCACTGCGCCTGCACCGGATGCGCATGGCCGGCCTGCGCACCGGGTCCCTTGAGCCGGGCCCGTTCGACACCACGTTCCGCTTCGGCGCCGGGCTGACGGCACTGGTCGCCTCCAATCTGCGGGGCAAGACCAGCGTCCTGGAACTGATCACCTGGTGCCTGCGCGGAACCCCGCGTGACCTCCAGTCGGGGGTCCGGAACTGGATTCGCCACCTGGACCTCGACATCGTCGTGGCCGGCCAGCCCCTCGGCTTCCGCCTGGACTGCATCGACGGGGAGATCGTCCGCGCACAGGCACTGACCGGCCCCGACATCGGCTCGCTCGAAACGGCTCGCACACCCGACGACACGGGCCAGATTACGGCTCTCATCACCGCCGGCAGCGCCGAGAGCTATGCCCAGCACATCCAGGCATTCATGCTCGACCGCCTCGACCTGCAGCCCCTGCTCAACACACTCAACGAGACCGGCACCCAGGCCCACGGATGGCCCGCCTACTACGGAGCGATCTACCTGCCCGCCGGCGGCGACAAGGTGCTGCTCGGCGACCAGATGATGGGCGGCCTGCCCGGCCGCCTGCTCCAGGTCTTCCTCGACCTCCCGGCCGCCGCGACCCTGACCCGCGTACGCGCCGCCCATGACGTCAGAAGCTCCACCGTCAAGCGCCGCAAAGCCGACGCCCACGACGCTTTCCAGCAGCGCCGCGAGGAACGCGAACGCAAGGAGAGCGAGCTGCGCGAGGCCCGCGCTCGACTGGCCGCGCTGCCGGGCCCCGGCGAGGACGAATCCCTGACCTCCCTGGCCGCCGAAGCGGCACGACGGGCACGCGAGGTGGCCGACGCCCAGGAGACCTGGGAAGGCCTGATGCGCGTGCACCGGCGCGCGGTGGAGCACCGGCGCCGTGAGGAACGCCTGCTGAACGACGTGAGTGAGAGCCTCACCGCCCGGCTCCTCTTCCACGGCCTGGACCCGCAGGCATGCCCCCGCTGCGACCAGGAGATCGCCGAAGACCGGCGCCTGCAGGAACGCGACCACCACGCCTGCGCCGTCTGCGCCCGGCCTGTCACCGGCGAGGACGACAACCCGCAAGAGGTCCAGGACGAGGCACGACTGCGCCTGGAACAGGCGAAGGAAGCCGAGTCCACCTCCCGCCAGGCGCTGGAGGCCGCAGAGGCCGAACTCACCCGGCTCACCGACCTGCTTGCAGCCGGCCAAACACGCCTGCGCGAGGCCCAGTCCGTCCTTCTGCTCCCCCAGCGAATCCAGGCCCAAGAAGAGATCCTGCGTCTGGAAGGAGCGCTGTCCGTTCTCCCCGACCTGCCCGAGAACACCGGCGACCCCTACGAGAGCATGATCGTCGACGTCCTCAAGGCCGGCATCACCGTCCTGGACACCGACAGCAAGTCCGCTGCCGAGCGACTGTTCGAGGACGTCAACAAGGAGATCGCCGACCTCGGACGCCGCTTCGGCATCACCTCCCTGGAAAAGGTAGAGATCAACCGTGCCGCCCAGCTGAAGGTCATCAAGGATGGCGGAGTCGCCGACTACTTCAGCAAACTGAGCGCGGGCGAGCGGCTGCGCCTGCGTATCGCCGTGGTCATCGCGCTGCTGCGGGTCGGAGCGGCACACGGCCTGTCCACCCACCCGGGCCTGCTGCTGATCGACAGCCCCAAGGCCGAGGAAATCCAGGACCTCGACGCCCACAGCCTGGTCACGGAACTGGCGAAACTGGCTGACGAGAACAGCTTGCAGGTGCTGATCACCACCGCCGACTTCACCCTTGCCAACGGCGTACTGCCTAGGGATCGTATCGTCGAGGCAGCCGAGGGCCGCCCCATGTGGTGAACACAGCCCCTCACCCACGAAACGCACGACCAGGACAGGAGAGGGCGGCATGGGTCTGGCCGAGCAGCTCAGCGCCCTGGCCGAACAAGGCCGGGAGATCACGTTCGCTGGCCTCGGTATGCCCGCCGATGCCGTCCGTGCCGAGATGGACACGGTCGCCGCAGGCCCCTACGCCCCCCTGCTGGCCGAAGCGGTCACCCATGCCTTCGACCACGCCGAAGCCGACTGGCACGGCATCGCAGGCACATTCCCCGGCGGATTCGCCCGCCAGTCCAGCTTCCTGCACACCACCGCGACCCTCGAAACACTCCTCGCCAGCACCCCCGCCACACAGCAGCTGGCCAAAGCCCTGAATACAGCACTCCTCAACGACTTCAACGCAGTGACAGGCACCCAGCCGCTGCTCGCCGCAGCACGACTCGAAGGCGCGGTCCGCCTGGCGGTAGCCAAATCGGTCAACCCCTACCAGGTCTGGGGAATCCTTGAGGAACTCGAACAGAGTGACACTCCAGAAGACCTCACCGAACGCCTGCCCCGCATCATCGGCCTGGGACTGGACAGCTGGTCCAGCCACGAGCAAGCCATCACCGCCACCCTGCGCTCCTACCTCGAACGCCTCTCCAACGACGAAGCCAGCGATATCGACGCCTTCGTCGAACTGGGATACGACCGGCTGCGCACCGCGCTCACCTCCCGCACCGTGGCCGACGTCATCGACCACCTCCAGGCCGCCCACACCTGGTTCACCACAGCAGACGCCGCCGAAGAAGCCCGCCACGACGCCCGCGCCTACGCCGCCGTGTGCGACGCTCTGCTCGCCTTCACCGGCGGCCAGAGCACCAGACTCAACGAAGCCGCCGACCGGCTCGCGACCACCCTCAATCAGCGGCACGCCTGGAGCTGGGGCATGCACCAACCCGCCTGGCTGCAACCCCAGAAGGCCGCCGAAGTCGCCTGGGAACACCTCGTACTACAGCTGAAACACGCTGCCGAACACCTGCAGGACACCGTCTGGATGGAACCCTGGGGAGCACTCGACCACGTCCTGACCGCCTACCAGGCAGCCCGCACCGTCTGCCCTGTCGGCTCAGCCGAACACGGCATGTCCCTCCTCGTCGAACCCGCCATCGAAGACACCTTCCTGCGCCAGCAGTCCCTCCTCGCCCAGCTCCGCCGCGCCGTCACCGAGCCGGACACCCACCCCACCACGGGCTTCGACCAGGAGACAGCGTCCAAACTCCTGACCCGCGTGGAACAGCAACTGACGGCACGGCCCTCGGGCCGGCGGGAGCACGGAACCACCGCGGGCGCCGGCGCCGAGAAACCGCCTGGCGAAGCGGAGACCGAACGCGTCCACCGTCTGGCCCCCGCAGCAGTAAAGGCACTCGGACGTGACTTCACCGCCCGGCTCGCCAGCACCAGCACCGACGACGACCTGAAGGCGATCGACGACCTGGCCTATCGCGCAGACCTCACCCGGCTGCACAACTCCGACCCCGTCGTGGTGCCGCTGCTCAACCGTCTCCTGCACGGCCTGGAAGCGTTCCCCGACTTCGTCGGAGAGACCCGGCGGACCTTCACCGTCCTGGTCGGCCAGACCGTCCACTTCCTCAGGGCCGCAGCCGACCTGGACACCGCCACCGCCTTCGGCGAGGGGCGCACCGGCCCGGACGGCAAACGCATCAAGTTCCGTGACTACCGGCGGCGCTTCGACAAAGCCGACGGCGACCTGGTTCCCGTCGAAGGAGACCTGCAGCAGCACTTCTACGTCTGGCTCCTCAGCAGCCAGATCGGCCACCTGGTTCAGGTCGAAGCCGTCAACCGGGCCCTTGGACGGGCCGACATCCTCGTCCACTTCGGATCCCGCCAGTACCTGACCGAGATCAAAAAGAACCACACCAGCAACGACCGGGCCTACCTGGAGAAGAGATACCTGGCCCAAGCCGCCGAATACACCAACACCACCGCTCCCTTCGGCCAGTTGCTCGTACTCGACCTCACCGAGAAGAAGAAGGCCGGCACCCTCCGCGTCGACGAGCTGACCTGGCTGGCCAAGCACCGCCCGCCGAACGCCCTGATTGACCGCGCGGTCGTGGCAGCCGTCGTCACCGGCAACCGCTACACCCCCAGCGACTTCTCGGCATAGCAACCAGCCCAAGCCGGCTGCGCAGCCACACCAGACCCCCGCGCGCCCCCCCGACGGGGGGACGCGACGGTCTGGCAACCGCGGGCGTGAACAGGCAATGCGCGGCACGCGTCGGTTCGTTTCAGGGGCCGAGTTGCGCTGTTGCGGCGTCGATCTCTTTGAGGGTGATGTTCTCGCTGCCGCTTTGGATCGCGATGACGGCGGCGGTGGAGACGACGTAGGTGAGGGCTTTGAAATAGCCGCCGGTGCGCCGGTGCAGTTCGACGGCGTGTTTGCTCAGGGCGTGTTCCTCCAGCCGGTACAAGCTCAGGTCCGCCTCGAAGCCCATCAGCACCTCACGGAAGGTCTTTGGGTCCTCGGCGTTCAGTGGCAGGGGGTGCAGCCAGGTCACCGGCAGCAGCGCGCTGGGCGAGGGCGTCCCGGGCGCGGCCGGCTGCCCCGCCTGCTCGAGCCGCAGGCGGTTCTCCTCGCTGACCCGGGCGAGGTCCCCGGCCAGGACGCGGGCCTGATGCATCAGATGGCTGGCGCCGGTGCCGCAGAAGACGAGGGCGATGCCGAGTTTGTCGCGCAAGTAGTCGAAGTAGGGCAGCACGCTTGCCAGCTGCTGTGCCGTGGCGCGGTTGATGTCGTCGATGAGCATCAGGCGGGTCTGCGTTGTCTCCAGGATGTAGTTGACCGACAAGGTCAGGTCGGGGTGCCGGCGCATCTCGAGGACTTCGGTGATGCTCTTCGGTTCGGGGGCCAGGCCCAGGTAGGAGGCGATCTCCCAGACCCAGTTCACCTTCGGCTCGGGTTCTGCAGGGGTGGTGATGTGCACCACGGGAATCTTGTTGGGCTGCCTGCCGTTCATGGCGGTTTCGATCGCCCTTTGGGCGGCGCGCCCGACCGCCCGCAGCAAACAGGTCTTACCGGTTCCCGCAGGTCCGTCGATGACGTGGTCCATCAGGCCGTCCCGGCGGCCGCTGCTGTAATTGACTGCCTCGATGATCATGTCCTGCATGTGCGTCATCGCGTCGGTGGTCACCATCCGCAGATGCCGGTGGTAGGCGAGAGCCTGTTCGTCCTTCTTCCTGGCCGCAGCCCTCTCCTTGTCCGCAGCGGGGTCGCTGTCCGCCGCCAGCGCAGGCGACTTCACTTCCTCGTCGACGAAGTGGTTCCAGCCGGTGAGCTGGAACAGCGGCAGGGGCCGCATAGGAGTGTCCTTCAACTGCTGGCGCAGGCGTGCCTCACGCTTGTCGCGCAGTTCCACGGTCGCTTTCATCGCGCTGCTCCCTGGCGTGCGGTTGCCGTTTCATCCGTGCGGGCGGTGGTGGACGCGGAAGCCAGCCCTCAGCGGGCTGGCTTCCGCGTCCACCACCGCCCATGGGTCCCCGTGGCCGGCTGCTACATCTGCCAGGCACCGGCGTCTTCGCCCTCGTCGTCTTCTGGATCGAAGTCGTCGAGGAGCTCTGCGTCGACGACCTCCTGGAAGGCCAAAGGAGTCCCGTTCGCCAAGGCCTCTGCCAGGCTGTCGATACCGTCGCCGGGAAAGAGGGCGTCGAGCGGATGCGGCCCCGGCCCGCTGCCGGCCGAGGCGCCTGCGCCGTCCGCACTGTCTGCGCCTGCGGGAAGCACCGGCGGGACGGGTGTGCTCAGCGGCGCCAGGGGGGAGACGGGCAGCGCGGGGGAGGGCCGCAGGGTCGACAGGTCGAACTCCTCGAGACCGGCGTAAGGGTCCTGGGCTACCTGGTCGGTGGCCAGCTCCAGCCCCTGGAAGGGCGGTTCGGCGCCGGTGCGCTTGGGCGGCGGCCTGTGGCTTCGGTGGCGCCTGCCGCGCCCGGCCAGGGCCAGGGCGATCGCCTCCTCGTCCTTCTCGCTGCCACCGGCGGCCTGGTGCTGTTCGGCGTGTTCTTGCCACATGTCCGCGGTCCACGGGTCATGCAGCAGGTGCCGCAGCCTGAAGTCGCAGGTCACCCAGGTGCCTGCCGTGTGGTCGTACAGCCACACCCGTTCGGGGCGGTACGGATTGAAGCGGCACTCCCACTTGTCGCCGCGGCCGGTGAGTTTGGAGCCGCCGCGCAGCAGGATCTCGCGGTAGTGGGCGGCGTCCTGCGCGATCGGCTGATACACCCTGTAGTCGATCATGAAGCCGTCTTTGCCGGGGGTGACCCACCGCGGCAACAGGAAGAAGCGGTTGGCGGCAGGGGAGAAGGGCACGGGCCGGTAGCCGCTGCGGGGGACCTGGACGGCGTACATGCCGTTGGGGGACAGCTCGGTGCCCGGCCGGAAAGGATCACGCAGTCCCGCATGGGGGGTCTGCTGGTACTCCAGTGCGACCCATTCCTGCGCCATCTGCTGGAGTTCGGCGATCGTGTACAGCGGCATCCGGTCGATGCCGCGGCCGCGTTTTTTGTGGCTGCGACCGGCCCAACCGTGCTTGACGTGCTGACTGAAGCCGTGTGCGAGGGTGATGAAGAAGCTTTCGGCGAGCGGCTTGTCGGCCGGGGTTTTCTTGCGTGCCGGGCGGCGGGCGATGCGCAGCCGGTCGCACACGGATGTGAAGTGCTCACTCACGTACGGGCTGCCCTGATCGTAGATGATCATTTCGGGGTGGATGACCGGGCGGGCGGCTGTGGCCTTCGTGAACCGCTCGTCGGCGGCCGCGAGCGCGCCGAACGGCAGGCTGGAGGCGGCGGCCGCGCTCGGCGGGTCCCAGCCGGGCATCACCGGCCACGGCGCGAACGCCTGGGCCAGCATCAGCGTCAGGTCGATCGCCCGGGTTGCCCGGCCTGCCCGTCCGCTCTCGGCGTCCCTGGGCCGGCTGGGGGTGATCATCAGGGCGATGATGCTGCGGCTGGCCACGTCGATGAGGACGGTCATCTCCGTGGCGACGGGCCGGCCGTCGTCGCCGCGGGCCCAGATCCGCAAGGGCGTGGTGTCGACCTGGGTCTGCTGCCCCGGCCGCAGGACGATCTCGCGGCCGCCGTGGGGCAGGGGCGGGGTGGCGGCCACGGCGACGCGGCCGCGAGTCGGCAGGTTCAGGAGGTCGGCCAGGCCGGACTCCCGCATCCGCAGATAGAAGGTAGAGCGTGAGGGCAGCAGGGCTGCCGCGGCGGCCGGATCGTCGAACTCCTCGCCGTGCCGCGAGCGCAGCAGGTCCTCCACCTCCTCGCGGATCACCTCGATGGTCACGTCTGAGTCGCGGGCACGCCGGGTCACCACCTCCTGCATCGCCTTGAGACATCGAGGGTCGGTGAAGCCGCCAGGGCGCTTGGTCCGCGGCGCGGGCAGCAGCACGGCCGCATTTTCGCCGGCCTCCTTCCACCTGCGTCGTTTGTCGGCGAGCGTGGCGGCAGCGCAGCGGATGCCGTCGGCGGCCAGGCGCGCCGACATCGCGGCACACCGCTGGGCCAGCGTCGTCCCCGGCCCGAACCCCCGTTCAGGTTCGCTTCGGCCCGGCGCCAGACCGGTGTCGATCTCCACCATGCGTGCATGCCACTGCTCCGCCTCCTCCCGGCGCTCGTGGTCCTCCGGGAGGCTCCAGCCGTGCAGGGCGGCGCCGGCATCCGGTGCGTCGGTGTCCAATACGGCGAAGTCCTCCGCACCCACCAGCCACCGGTACGACACCGCCTGAGGTGCCTGCCAGCCCTCACCGCAGTCCGCGCCTTGGGCAGTCAGGGTGACCTGCGGGCCTTGCCACGCCACCACCTCCCACTCGCGTCCCTGCCAGTGCACCTGCGCCCCGATCGACACCGACAGCGGCCTCCCCGACACTCCGCCCATGTGCCCTCCCTTCGCGCCCCGAGGACCCACTACCTGGGCGAGCGCGTTCTGCGGCGTCATCGCCCCGCCGCCGGACAGGAGCGACGGACTTGTCGCTCCGGGAAAGGTGTGCGACTTCGATGCCAGGACAGCCGGGCCGCCCTCACCTGGGCCGGGCACCTGCTCCCGTCCGTTGTCGGCCGGTCCGGCCCAGGCCACGGCGTCGGGCAGCAGCGGCTGCGTGATGTCGAAGCGCAGCCGCCGCTGCCACAGCATCCGGTAGGCGAGATCCAGCCCGGTCAGCACATCCAGCCCGCTGGCCGCCACCCCCGCGCGCAGTCCCGTCGGCTCCGTGAACGCCTCCAGCAGTGCGGCCACCCGGCTGTCCTCGCAGCCTGCGGGAAAGCGGTAGCCGGCCAGCCACGCCAGGTTCCGGCCGCGCACACCCGACGGCTCCTGCACCTGCCGCACCCGCCACCCGGCCGCGCGGGCCACCGCCTGCAGCACCCGCAGCTTCGCCTCCGACACGCTCTCCGCACCGGCCGGCTCGAGCACCAGCACCTCACGCACACCACCGGAGGTACGGGCCACGAAGTCCGGGCGCCAGCGGCGATTCCTGCCTCGCTCCCGCCACCGCAACTCCACCGGGCCCGCGCTGAACGCCACCCAGGCCGGATCGAAGTCCAGCTCCAGCGTGAGCCGCCACTGCCGCAGACTCGAGCACACCACCGTCCGACCCCCGCTCACCACCGGCCAATACGTGATGATGCCCTTCCGGCCCCGGTAGGGCACCGGCTCGCTGACCGGCCCGAACCCCTCCAGGCCCAGCCCCCGCAGCCGGTCCGCACCACCCGCATGCACCAGCCCGTCCGGCCCGCGGTACAACGCCACCACATCCCGGACCGCGTCCACCACATGCTCTTCCGACCACGCTCCGGGGTCCTCCGGCACGCTCACGCAGCCTGCCCTCGGCGACTCCCGCCACACCGCGGCATCGCCCCGCACGCTGGCCCGAACCGTTCGGCGCGAGTGCCTGTGTCAGCTCCAGGTCTCCCACTGGGGGTGCCGCCCGCAGGCCGCTCTGTCCGGCTGCCGGGGCTCACATGTCGCATGCGGGCTGTCCCAGCTGCCAGGGCAGGCAAGACGCCGCCCCCAGCGCCTCGGTGGGCTGCGCCACCTGCGTATGGCCGGGCGACAGCCGCAGTTCCTGCGGCAGGCCGACGCCCGACGTGGGCCTGCCGCTGAGCTCGCCGACGGCCTCGGGCGCCGTGGCGGCGGGGACACTGTGCCGCTGCAGCCAGTCCATCAGCGCCCACCGGCCGACCTGGAAGTCGACACCCCACTGATCCATCTGCTCCCGCATCTGATCCATCCACCGAGTGCGGGCCTGCCCGTCGCGCTTGTTGGCGTGCTCGAAGGCGGCCAGGTGGGCGGCCATGGCCGCCGCCTCCGGCATCAGCACCAGCGGTGCCGCGGGCACCGCGTGTTCTCCAAGTCCCGCGTCCCGCGCCCGCTGCACCCAGCGTGGGGTGTCCGGCAGGTGTGTCCACCAGTGCACCGTGATCTGGAAGGCGTCGGCGAACAACTCCTCACCGGCCGGCCCGTAGCGCTGGTACAGGGCCTCGCGATCCCGGTGGGCTGCAATGGTCTGCGTCAGCAGCTTCAGCGACAACCCCCACGTACCACCGGTAGAGTCGCTGTCGGTAAACCGCAGATGCTCCAGACAGACCCGCCACCGGTCCGGGCTGATCATCCACACCGTCTCGTGCACCCCGCCGACGGCGGCGCACGTCCCGCACAGCGCCACCAGATGCCCCTGGCGCGGCAGCCATGGCCAGGTCCACACCGGTTCCCTGTCGGTGGCCGGCTCCAGCAGGTGGGCGGCCGTGCTCGGCAGACCCTCCTGCAGCGCACGGGCCGTGGTCCCGCACAGCACCGCCAGATACTCAAGCCCGCGCTCGTTGACGTACATCTCGGTGGTGGAGGGGTAGGTTCGCACCCGCGCCGGATCCCGCGAGGCCTTGCCGAAGCCCACACGCTCCAGCAGCTCCTCCAGATGAAGTCCCTGGCCGTGCGCGAGCCGGCTGACGTAACTGCCGGTCGACTCCCCTCGCACCGGCGCCACCCGCACCGGCAGCGGCTGCCGAGGGCCGAACCCCCATGCCTGAGCCGCCCGTTTCCCCACCTTCCGCCCCCTTTCCAGCTTGCCTGCGGCGGCCCTCAGCAGCCCGGCGCCTGTCATGCTGCGCCGCCGCCGTGCTGTCGAACCCTCCTCACCAGTCGAATACGCCGGAAAGGGTGAACTGGCCTCGAAAGGAAAACCGGCCACTGCCTCCGCGCCGACCATGAGATTCCCGGTACATGATCACGAGGGGGAGGCCGGTGCTCGGGGCCGTATCCGAAGACCAGCTCACCGAAGACCAGGAAGATCCGTTCGTCACCCCGCTGCGTGGCCATCAGGCCATTGCCGTCCGCAACACCGTCTCCGCGTTCCTCGACCACCACGCCCGCGTCAGCGTCGTGATGGCCACCGGCACCGGCAAGACCCACGTTGCCCTCCACGTCACCTACCGCATCGCTCCGCGCGGCAACGTGATCCTCTTCGCCCCCAACATTCAACTGCTCTACCAGACCGCACAGGTCTGGCATCGCGAGGGCCGCCGCGGGCTGTACCTGACCATCTGCAGTCAGGACGGCGTTGGCACGGTGCCCGGCGGTCTCCTGCGCGTCACCTCGGCCGAGGAACTGGCCCACCACGCTGCCCGGGCAGCAGCCTTCGGGCCGCTGAACGTTTTGTGCACCTATCACTCGCAGGACAAGGTCGAAGAGGCCCACCGCGAGCATCACCTCGCCCGCTGGGACCTCATAATCTGCGACGAAGCCCACCGGACCGCCGGCGACGGCAACAAAGCCTGGGCGCACGTCCTGGACGATGCGCTCATCCCCGCCCGCCACCGCCTCCACCTGACCGCCACCCCTCGCGTTCTGGCCCCGAATGTAGGCGAGGACATCCTTGGCACCGACGTGATCGCCTCCATGGACGACCCGCGTCTGTACGGGCCCGTCGTCTACCGCCTCTCCCTGGCCGAGTCGATCGCCCAAGGGCTCCTGGCCGACTACGAGATCGTCGCTGTCGAAGTCACCGAGAACGACCTCAGACAGGCCCTGCGCAACACCCGACGCATCGACGCCACCAGCGAAGGCCTACGCCTGGCAGCCGCACAGGTCGCCCTCCTACACGCCCAGCACCTCTACGACCTTCGCCGCACCCTCACCTTCCACACCTACATCGCCGACGCATCCGTCTATGCCGAAACCCTCACCGAGACCGCCGAGTTCATACCGCCGTACATGCGCTGCCACCTGGTCAGCAACGTGGTCCACAGCAAGACCGGCGCGGTCGCCCGCCGCGAACGGGTCCAGGAATTCATCGACACCCCCGCCCACGCCCCCACCGGAGAGGATCTTCCGCGCCGGGCGGTGCTCAGCAACTGCAACTGCTTCACCGAAGGCGTCGACATCCCCTCCCTGGACTCCATCCTGTTCGCCGAACCCAAGAGCAGCCCGATCCAGATCCTCCAGGCCGTCGGCCGAGCCCTGCGCCAGACCCCCGGACAAGGCAAGATCGCCCGCATCATCGTCCCCGTCTACCTCAGCCCGGACCAACAGCTCGAAGAAGGCGTCAAAGGCACCAGCTTCCACCTGCTGCACCAAATCCTCATCAGCCTCAGCGTCTGGGACGAACTCGTCTTCGACCGCATCCACTTCCTGGGCGGTGACCGCACCCTGCGCCCCTACACCCCCGCCCGCCCGCTGCGCGCCGACGAACTGATCGAACTGCTCCATCCCAAGAACACCCCCGCCCCCAACCAGATCTGGGACAGCGCCTACGAACACGCGCAGGCCTTCCACGCCCGACACGGACACGTGAACGTCCCAGACCGCCACCGCACCGACGACGGCTTCTACCTGGGCTGGTGGCTGGGCACGCAGCGCAGCCTGAACCAGCACGGCATGCTTCTGCCGGAGCGCGCCGAAGCCCTCGACCTGCTGGACATGCGATGGGAACACTCCCGCACCAGCATCGAGTTCACCCTCGACATGGCACGCGACTATGTAGCCCGGCACGGCCACCTCGTCCCCGCCCAGGGCGAGTCCCATGGCGGCATCCCTCTGGGAGCACGGCTCTCCCGGCTCCGCGCCGAAGCGGACCGCCGCGAACTGCCCTACTGCTACCACCGTGCCCTCACCGAGATCTACCCCTGGTGGAACAGCCGCTGGGACAAAACCGGGCGGTGGCGCTGCACCTACGCCGCCGTCGTGGCCGCCGCCCGCCGGAACACGGTGCCCTTCCCCGACCACGGCCCGGAACAGGCCGAAAACCCCTACAGCGAATGGCTGGCCGACCAGATCGCCGCCCTACCCCGCCTCACCACCACCCAGCATGAACTTCTCGGCCAGATCCCCCTGCGCCACCCTCTCGCGTACCTGCTGCGCCGCCCCCGCGGATACTCGGCCTGGGCCTTCCACAAAGGACTGCGGGAGGCCTACCTGTTCCGCCGCGCCCACCAACACCTCGCCGTCCCCGCCACTTACCGAGGCAACGACCAAGGCCCCCCACTCCTACTGCGCCGCTGGCTGTCCGAACGCCGCCGGAACGTCACCCGGCTCACCACACAGCAGATCAACGCCCTGGAGGCGCTGGACATGCGATGGAGCTAACCCGTCGACCACAAGAAGACCGCCCCGCCTCACCCCAAACGACGAACGACGATGAGGAACAAGGAGCCGTAATGCTGAGCAGCAACCCTGCCGAGAAAGCCGAGGAAGAGACCGCAACCAGCGCTGTCCACGCACACTCCGACGCAGATACACGATCTTCGCCGCCGTCGGTGTTGCTGGCGAACCCGAGCGATGTCGTGGCAGACGAGCTGTTCTACGCGACGGTAGAGGAATGCGAGGACTGCCGGACGATCTTGCTCGACTGCGCCGCACAGGACGCGCAAGCGGTGAAAAAGCTGGTGGACTGGGCATTCTGGATCACCTCCGAAGTACACGGCGGCCTTCCTGACGCACTCGTGAACCCAAACCCACCCAAGGACACTCTTTTCCACCCCTCAGCCACCTTCTGCCGCCTCGCCGAGAGATACCGCACAGGTCAGACAAACAGTGCCGACCATGTCCGCGGACCAGAGCAGCGCCGGGAAGTGGCGGATGACGCTGTCACCCTTGTGACCGGACTCGACCGGTACGGGGCAGACTTCCTCTACTGGTAACCGCCCCTGCCAGACCGAACCTGATCCCACGGCAACGATGTGCCAGGATCACTCTGCAAAGAGGGGGGATCCCGGTGGGTTCGCTGCAGGTAGATGTACTGGCATACGAGGCGCCGTGCGAGCGGTGTTCTTTTTCCCTGTGGTGGGTGTTCGGCCTACTGCCGTCATACCGACCGCATGGTGAGGAGTTCACCACCACGGACTTCCCCGAAGCCGTCGACATGGCACGCCGCATCCTTGCGGCGCCGGACGGCGACACGGCAGACGTCGCAGCACAGTTGCACGACCGGCCTGCCTGGCAGCGGGGCCGCAGCTTCAACCCGAACCGGTGCGGCGCCTGCGGGCATCACGCAGACTGGCACGCCCTCGACACGATCATCACTCACGTCTACCACCACGAGGGATGGATCTATGCCGCCGCCGGCCGGGTCCCCGTCCCTGAGTGGCGTGCGATCAGAGGCCGGGGACAAGGAATCTACTGGCCGTACTGCTGATTCCCGCGGACCCGCCCCCTCGACGTCTCCAGCCGCGCCATGAGGAACCACCTGATGACCACCGACTCCAGCATCGACGACACGCCCACCTCGGATCGCCCCGAACGCCGGGAGCTGCGCCCCGATCAGCAGGCGGCGGTGGACAGCGCGGTCCGGCACCTCTGGAAGCCTGGGGCGCGTGGGCATGTGGTCTCGGCGTGCGGGACGGGTAAGACGCTGATCGCGCTGCGCACTGCCGAGGCGCTCGATGCCCGCCACCTTCTGGTGGCAGTGCCGTCCCTGGACTTGCTGGGGCAGTGGGCGGCCGCGGCCCGCGCGGATGGGCGCCGTGAACGGTTGATGGCGGTCTCTTCCTTCGATGCCAGCAAGCATCCTCTGCTGGCTGGCGCTGGGGCGGTGTCCACGAGTTCGGGGGAGTACCTGGCCTATTGGTTGGCCCAGCGCACCAAGCGGCGGGAGCGGGTGACCGTGTTCGTCACCCTCGACTCGCTGCCCAGAATCGAAGAGACCCAGCACACAGTCTTCCCGGTTCCCGTCTTCGACCTGCTGGTGGTGGATGAGGCACACCGCACCGCCGGATCCTGGGAAAAGCAGTGGACGATGATCCACGACCAGACCCGGGTCCTGGCCGACCGCCGTCTCTACCTGACCGCGACACCCTACGAGTGGGAAGCCCCCCGCCTGACCGAGGCTCCGGACACACGTCCGCAGCCCAAGCGTACCGCGACCACCACCCCCCAATGGGAGACCCCCTCCCTGATCGCGTCAATGGACGACCCCAAGGTGTTCGGCAAACGCCTGCACACCTACTCCCACGCAGACGCGATCGACGACGGCGTCCTAGCCGACTACCAACTCCTGATCCCCGCGATCACCGACACCGACCTGCGCAGCGCCCTCACCGACACCGACGCCCAGACCGGCTTCGGTCCCACGGCCCGCCGTACGAGCGCCCTGCACCTGGCCGTCCTCAAAGCCATGACCGAGCACGACCTCAAGCACGTGATCGTCTACTTCCAGCAGATCGCGGACGCCGCGGACTTCGCCCGCCAATTCAGCCACACCCTGCGCACCCTCCCCGCCCAACAGCGCCCCGACTGGGCCCCAGACCTCCTCGTGCAGTCGATCAACGGCACCCACACCCCCGACCAACGCCAGAAGATCCAGAACCGCTTCATCGCCGCTCCCCGCAGCATCCTGACCAACGCACAAGTCCTCGGCGAGGGCATCGACCTGCCCGCCGTGGACGCGGTCGTGTTCGCGGACCGCACCGCGAGCGTGCGCCGCATCGTCCAGGCCCTCGGCCGCGCCCTACGCAAACCCCCCACCCTCGCCACCAAGACAGCGAGTCTGGTCATCCCGGCCTACACCCCACCCGACGCCGACCCCACCGACCTCCTCGGCACCCCCTACGAGGCCCTCTGGCTCGTCACCGCAGCGCTGCGCCACCACGACCAGACCATCGCCGCCCGCGCCCCACGCAAGAACACCAAGCGCCGCCTGGAAACCGACACCCACCAACTCATCGCGCGCCGCTTCCGCTTCGACTTCACGCTGGATGCCGACCACATCGCCCGCGCGATGGACCTGATCGCCTGGCCCGCAGTCGGCACGACCCTGTCCACCCCCCGCCGCGCCGGCCTCGCCGCCGCCGTCCGATACCACACCGAACACGGCCACCTGCGCGTACCCACCGACTACGAAGACTCCTACGGATACCGCCTCGGCTCCTTCATCGACGGACAGCGCACCGCCCACCGCCAAGGCACTCTCACCGCAGAATGGATCGCCGAGCTCGAAGACCTCGGCATGATCTGGGACGCCCACGAAGCCACCTGGGCCGGCCACCTGACCACCGTCGAGGCCTTCCACGCCGAGCACGGCCACCTCGCCATCCCTGCCACCAAACCCGGCGGCCAATTCCTCACCGACCAACGCTCCCTGGCCCGCAAAGGCCACCTCGACCCCACTCGCGAAGCTCAACTCACCGCACTCGACTCGCACTGGACGCTCCCGCATGGCCCGGACTGGCACCGCAAGTACCACCTGCTGCGCCGCCAGATCGAAGCAGGCCACGCCCCTGCCACCTGGCAGCGGGACTTGACGATCGACGGTGTGAAAGCCGGCGGCTGGCTCCACCGCCAGTTCACCGCCTGGACCCGACTCGACGATGGCCAACGCGCCCTCCTCACGCACCTCGGACTGACCCCCGATCAAGTCCCGCTCCCCGCACCGAAAACGAGCTCCACGTCTGGTACACGGACCCGCCGCTCCTTTGGCCAGACTGCCGAGCTCCTGCGCTTGTTCGTGGAACGCTGGAGCCGCCCGCCGAGCGCTCGGGAGTGGATGGAGGTCGACGGCGAGCGCGTCATGATCGGTCCATGGCTCTGTAAGGTACGCACCAAGCAGAATCTGGGACAACTCACCCAAGAGCAGGGCCAGTTGATGATCGACATCCTCAAGGGTGAGTGGGGCGCGGCCGACCGTGAATCCTCCGCAGAGGAGCCCGGCCAACTCTCGGAGATCCCATAGTTTTTTGCTTCCAAATAGCGCATAGCCCAACCCGGGCCACTAGAGTAGAAGCATTAGGTCTCCCATCAGATCGAAGGGTCGGGGACAGCAACCACCGGGGCGTATGACGTGAGAGCCAAGGGAACAGAACCCGCACAGTCCGGACCACCGCAGGACCATCCGCCTTGCTGCGTAGTTGAGGAATCCGCGGAGCGGATTCCGGCATCCCGGATCGCGGAGCGATCCGGGATGCCGGCCAACGGAGTTGGCCGATCAGCCGAGCGGAGCTCGGCTTTCTCCGCCGCGTAGCGGCGGCGCGTCGTGTCTGCGGAGCAGACCGCGCGC
>NZ_LNBE01000002.1:900000-1142035 GCF_001445655.1 Streptomyces roseifaciens
GTCACCGGCCTCGGGGCGACGGTAGGGGTAGAGGATGACGCGCCACCGTCCGTCGCCGAACGGCAGGAGCAGCACCATGCCGTCCGGGCCCCATCGGCTCCACGGCTGTTGCGGCTCGAAGTCGAGCTGTGCGTCGACCGAAATGACGTCGTAGGGGTGCACGGTGTGCGACGCGGCTATGCCCGACAGCCGGCGCACGGCACTCGCGCGCCGTCGCACCCGGCGATGTAGTCGGCACGTATCCGCCGCACACCGCCCGCACGCCGGACGGTCAGCTCGGCGCCTTCCTCGTCCTGACTGATTCCGGTGACTTCCGCCCCGCGGGCGATGAGCGCGCCGTTCTTGAGGGCGTATTCCTCCAACAGCGCTGTGGTGCGGTGCTGAGGCAGTGCGAGCGCATAAGGAAAGGGGCTGTCCAGGGCGGCGAAATGCGCGACGGACCCTTCGGAACCCAGGGGGTAGTGCCGGTAGCGGTGCCCGTGGGCGAGAAAGGGTTCGGCGATTCCGCGCATGTCGAGGAATTCCAGGGTCCGGGAGTGCAGGACGAGTGCGCGGGTCGCCTGCGGCAGCCGGACATCCCGTTCGAGCACGACACAGCTGATACCCCGAAGACCCAGCTCCCCGGCCAACTGCAGACCGACGGGCCCGCCGCCGACCACGGCCACCTGAACCGCTTCGGGCAAGGGCGTGGCGCCGGCCATACAGTGAATTCCTTCTGTGCGTCCTTCCGATGGCCGGTCCAGGCTGACATCCGCCACCGCACGTGTCCAGACCGGCTCGGACCGGCCGATGGATTCACGGGCGGGATTATTTGCCTACTTACATGTGACCCGTTGACCGTCCGAGAGGCTCCTGTGAAGGTGACTCCGGCACGTTCGCGCTCTCGTCGTCCAGCCGAACGGAGAACGATGGGCCATTCCATCGGCGATCACGCCTACGGCGAATGCGGAATCGAATTCCTCCTCGTGGACCGGTCCGGCACTCGGCAGCGGGTACGCCGGTTCCGGGCGGACGTCCGCCTGCTGATGGACCACCCCGAGGTCTACAGGGACGGAGACAACACCCGTCTCATCCCCGTGAGTTCGATCAGCAACTCCGTGCTGGCGATCGGCGCCCAGCACGCGGCGTCGGAGCCCGAATCGTATGCGCTCGCGCTTGCCGAGCGCTTCCTCACCGCGACGACGCGCGTCCGGACCGCCGATGTGCGCCTGATCGCCTCCGAGTTCTCCCCGCTCCTGTCCGACCCGCCGACAACCTCGGCCCAGCACTTCTCCGCCCCCGTCCGCCACCAGGATCACGCTCACCTCACGCTCACGCGTCACGGCGAACCCGTCGTACGCAGTGGCCTGCTGAACATGTAACTCTTCGCGACCGGCGGCGCGACGTTCACGGGCTTCGCCCGCGACGCCTACACCACCACACAGGCCGTCACCGACCGGGTCTTCGGCGCCCGGATGAACGTGACCTGGCGGCACGCCGGGACGGGCACCGACCACCGCCACTGCCGTGCTCGCGCCGAACAGGCCGTCGTCAAGGCCTTCGGCGAGCACGCCAGCCGCTCCAGTCAGCACACCTTCCACCACTTGGGCGCCGCCGTGCTGGACGCCTGCCCGGAGGTCGCGGAGGTCCGCGTCGAGGGAGCCCACCTGACCCGCGGCCTGGTGGACCTGGCCCCGTTCGGAGTCGCCAACGAAGGCCGCGTCTACACCGCGACGGACCACCAGCAGAGCACCGTCACCGTCACCATTCACCGCACCGCACCCGAGAACCAAGGACCGAGGAAAGGGACCGTGTGAACACCACAGGATCGCGCAAATCCCACGGACTCGCCGCGGTGGTCGCCGTCATGGCGGCGACGCTCACGCCCACGGCCCAGACGGCGCATGCCGACGACCGGCCGACCGGCGCCCTCCTGACATGCGCCGGCACCGTCGCCGCCTCCTACGCACCGGGGCTGACCTTCACGCCGAGAGCCACCTCCGTCACGTCCCAGGCAGTCGTCGGATGCCCTCTCTCGACGGACAGCAGGTTCACTTCCGCGGCCTTCGGCGGAGACTCCACCGGCGCCTTGTCCTGCCTCCTGGGGCCCGCCGGCGGCACCCTCACCTTCCACTGGGGCAACGGCGAGGGGGAGCGCAAGGGGAAGATGTCCCCCCATCACGGCGACCCCGGCGGAACGACGTCGACTGCCTCGATCCACAGCCTGGCAGCCGTACGGCCGAATGGAAACATCGTCACCGTGAGCACGGGGACCATCACCGATGGCGTCTTCAAGGGGGCGACCGTCGTCACCGAGGTGACCCTGCTCGCCTCCCGACAAGCCGCCTGTCTGACCCCTCAAGGCCTCACCTCCGCTTCCGGCCCCACCACGGTGACCATCGCCCGGGTCTGAGCAGGAGCTCGTCTCGGAGCCCACCGGTCGACTCACGAGTCCCGCCCGCGACCCCGGACACCTCCCCATGCTGATCCGCGAGTGCCGCGGGCACTCCCACCGGGCGGCGAAGATCGCCTCCCGGATCTCCTCGGTGACGCTTGGGTGGCCCCCGCCGCGGCGCGTCCAGTGGCCGTCCGCGAGGCCACCACCAGGTCCTCGAACGCTCGCGGCCGCCGGCCGCTCCAGCGTCCGTGTACTCATGTGCGCAAGGCTCAGCCTCGCCGCCTCGCCGCCTCGTCTCACCCCCATGGCGGACCGGGTTCCCCCTGACCGCGCGTCGATCGGAATCACCGGAACCGAGGAGGAGTCGCTGGTCAGCGGGTGGTCCGTCGTGTGTACCGCGGACTTGGACAACATGCTGTGGGCCGGGGACGGTGGTCATGCCGGCCGCCCTGAATCAGTGGGGAGCAGGTAGTTGGGCCCGTCGACGTAGAACTTGTTGATGTCCACGGCCCCCGAGCGGTTCTTGCTGAACAGCGTTCCGGCGGTGACCATCGCCTTGATCGGCAGCCGGGGCGCCTTGAGCACCCGGGCGCGCAGCACCGCGGCCGGTCCCGCGGGAAGCCGGTCGACGGCTTCGGTGAGCCGGTTCCGGAGGAGCCCCAGCCAGGTGTTCAACGGGCCCCGGCCGCGTTCGGCCAGTTCGAAGGCAAGGGCAGCCGCACACAGATGAACGGTCACGGTCGTGAACAGGTCTGCCAGCGGGCCGTCGTCGGTGACGAGGACTCGGGGGTCGGTGAAGCCCAGCAGGCCGGCGGCTGCCGCCTCGCCGATCCGTGCGGCAAGGCGCGCAGGGTGCACGCGTGGCCCGTCGTTGTCCTTGAGCAGTAGCCGCATCCGGGGGAGGCCGCCGTGGCCGTCGAGGACGATCGAGGTGTTCTGCTGGTGCGATTCCAGCGCGATGCCATAGGAGAAGAGGGTGGTGTGCCAGTCCAGCAGCAGCCGGAGGTAGGCGTCGAGCAGCGCGGCCGCCGAGCCCTCGTAGTGGCATTCGGCGAGCACGTCGACGACGGGACGGCCGTCGGGGCAGGTGGCCAGCAGGGCGGCGACCGGCACCACATGGGCGTCGTCGAGGCCGGACGGGTAGCGGCGGACCAGCGCGGCGAGCAGTTCGTGGCCCGCGCCGAGGTGGGTGCGTTCATCGGTGAACAGCACGGCGTCGGCGAAGCGGGGCTCACGGGCCGCGATCTCCGCCACCAGTCGCTGCCCGCACTCGCCGCCGGGCAGGACACCCGGTTTGATGGTGCGCCGGTTGAGCAGTCCCAAGGTGGACGTGGCCAGGGGAAGTTTGATGTGGACGCCGGGGTCGTCGACGACGGCGACGGTCCGCATGGACAGCGTGGGGACCACGGCCGGCCACGTCGTCTCGGCGAGCCGCGCGCTGCCGCCGAGGCCGGCGGCGGTGACGGCCTCGGCGAGGGGGCCCTCGGCGGTGAGCGGGTGGACGGGCAGCGCGAGGTACCCGTCGCCGGACCGGGCCAGGCCGAGGGAGGCGGGGGTCGGCCACCAGCGCGGCAGCCGGGCCCGCCGTCCGAGGGTCAGCGCCTCACCCGGCAGAACGAGCCAGCGCAGGCCGAACACAGGCCGGAATTCCGGTGCGTATGCGAGGAGTTGGCGCTCGTCGAGACCGTTGCGCACCCGACCGGTGGGGTAGACCGGATGGTCCCGGAAGGCGGCCAGTGCCTCGAATGCGAGGGAACCCCGCACCCCCTTCCACTCCTTCACGGGCCCGTGCTCCTCGGCCAGCCTCGCGACCACACGCGACCGCTCCCGCCACTGCAGCCGGACCATGGCCACAGCCTGGTCGCATTCGGCACGGAAGGCGTCGAAACCCGGCAGATCCTGCTCGGCCACGCCCTCGCGCAGCCGGTCCAGTACGGCACCGAGGCCGGGGACCGGGCGAACCCGGATCTCGCACTGGAAGCCGTCGGGACGTACGGGAATGTCCACCTCGGGAAGGACGAGCCAGTCGCCGTCGGGCCGTCGCTCGACGACCGCCCCGGGGCGCAGGTCATACGGGTCTTCCCGCAGCAGGGCGCCGAGGGCTCGGGCGAGGATTTCGTCCTCCTCCGCCGTCACACGATCTCCCAGCGATGGGCGGCGAGGAACGCTGCCACGACACGTCCGATCCGGTCCTGGTCGGGTCCGGTGGCCCGCATGATGCCGAGGTGGTCGCGGTCGGAGTGGTGAAGGGGGTGCTCCTCGCCGATCTTGCGCTGCGGCCGGTAGACCAGCCGCACCCCGTCCCGGTCCCACTCCACGGGCCCCGGTGCGGACGTGAGGGCTCCGGCGCGCTCGGCATGCACGGTCTCGATACGGAGCAGCCGCCCCGCGCTCCGTGCGCCGAGGTCGGCCGGGAGCAGGTGGCCGAGGTGGGCGCCGAGGACGTGCTCGAACAAGGGGATACCGAGCGCCTCGGCGAGACCGAGGTCGGCCTGGTCGCCGGCGGAGCGGTAGTTGACTTCGATCACGCGGACCCGCTCGCCCTGGACCACGAACTCTGTGTGGCAGGCGCCGAACCCGACACCGAGGGCCTCGAGCCGTGCGACGACCTGCTCCACGTGCGTCCGGGGCGGCGCGGGCAGCAGATCGGCGCGCCGCAGGACGAAGTGCGGTGGCACGACATCCACTTCATGGAAGGAGCCGAGGATGTGCAGGGCGCGTCCATCTCCCAGGGTCTCCAGGGTGAGCAACGGCCCCATCAGGTAATCCTCGACGACCAAGGGCAGGCCGGGCCGCCGGGACCACACGTCCTGGCAGTGGCGGAGCAGTTCCGCGCGGTCCTCGACCAGCTCGGCGTCCTCACTGGCAACCCCTTCGCGGGGTTTGACCACACATGGGAAAGGCGGCCGGACATCCTCCGCGTCCCCGGGCCGGGTCAACTCCGCGCTCCATACGGTCTCCAGCCCCGCCTCGGCGAGGGCCCGCCGCATCTGTGCCTTGTTCTTGGTGAGCAGCGCGGCCCGCCAGTCCTTGCCCGGCAGGCCGAACCAGTCGGCGGCGAGTGCCGCTTGCACCTGGAGGTGGTCACTGTTGGTGAACACGGCCTCCGGTCGGCGGTCGAGCGCCGCGATGCGGGCGATCACCTCGCGGAAGTCGCGTACCTCGCAGGGGACGATGTCGATCCGGGGCCATGCGTCCCCGCCGCGCCCCTCGTAGGCCCGTCGGTGCGCTTCGGGTGCGTCGGTGAGCAGCGTGACGTCGAGCCCCAGCCGGGCGGCAGCCGGGAGATAACCCTCGGTGACGGAGTCGGTTGGGGGCAGCGCCAGCAAATACAGCACGAGGGAACTGTAGAACTGGCGCCCGTCATGTCAATCCCTTTACTCGGTCAAGTAGTTGGCCGGACGCGCGCCGCGCCGACCCGGTCCGTTCGCCCCGTAACCTCCGCCGCATCGCACCGTTAGGCGAACAGTATGAGGAGCAGATCATTCAGCTCCGAACCCGCCGCTCAAGGAGACCCCATGTCCGTACGGTCCTGGTTCGGCACCGCGGTCCTCGCCGCCGCCACGGTCCTGTCCTGCACGCAAGCCGCCTCGGCCCACGGGGAGCACGGCTCCCGTGAACCGCACGCGACGCGCATCTCCACCCAGAACGCGAACGCCAACCTCTTCCCGCCCTCCATCGGCGCGAGGGCCTTTCTGTACGACGCCGAGACCGGCAAGCCGCTCAGGGGTAAGCGTGTGGAGTTCACGACCCCCGACGGCAGCGAGATCTGCCGCGCCGTCACCGGCGCAGAGGGCGAGGCCGCGTGCATCGGACCCCTCCGCCTGGGCACGGCGAGCGCCGGCACTCTGACCAACGGCTACGTCGCCACCTTCCGAGGTGACGAGCAGTACGGGGCGTCGCACGCGTTCGGCACAGTGGGCCTAATGGTCCGCCCCTGAGACGCCTGCCCGCCTTCCTGCCTTCCCGCCTTCCTGCCTTCCCGGAGGGAGCACGCCCTCTCCCAACGAGGGGCCTACGACGTCCCCCACCAGCGGAAACAGCTGGTGGGCAAGCGGGTTGGCGGGCCGCATCGCCCGCAAAGGCGTCGACTCCAGCGAACGGTTTCGAACGGTTGGGGCGGCACCGTTTGGTGATCAGCGGACATCGCAAGGCCGGCGAGGAGTATCCTCTCTACCGCTCCGACTGCGACCACCTCAGTGTCATCCCGACCACCGGGGCCGACGAGCATCGCACCGAACGCGCCGTGGCAGCCTTCCTCGCCATCCAGCGTTGGGAGATCACGTGACCTCACCCTGACGTATGTCTGGTCCGATCCAACCGGCGGTGACAAGGGACCGAAAGACCGGAAGGAGCCCGCTGATGGACACACCGGTGGCGGCCGCGGGACCCTCCGCGTGGCAGGGCGCGACGCTGGAAGAACGGGACTGGCTGGTCCCGTTACACCCTCCGCTGCTCGCCCGGGCACCCGGGAGAGCCACCGGCGACGCGCCCTCAGGCCGGGATGGTGCCGATCCCGTGGCCCGGGCCGCGCAGTACCTGAGCCACGGTCCCGGGCTGGCGGTGGTACGCGGCCTCGACCTTGACACGTTGACCGATGAAGAGTGCGTCGAGGTGTGTCGGCGGTTCGTGACACCGCTGGGCAACGTGCGCCCTGTGAACCCGGACCACCCGGGCGACAACCTGGTGACGGCTGCGGCCCCCGCCCCCGCACCCCCGGCACGTCCGCACCGCCCCGAGAGAGCCCTCGCCCTGCACACCGACCGGGCGAAATTCCCCGGACCTCCACGGCTACTGGGCATGCTGTGCATCCGCCCGGCGCGCCACGGCGGCGAGTCGGTGCTGGTGAGCGGCCACGCCGTACACAACGTACTGCTCAGGACCCGACCGGATGTCCTGCCTGACCTCTACCAGGACTTCCACTTCGGCCGCGGGCCGGACTTCGAACACATCTACCCCGTCTTCCGGCGCAGCGCCGGTCGTCTACACGTGCAGTACAACCGGTACTGGATCACCCGCGGCCAGCAAGAGCACGGAATCCCGTTGTCCACCGCTCAGGTTTCCGCTCTGGATGCCTTCGACGAGGTCCTGGCGGACCCTCGCATGGCCCTGCGCGTGCGGCTCCGCCGCGGTGACCTGCTGCTGGTGGACAACATGGCCATCCTGCACGGCAGGACTTCATTCACCGACCCACCCCCACCGCACGCCGGCCGCTGCCTGGTGCGGGTGTGGGCCGACTGATCCGTTCTTCAACCTCCAGTGTCGAATGCGTCTCGAACCAGGCCGCGTCACGTGAACGTTCGTCGGACGTTGGGGCGACCTTTGCCCGTGGCGGCCAAGCCGACGTCGTGGAGTTTCACAGGAACAGGGGGGCGCGTAATGCCTCGCCCCTCCTCGGTGGCCCTCAGGGCTTTAGCAGGATTGCCGGCTCGGGAATGGTCCGGATTGATCGATGGCGTTGATCTGACTGCGGGTTTGGTCGGATCGCCCCTTGCCTCCCGCATTGCTTGGTGGCCGGGGTCGAGGGGGATTTCTGCGAGGGCGCAGCCTGCCTCTCTGTGCGGTGGGGGCTGGGCAGGGCTATGCGAACGGGCCGTCGCGATAGCCACCTCGATGGTGATCAGTATCCCCGGCTCGTGGGGCATGCCGTACGCCCGGCCATGGCCACCACCAGTTCCATTGGCTGGCCAGACGCATGAGCGCGGGCAGAAGGGCGATGCGTACGACGGTGGCGTCGAGGAGGACCGCGAGCATCGTGCCGAATCCCACCATCTTCAGTTGCGACATGTGGGAGGTGGCCATGGCGGCGAAGACGCAGGCGATTGTCAGTGCCGAAGCAGTGACGAGGCGGCCACTGCGGGCCACTCCCCAAGCAACGGCCTCGTTGTTGTCACCGGTCGCTTCGTACCGTTCTTTGATGCGGGCAAGGATGAACAGTTCGTAGTCGGTGGCCAGGCCGAAGACGACGCACAGCAACAGGACGGGTAGGTTGGAATCGATTGATCCGGTAACTGGGAAGTCGCCGAGCAGCCAGTGCAGATGCCCGAACTGAAAGATCCACACCATGGATCCGAAGGAGGCGGTGAGGCTGAGCCCGGCCAGCATGACCGCCTTGAACGGGGCGAGGACACTGCGCACGAACGGCAGCATCATGGCGAACACGCTGCCGATGAGGATTGCCAACGCCCATGGCAGGCGATCGGTGATGCTCGCTTTCGTGTCCGATAGCGTCGCGTCCGGCCCTCCCACCCAGGCTTGCCGGCCGATTGGTACAGCTCGCAGTTTCGCCATCAGGCGTTGTGGATCGGTTCCTTTCGCCCCCGGGGCTGTGATGACCCGCAGCCAGCTGCCAGACGGCCCGGCATACATGCGCGGCTGAAGGACATCCGCACGGTGTCTCCCCGCCCGGTAGCTGCCTGTCGCCGTCTCGATGCCGGCGACGCCGGGGATACGCGAGAGCCTGCGGGCGTAGTCGTCAAGGACGCGGGCCCCAGCCGATCCTGCGGTGGTGTGGGGGAGCGCGATGTTGATCGGGTTGACTGTCTGCGGGGGGAACTGCGCCCGCAGCTGTGTGCCGGCCTGCCGTGCCTGGGCGGTGGGTGGCAGGAGCCTGTCGTCGAAGCGACCGAAGTGTGCCTGGGCGAAGGGGAGTGCCAGGGTCAGCAGTAGGACGGTGGTGGTGGCGACGACGACGAAGGGGCGCTTCATCGCGGAATGGGCCATGCGGTACCAACGGTCCTCCTGCTTCGTCGGGCTGCGACGCAGGTATCGACCGGTCCGTGTCACGCGGTCGCCTGCCACCACCAGCAGAGCGGGTACCGCCAGCAGCGTGAAGGCAGTGGCGCAGGCGACAACGGCGATCGAGGCGAATCCGAGGGAGCGCAGGAAGTACATGGGGAAGACCAGCAGGCCGCAGGCACTGAGCATGACCGTCGTGGCGGACACGAGCACGGTGTGCCCTGCGGTGATAAGGGTGGTGGTGAGCGCGCGCCGTGGATCGGCGCCGGTGGCCGTCTCCTCGCGGTAGCGGGCCAGCAGGAAGAGGCTGTAGTCGACGGCGAGTCCGAAGCCGAGGGCCGTGGTGATGTTCTGCGCGAAGACTGAGACGGGGGTGACGAGTGCTAGGAGCCGCAGCGCCGCGGTGGCCACGGCGACGGATGCGGCGCCGATCGCGACCGGCAGGAGGGCCGCAACGGCGGAACGGTAGACGACCAGCAGCAGGACCATCACGACAGGAGCGGCAAGCAGTTCGGAGCGAACCAGGTCGGCCTTTGTGATCTGCTCGGCATCACGTTCGGTCGGCACGGGGCCCGTTGCTGCCAGGCGCAGTGGTCCGGCCACGGCGTCGAGAGTCGGCAGGACGGTCGCGGCGGTGTCGTGGATGCGCTTTGAATTCCCGGAGAGGTGAAGCAAGAGAAGTCCGGTGCGGCCGTCGTGGGAGCGAAGGGCAGGATCACCGGTGGTCCAGTAGGACTGCACCGCCGAGACTCCGGGGAGGTCGGCCGCGGTGCGGGCGAGCCGCAGACCGGCTTGCCGTGTGGTGGGGGTGTTGACCTGTGCCGTTGATGTGGCCAGGATCGCCACGTCGGGCGTTCCACTGTGGAAGTGGCGGTTGAGATAGGCGTCGGCACGTACCGAGTCGGCGCCTGCGGGATCGTATCCGCCGGGTGAAAATCCCGTACCCACGATGGCGCCGAGCAAGGAAAGCAAGAGTGAGGTGGTCGCGAGGGCGACCAGCAGCCGTCGGGGATGGTGATAGGCCAGCCGTGCACACTGTCGCAGGGCCGTGAGCCGAGGAGTCCCGGACGGTTGGCGGGGTTGCGGGATACGCGAGGAGCCGGGGTTCCGCACTTTGCGGAGTGTGCGGTCCACTGGGCGAGTCATTCGTCCTTGTCACAGCCTGTCTGGGGTAGGCCCAGGGTTGCTACCAGTGCAGTGCTCCTTGCCGGACCGGAGAAGCTCGTTGTCTGTTCGGTGGCGCGCGTGGTACGTGTCGTCAAGTGACCTCCTGGTCTGGTGAGTTACACCAACGTTTGGAATCAGATAGGTCAACGGCCCATTCTGCCCGAGGAGTTGGCCGGTGAGGTACGAGCCTGCCCGGCAATCACTTGAAGGTGTGACAAACAGTAATCCGAAACGTTTCTGCATGTCTCCGGATCGGGAGGATGTCCGGCGTTGGCCCGGAGCCTCGACGGATGTCGAGTGGTGCTCGCAAATCCGCACGCCACGAGGAGCCATGCCTTTGTCCGCGCTTCCACTGCCCGGCGGTGTCGAGTTCTGCAACAGGGACAGGGGTGACTTCGCCACGCGTATCGACCGGTTCGTCTCGCCTATGACGAGAATGTTGCTCAGCAGTGAGGGCCTGACCACCACGCTACTGTGGGCACTGCTCGGTCAGCCGGTGTCGGTCCGGTGTGCGCGAAACAGACGGCTGCCGATCGCCTCGGCACCCCTTGGAGCTGCTGGACTGCTGGGCGTCGTCGATGGTGACGTGCTGGTGCGGCGTTCGATGCTGGCCACCTCGGACAGGGTGGTGTCGGTCAATGACGTTGTTGCGCGTGTGGACGTCTCGGCTCGAGCGGAACAGTGTGTGGCGGACGTTACCGCGCCGCTCGGTGAGGCGTTGCACGCTGCGGGAACCGGCTACCGCCGCACCGTGGTGGATGCAGGATGCCAGGATTGGCGGATGCCCCCCGGTGGCCAGGCCGCCTTCAAGACATATGTGTTGTGGCACGGTAACCAGCCGCTGATGACTGTGCACGAGGTGTTCAGCCCCCGGGTTGTGCCGTCGGCCGTTGCGCACGCGCGGTGCGCCGCAGCTGGGAAGGTGACGTGACCTGCGTAGTGCGAACCCAGGTTGCCGTCGTCGGCGCCGGGCCGGCCGGGCTGGTGCTCGCCAATGTGCTGCACCAGGCGGGCATCGGCGTATGCCTGTTGGAGCGAGAGTCTCGTAGTTGGATCGAACAGCGGGCCCGTGCCGGCCTGTTGGAGCACCGGGTCGTGGCGTACCTGCGCGAGCAAGGGCTGGCGGACCGTCTCCTGGCAGAGGCGCGTCGGCACGGCCGATGTGACATCAAGTGTCTGGGGGAACGCGTACCCGTGCACTACGCCGACTTCGCCGGCGGGGCTCACCACTGGATCTATCCGCAGCAGGAGCTCGTTCGTGACTTGATCGGCAGGCTCGTCGAAGCGGGCTGCCCGCCACGGTTCGAGCAGGGCGTGACCGCTGTCGAGCCGAGTGGCGGTGGCCGGCCGAGGGTACGCACTGCGGGGCTCGATGTGGAGTGCGACTACGTCGTTGGGTGCGACGGCGTCAATGGTCGCGTGGCGCAGTCGGTTCCCGGCGATCCCGGAGATACGGCGCGATACTTGTCTCGCCGCTACCCGTACGACTGGCTGACGGTGCTTGCCGAAGTGGCACGGCCGGTGGATGAGGTGCTGTACTGCGTCAATGAGGCGGGATTCGCGGGGATCATGCCGCGTTCCGGTGACATGGCGCGCCTGTACCTGCAAGTGGCCCCCGACGACGATCTCGGGCGGTGGTCGCACAAGCGCATCATGCGGGAGCTGGTCGCGCGGTTGGAACCTGGTGCGTGCCGGCCCCGCGTCGTCCGAGTGGTGGAGAGCGGGATGCTGCGCATGCGCAGCCGAGTGTGCGGACGCTTGCGCTACGGACGCGTCTTTCTGGCCGGCGATAGCGCTCACCTGTTGACGCCGTCCGGGGCGAAGGGCATGAACCTTGCCATCGCGGACGCCGCTGACCTGGGACAGGCATTGATCGCCGCCCTCGGTAGCGGCGATACCGCCGACCTCGACGGATACAGCGCGCGGCGCATCGACGCCGCGTGGCAGGCACAGTCCTTCTCCGAGGAACTCCTCCACCTTCTTCACCTTCCGGAGGGGACTGCGCAGGAGCGCCAGTTCGCTCTGCGTCTGCGGCTGGCCCGCATCCGGCGCATCGCCGAACCGGGTCCCGAGGCGACCGCCTTCGCCCACGCCTACGCCGGCTTCGGCTCACTGCCCGCTCGCCCTACGATCGCCGCGACGCACCACAGCCGTGAACCCTCCTGTCACACCCGGAGCCGTGCGTGAGACTGGTGACCGAACGCCTCCGGGTGCTGTATGGCTTCTCCCGCGGCACGCAGGCAGGCCTGAGCGTGGCCCAGCCGTTGATCGGCGCGCTGATCGTGACCGACCGCCCCTCCCTGCTTCGGCTGTTCACGATGGCGCTGGCGGCGCTCGCCGGCTACGTCGCGGTCTTCGCCGCCAACGATCTGATGGACGCCCGCCTGGACCGGCGGCGTTTCGCTCACGAGCGTGCCTACGACGGGTTCGACCTCGACAGCACGGGCGCGCGTCACCCGCTGGCTCGCGGGCAGCTGTCGATGTTCGCTGCGGCGGTATGGGTGGGGGGCCTGGCGGTGCTCGCCGCGGCTCTGTGCGCCGCACTCGAGCCGATGTGCCTGGTGCTGTTCGCCACTGCTGTCGCGTTGCAGATCGGCTATTGCCTCCTCGCAACGGTCAGCCAGTACAAGTTCGTGCTGTCCGGTTTGATGGTCGCGGCGGGGGCGCTTGCGGGCGCCTTCGCGATGCCGGTCCAGCGGCCGGTGGTGCCGCTGCTCCTACTGGCAGTGTGGATGATCGCCTGGGAGGTCGGTGGGCGCAACATCGTCAACGACATGGCGGACGCTGACGAGGATGTGCACCTCGGCATCCGTACCGTGCCCGTCGTCTACGGTTTGCGCACCGCGAGCATCCTCGCCTGCGGCTGCTCGCTGCTCGCCGCGACAGCCTCGGTCGGGCTGGCAGTCCATCGATGGTCGTTCTTCGGACCGGTCGGATTGGCAGGCGCGGTGCTCGCCACCGCCGGCACAGTGCTGGCACCTGCTGTTCGCCTGATGTGCGATCCGGGACCACGGATGGCGATGAAGATGTTCAACCGTGCCTCGTTGCAGCCGGTCTGTCTCCTGGTTGCCTTTGCTGTCGCCGTATTGCTCCGGCGCTGAACGGTCGTCTGCTCATCACCCGGACGCGTAAGGACGGACCCTCCGCCATGCTCGACACCAGCTCCTCGCTCCCGTTAGCCGCTGACGCCTCGCTCGACGACGTGCTGAACTACAGCCGATCACTGGTGGAGCCGCGGTTGCGCCGGGTAGTTGACGGCCTGCATCCGGACGTTGCGCGAATCTGCCGTCACAATCTCGGATGGGGCATGGCGGCGAACCAGCGACCGGATGGGACCATCCGCAGCACAGGAAAGCGTGTCCGAGCGGCCTTGGCTGTCTGCTCGGCTCACGCCGTGGGAGGCGGAGATGACATCGCCGTCGCAGTGGGGGTGGCAGTAGAGCTGCTGCACCAGGCGTCTTTGCTCCATGACGACATCATGGATGCCGACGAGTGGCGCCGCGGCGTGCAGGCGGCCTGGGCCGCCTTCGGCACCGGACGCGCCGTACTCGCAGGCGACGCCCTGTTGGCCGAGGCTGTGGCGGCAGTGGCTGTCACGACGGCCCCTGCCATACCGGCGGCGCTCAACCACCTGCTGGCCACATTCGGTGCGATGATCACGGGCCAGGCGGAGGACCTGGCGCTGGAACGGCTGCCGGTACGGCAGGTGACCTTGGAGCGTTACCAGCGGATGGCCGATGGGAAGACCGGCGCACTGTTCGGATGTGCCGCTTCGCTCGGATCCCGTCTGTTGGGGCTCACACAGCCCACCCATGCCTTGCACGAAGCAGGCACGACCCTGGGCCGGGCATTCCAGATGGCCGATGACATGGTTGGTCTGTGGGGCGATACCGCCCGTACTGGTAAAGCCATTGGCTCGGACCTGACACGAGGTAAGCGGACCCTTCCGATGCTGCTTGCCGCCTCTTCAGGCACGCTCGCGGGGGAGGAGCTGGTCACTCTCCTCGATGCACCTGATCCCGACTCGCTCTGCCCGGAGAAGCTGCTGGACTTGTTGGAGGAGTCCGGCGCTCGTGACGCCGCCCAGGAGGCCATCGCGGTGCAGACGCGATGTGTCGCCGCGGTGCTGGACGGGGCTGACCTTCCGGTGGCCTACCGGCGCCAGATGAGCGAGTTCCTCACCTGTGCCACATCTCCGTCCATTACGTCGACAGAAAGCGATCCCCGATGAGCTCGACCAGGCGCACCTTCCTCCGCGTGGCTTCGGCCGCTTCCCTGAGTGCTGCGGTGGCGGCGGCGCATCCTGCTGTGGCCACCGCGTCTGAACAAGGTCTGAACAGGGCCTTCGAGCGGTTGCGCCGGCTGGTGGACGGTCGGTTGGTCCTGCCGGGCGACCCCGACTACCTCAGGCTCGAACACGCAAACACCAAGGAGTTCGACCACATCCGTCCCCGCGCCCTGTTGCTGGCCGCGACAGCCGCCGACGTGCAACGTGGCGTGCTGTTCGCACAGGATCACGCGCTGTCGCTATCGGTCCGCAGCGGCGGGCACCATCTGCGTGGTTGGTCCACCGGTTCCGGACTCATCTTGGACCTGTCCCGTCTTCACCCTGAGACGGCTGTGATCGACCCACACACCGTTCACATTGGGCCTGCCAACACTTCGAGTCACACGCTGGAGAAGCTCGCGCCCCATGGACTGGCCATGCCTACCGGCTTGTGCGCCACCGTCTGCCCGGGCGGCTTCCTCCTCGGCGGGGGAATGGGCCTGCTGACCCCCTATGCCGGTCTAGCAGCCGACCGGCTGGTGAGCGCCGAGGTGGTCCTCGCCGACGGCCAGGTGGTGACCGCCTCCGAACACGAGCACCCTGATCTGCTGTGGGCACTACGCGGTGGAGGTGGTGGCGACTTCGGTGTGGTTACGCGCCTGACCGTCAACCCGGTTCCGCTGAGCCAAGTGGTCAGCTACCTGGTGGCATGGCCGTACGACGCTGCGGACCGTGTTATCGCAGCCTGGCAGCACTGGCAGGCCGATCGTCCTGACGCGCTCGGCAGCTCGGTGGTGTTGCTCCGCGCCGATGAGTCGCCGAATGCGGTGCCATTTGTCGTTGTCAACGGGGTTTGGGCCGGCCCGCCGGCCCCGCTGGACCGCCATCTTGCCGAGCTGCTCGATCTCGTCCCCGTGCGCCCCCTGGTCAACGGTGTCGTCCCGCAGTCGTACCGGGAGGCCATGTTGACCTGGTGGGCGCTGGCCGCCACGATGCCCCCACGCCCGGCGGCGGAGGATCTGCTGCGCCCCTTTGCCCACCTCTCGGATCCAGCCAAGGGACGGCTGCCGCGCCCCGCGTTGCAGGTGGCACGGGGCCGGTATTTCGACCGGCCGATGCCGCTGACGGGAATCGACCGATTGCTGAACGCATTCGACGCCGATCGTCGCCCCGGCCAGTCGCGGGTCGCCGGCGCGATGCGTGTCGCCGGACGCGCCGGCCAGGTGCCTCGTACGAGCACGGCGTACGTCCATCGGACCGCGACCGTCCACCTCGACTTCGGAGCCCAGCAGACCCTTAGTTCCGACATTGCCGCCGACGCGGCGGCCGGCCGGGCGTGGGCTGACAATGCCATCTCCGCGATCGCACCGTTCTCGAACGGCGAGGCATACGTCAACTTCCCCGAGCCCGAAGACTCCGACTGGCCGCACGCCTACTGGGCGGAGAATCTTCCACGGCTGCGCGAGATCAAGCGACGCTATGACCCGCACCGCGTCTTCCGTCAGCCACAGAGTGTGGTCGGACCCTGACGCCGTAGGCAGAAGTGGAAGGCGTACTCGCACGACAGACGGCGCTCGGTGTCGTTGCCTCCGAACAGGAACACCGCCAGCGCGATGAGTTCCTTCGGATCGCTTCTATACGCACCCCTACGGGCTCGGATCGGCTGACACTCTACTCGAACTTGCCTACACCGACGGGATATTGAGGTCAGCGTCGTCGTGCTCCAGAGCACAATTCAGATCGGGGCGACTGCCCCGTCCTTACGGAGCGGTCATGCGCGAGACACCTCACGCTTCGAGGGTGTCGCGCGCGGACCGAAGGCCGAGGTTGTTGCTCTCAGTACTGCCATGCTGACCCCGTGTTAATTCATGCCTGGCATCCCGTGACGCGGTGGCCCTGAAGCCGTTGTTCCAGGTATGAACATCACACGTGCCATTCGCCCGGTTCGACGCCGCCGCACCGCACTTGCCTTCGCCCTCGGATCCCTCCTTGCGCTCTCCCTCTCCGCCACGTCTGCCCAGGGTGCGGCACTCGCGGGCAAGGGTGCTGCCGCGGAACAGTGCACCATGCGCAGTGACGGAGAGCAGGCCATCGAGGAACTGAAGAGGTGTAGCCGCACAGCGTTCGACACGCTCTTCGCGCAGGCTCCCGCGGGCCGGATGCCCCACGGGTTTATGCGCGGCCAGCTGTTGAGGTGCACCGCGTGCGGGCAGCCGGCTGCCGACCGGGCGTTCGGTCTGCTGGCCGGTGCGGTGTACCACGGCAAAGACTTCCACACCGACGAGCGCGGGGGTCACGTCAATGCGGTCATGGGTCTGGACCTGCGCGTGTTTGACGGCGAGGTCGACTATGCCACCTACCCGGACGATGGCCGCCAGGCCATCCGTATCGCTTACCGGCGCGACACGGGCGGGCTCGTCACGGACTGGATCCGTGAGGTGCGGCCAGGTGTGTACGCGGGAGTGGCGATCCTGACTGAGGAGGGACTCCAGTCCTGGCGCGTGATGGATTTCGTGCTCTATCGCTGACCCGGCCCGAGGCTTGCGTTATCTTCCCTCACAGCTTCGTCGCCGGCCGGGCTCTCGCCGACGTACACCGACCGCAGTCCCCTCATCCGCCTGCGGCGATGATGCCCGCGAGAGCCTGTTCAGCGATGGCTGCGATCGCGAAGGAAGGGTTGGCGCCACCGACGTTTCCCGGCCGCAAGGTCGAGTCGACAGGGCGGGTCGCTATCTGTGCCTTGGCCAACTGAGAGGTTGTCTCACGTGGCAAGTTTCGCGAGCTTCTTGTAGCAGGTCAGGGCGGCGGCCATGGCCAGGCCTCGGCTCTGCCAGTCGTTGCGGACCACGTACGGGATCTTGAGACCACGAGCAGCCCATGGCAGGCTCATGCCGCATGATGGATGAATTCGCGAAAGACAACCTGCACGGGAGACTGCGGCGGGACCGCAAGGCGCTGCTCTGGAAACTCGACGGCTTGTCCGAATACGACGCCCGTCGGCCTTTGACAGCGACCGGGACCAACCTCCTCGGCCTGGTCAAACACGTGGCCACCGTCGAGGCCAGGTACTTCGGCGAGGTCTTCGACCGCCCTTCCCCGGAACCGCTGCCCCGGTGGCAGGACTCCAACGGCAGCGATCTGTGGGCGGCCGAGGACGAGACCCGCGATCAGATCATCGGGCTCTACCGGCGCACGTGGGAACACTCGGACGCGACGATCAACGAGCTTCCCCTCGATGCCCCCGGCCACGTGCCATGGTGGCCGGAGCCTTATGCCGACACGAACCTGTTCGCCATCATGGTCCATGTCCTCGGCGAGTCCATCCGGCATGCCGGGCACGCCGATATCCTGCGGGAGGGCCTCGACGGCCGGACCGGGTTGCGCGCCGAACACGAGGAGCAGATCGACGGGGAAGCCCGTGCAGCCTACTGCGCGAAGATCGAGCAGGCCGCCAGGTCGGCCGCACCAATCAAGGCTTAGAGGTTGTCTCACGTGACTTGACGTTCGTGCGGCATGCTGCCGGTCGTGGGTGCTGATCTATCGAAGCGTCTGGTTCCTGATGAACTCTGGGAGCCGGACGCCCCGTTGCTGCCGTCGTTCGGCACGTCGCCCGCCACCGCGCATCGCCGCTTCACGGTATGGACCGAGGCCGGCCTGTGGCGTCGGCTGCACCGGGCGGTGCTGGACGAACTCGGGGCCCACGGCGAGGTGGACTGGACCTCGGCGATCGTCGACGCGGCCTCCGTTCGCGCCAAAGGGGGGATCGCTGACGTGGCCGAACCCGGTCGATCGCGTCAAGAAGGGCAGCAAGCTGCACGTGCTGTCCGATGCCCAGGGCATCCGCCGGGAAGTCGCCGTTGCTGCTGAGTGCCCGGAGCTTGAGGACGGCCTCGGGTCCCGGCCAGGCCTCACCCGGCGCGCGGGGAGGTCGTTGGGCCAAGGTGGCCACGGCGGTGAGAGGCGTACTGGCCGGGTAGGTCACTTGAACGCTCTGGACGCGGGGCTCGTGATAAGCACGCTCCAATGCACCGTCACTGGCCCAAATTGAAGCAATGAGTGTCATCCTTTCCGTGCGATAATGTCGGCAATGCAGCGCTCCGCGAGAGCGGTGATGGTGAACGACGGATTAGCGCCACCTACATTGCCGGGGATGAGCGAACCGTCCACTGCGTAGAGTCCGCGATAGCCTCTCAAACGTCCGTAGAGGTCCGTAGCTTTCCCCAAAACGCAACCGCCCAATGGGTGAGGCGTGAATGTGCACGGCCACCTGATGGCAGCTGGAATTGTGTTGCTGTTGGCGTTCATTACCTTGTCAATGAAGCCGGATGCAGCTTGCGCAGCGGCGTCACTCTTTCCCGACCAGTCGGAGAGGGTGACCTTACCAGTCGAGGAATCATAGGAAAATCTTCCTCTGTTTGCGGGATCCGGATCGGCTGTCATCGTCAAGGTCATGATTCCGGGCAATTGACCGAGCTGCATGAGGTGCCAATTTTCTGCACGGATAGGCAGTACGAACTCTTCTGTGAAGATGGTGGACGCGCTGGGCGCTCCTTGAGATGGGCCGCCTTCGCCGATGTAGCCGTAGCCGATGAATTGGTCGCCGTTGTCTCCGAACCCGACCCCGACCGAATCGTCGAGGGCCGGCAACTCGCCTGTGTCCCGGGCGGCGACGAGCAGGCGATTCGTATTGAGTGTTCCGGCGCATACGAAGAGCCATTTGCAACTGTATTGAATCTTTTCCAGAAGTGAACCGTTTGTGTCGATGTGCCGGACCGTTACCGTGTACGTCCCTGGGCGGCCCAGGCCGATGGATTCGACCTCGCAGAGGGTCTGCACGGTCACGTGACCAGTGGCTCGCGCCGCAGGTAGGTAGTTGACGGTGAGACTGTTTTTGGCACCGTTGCTGCATCCGAAGTCGCTCTCGCCTGCGATCGCCGAGGCTCGGGCCGTGCCAAGAAGTTCCTGTCTGATGACTTCCCAATTGAACGTCGATGGCATTTTGACCGGTTCGTAGCCGGCTCGGCCTACGTGTTTGTCCCAGACTCGAGAATGAGTAAATGGTGCTGACGCATAGATGTCGTTTGGCATGACACTCGGCCGGAGCATGGCGGCTGCTTTGGGATACCAGACGGAGTCCATTTCTCGATATGTGATTCCATCGGGGAAGATCCGCTCAAAGTGTTTCCGCGGCGGCGCCACAGTAGCGCAGGTGTAGACCAGCGATCCGCCGCCCAGGCCGGCTGCGCATGCGATATCGATGCCCCGTTCGTTGGAAACCTCTATCATGCCTGCGTAGGGGCCCATGGGAAAGGGGAGAACCAAGGGCCAGTGCGCAATCGGTCGGAACCAGAACATCTTCCTGCTGTAGTCCAACTGCGAGCCGAAGACCGCCCGATGGGGGTCGGTTGTCCATTCCCGGCCACGTTCCAGCACGAGAGTGTCCACTCCCGCCTGTCCCAAACGGAGTGCACATACGGCCCCGCCGAAACCCGACCCGATTACGATTGCCGGGTACTCGGTGCGACCAGAAGCAGCTGCTCCATGAGTGTGAGCCCAAGCGCTTGGGGTTTCGGTGCCTGGGGGTAAGTCCATGCCTACCCCCAGGCCCAGTCCCAGACCCATTCCCAAGAATGAGCGGCGAGGTACTCCGCTTCGCATCTCCACGCAACCTTTCATGCCGGACCGCGCCTGTCCGTAGCGGTCCGCGGTATGGGCAAGAGTGCTGCACCGGTTTGGCGCCGAGCATATGAAAAATGCTCTCCGCTCGTGAGTGCGGCGCCTGGCTACGGCGGGTCGACAAGGCGCATGCTGGCAAAATGAGTGAAGAGCTGGTTCGGCGGCGTCGACGGGCTCCGTCAGCTATTAGGGGTAGGACGGGTTTTGGTGATTTTTCGACCGCACCCCGGCTCCTGCATCGGCGCGGCTGCCGAGTCCGAGTCGTACCTGGATGATTTGGGCGAATCCGGAGATGGTTCCACCGCTGCCGAGAACCTCCATCGGAGGAATCTCGACGTCATAATGATGGTGCAAGGCCGCCAGGAGCTGGGTGCTCATGAGGGAGTCCATGCCGAGGGCATCGAGCCGTTGATGGGCTTCGAGATCATCGGGGTTCATATGGAGCGTCTCGGCGATCATCCGGGTCAGCTCTTCGACGAGGTGAGCGAACGCAGCCTCCACTGGCATTCCCCGGAGGCTCTGCAGAACCTCTTCCCGACTGGGGGTGCCCTCGCGAGTGGGCGCCGGAATCAGGCCGCGCAACCGAGGTCGGGCAGTCTGTGGCAGCACCGCAGTTCGGGACCATCGGTAACGGCCCGCACCGGCGACTGCGTAATCCCGGGTCAACAGTCGCTCGGCCGTGGCGAACGCGTCGCACGGCGCCAGCAGGTCGATCCCGAGGCCGGCCAGAGCCTCGGTCATCCCGGTGCGCGCGACATAGCCGGTGCCCGCCACCGCACCCCACGCCAAGGCGAGCCCGGGAAAGCCGTCCTGGCGGCGAATCCGGGCGAGGGCCTCCAAGTAGAGGTTGCCGCCACAGTAGGGGGCCTGCTTGATGTTGCCGAGCATTGCGGAGCCGGAGGAGTAGAGCAAGAAGAGGTCGCACTCCCGGCCGCGGGTGAGGACGTCCAGGACTGATGCCCCGGTCATCTTGGGGGCCAGTACCGCGGCGATCCGTTCCTGGTCGAGTTCGACGAGCGGGGCGTCATCGAGGTCCATGGCCGCGTGGACCACGCCGCGTAGCGGGAAGCCGCTGCGGTCGATCTCGGCCACCAGGGCGTGCATCGACTGTGCGTCGGTGACGTCGACGGCATGTGCGGTGGCATGCACGCCACGTTCGGCCAGGGCGGCGAGTAGCGGGGCCGCTTCAGGGGCGTCCATCCCGCGACGGCTGACCAAGGCCAGGTGTCGCGCGCCGCAGTGGGCGAGCCAGGAAGCGGTGGTGGCGCCGAATCCACCGGTCCCGCCGGTGATGAGATAGGTGCCTGTGGTGTCCAGACGGAGCCCGACCGGGGCGGGTTCCACCAGCGGTGACTCGTCGAGCGCGTCGAAGGTGACAACGACCTTGCCAATGTGGCGAGAATGCTGCAGAAGCTGGAGTGCTTCATGGACCCGGGCGGCGGGGAACACCGTGTGCGGCAACCCGCGGTAGTCGCCCTGCATCTGCTGGATTACCTCGGCGGAGAGTTGCTTGCAGAAACCCGGGTCATTGAGCAGAGGGGAGATGTCCATCCCGAAGAAGGCGATGTTGTTGTTGAACGGGTGCAGAGACAGCGGCTTGTTCTCGTAAATATCACGCTTACCCAGCTCGATGAACCGCCCGCCGGGTCGCAGCAACTCCAGGCTGCGGGCGATGGCCTCCCCGGCAAGGGAGTTGACCACTACGTCGACGCCTTGGCCGTCGCTGATCTCACGAACCTGTTCGGCGAAGTCCAAGGTGCGGGAGTCCAGAACGTGTCCGATACCGATCGCGCGGAGGAATGCACGTTTCACACCATTGCCGGCCGTAGCGATGACTCGGGCGCCGCGCTGTTCTGCGTAGTGGAGTACAGCCAGCCCGACGGCTCCGGCTGCACCGTGAACGAGTACGGTCTCCCCGGGGCGCAGTCGCGCGAGATGTCCCAGTCCATAGTGTGCGGTGATGAAGGCCACCGGCACCGTCGCGGCTTCACAGAAGCTCATATGGTCCGGGAGCGGCATCAGACTGTGGGTCTTGGCGACAGTGTGCGAGGCGAGCGCAGCGGATGCCACGCCGAGCACCCGGTCGCCCGGGGCGAAGGCCGTCACACCAGAGCCGCAGGCGGTAACGATTCCCGCGCACTCGATGCCGGGCCCCTTCTCGGAGGGTGTGCCCTCAATCATCTCAGTCGGCAGCAGCCCCGTGCACTGCATGACGTCGCGGAAATTGAGGCCGACCGCGCGGACTTCCAGTGCTACTTCACCGGGTCCGGGCTGGGGAGTTTCGATCTGCTGCCAGGAGAGCCCGTAGGACAGTCCCGGGGTGTGCACGCGCAGACCGAAGGGCAAGGACCGTGGCCGGAGCCGGAGTGCGTCGGCCGCTTGTCGCTCACGGGGGACGAAACGATCACGGGCGGTGAGGACGACCTCGTCCTCGTCGTCCGGCTCGAGCAGTTCGTGGACCAGCCGGTCGGCATCGGCCGCAGGATCTCCGGTGCGGTGCAGCATGATCCGGCGGGCATCCAGATCGGGATGTTCGTTGGCCAGGGTTCGGGCTGCCCCCCAACTGGCGGCGGGAGAAGTATCGGTTACCCGTTCGAGCGTGGGAACGCCGCAGTGTGGATGGGTGACCAGTCGCAGGCGGACGGGACAGGTGCCGCCCAGCCGTCGGAAGGCTGTGGCCAAGGAGCTCAAGGCCGCGGTCTGCCGGGCTGTATGGGCGGTTTGAGCGGCGGGATCGGAGTCGTCAGCAGCGGCGAGCAGCAGCACGACTGTGAGCGGCTGAGGCGCCGTTTGGGAGAGCAGACGCTCCCATTCGTCGGCGGAGGTGCTGATGACACCGGAGCGAAGACGTAGGCAACCGCGCTCGGTCAGAGAGGTCCTGAGCGCCCGCTCCAGAGGCTCGTCGTGCTGCCCGTCAGTCAGCACAAGGAAGGCAGAATCCGGGCTGGTGGACGGTTCGACAGGCATGGCGATGTCGTGGGCGGGAAGCCTGGCCAGAAACAAGGAGTGCCACTCGCGACACGGGTCCTGGGCGTCGCCAGACTGGACGATCCCGGTGAAGCCGCACCGGCGCAGCAGCGCGGGCCACTGATCCCGGGCCGGCAGGTCGGCGAGGTCGGAGGGGGCGTGCAGGAGTGCCAGGAGCTCCGTGTCATGTGGGGTACAGCCCAGGAAGTGCCCTCCCGGTCCCAGCAGCGTGACCAGGCGGCGCAGCGTTGGCTCAGGGTCGTGACTCGCGAAGAGGCTGTCACCGGCCACGATCAGGTCGAAGCTGTGCGGGGTAAAGCCCTGACCGGCCGGATCAGCGCCTGGGGTGAGGGTTCGGTAGTCCAGGAAATCGTAGGTCGCGAACCGTGCCTGGGCCGCGGGGAGGCTGGACGCGGTGAAGTCTGTGTAGCAGTACCGTGTCCGCTCGGGAGGCAGCACCGGAAGCAGTGCTGCGGTCAAACTTCCGCTGCCGGCGCCGACTTCGAGTACCCGCAGGCTCCGGTCGACGGGCCACGCGGCCACCATCTGGGTCAGCAGGGCGCGGGCGATACGGTGTCGCAGCCTGTGCGGGGGAAGTGCCTCGGCGAGCTGCTCGACCGCGTACGCACTGCCGTCCGCTTGATCCAGCGAGCGAGCCCAGTAGCGCGGTGCCTGGGCAGCCAAGGCGAGCGCGGTGCTGCAGGTGGGTTCGGCAGTCAGGCATCGGCGGGCCGCGTCGGTGACACCGAATGCATCGGCGGTAAGTTGCCAGGTGCCGTCGTCAAGCAATTTCGCCGCATTGTGCCGCTGCAGGAGCGGGAGCAGGTGAGTGGCCCAGCGGCGGTGGGCGGGGGGCAATCCGTTTGCCTCGAGGGACTCGATGGTGAAGGGACTGGTCGGGTGCGGAAGCAATGCCGCAAGAGCGTTGGCGTGGCGGAAGGAGGCGAACTCCTTGAGTGCGGCGATCGCTTGGGGCATGTGGGCATTCCGCTGGTCACTGCGGGCCCGGTCGATCTCCGGCTGGGCAGCAGTGAGCAGGGCATGTGGTGAGGGCAGGGGGGAGACAGCGCAATGCTGGGTGAGTCGTGGAGCGGCGCGCAGCACCGTGTGGTGGACAGTGATGTCGGTGCCGCGCGTGCTGGCCAGCCGGCGCAGGCGGCACCCGTCGATCTGAGCCGTAACAGTGCCCTGGTCATCGGTAAGGGTGAGGTCCCAGCACACTTCGCTATCGGTGCGGGAGCGTTCCAGGACACGGATGGTTCCGGTGCACGCTGCCGGGCCCCACAAACGGACGCTGCCGATGCTGGCGGGCAGGTAGAGCTGGCCGGCGTCCAGACGTTCGGCGAGCAGTTGTACTCCTGCTTGCAGGGCACCGTCGAGCAGGGCGGGGTGGATGACGTACGGATCGGCTGGGGCCGGGTGGTGGTAGGTGGCCAGGACCTCGCCGTCGCCGATGTGCAGTTCGTCGAGCACGCGGAAGGCGGGGCCGTATTCCAAACCAATGGCCGCCCGCTCCCTGTAGTAGTCGTCGGCGGTCAGTGAACGGGGGCAGCGCAGCTTCAGGGCTTCCAGGTCGAGGGGGGCCGGGCGCGGGCTGGTGAGGGAGCGCACACAGGCTGTGGCGTGGGTGCGCGAAGCGCTGCCGTGCTCGTCGGTACTGGCGATGGTGACCGTGCCGTCCTCGGGGCGCAGCGCGAGCTGAAGGCGGAACGCTGTGGGGTCCTGCCAGTCGACGGCCAGTCCGCTGCTGATCCGGACGTGGTTGACCTGGACCGGTGCGCCCAGCGCGATGCGCCCCGCAGCCAAGGCCATCTCCACATAGCCGGTGGCGGGCATGAGGGCGGATCCCTGGATGCGGTGATCAGTCAGCCAAGGGACCAGGACGGGCTCGATGGCGCCGAGCCAGACGGGATGCGGGGCCGGCAGGCGTTCGCCGAGCAGTGGGTGGTCGAGGAGTCCGCTGCCGCTGCTTTTGGTCCAGGACTGCGGTGTCCCCACCCAGTGGCGGCGGCGCTGCCACGGGTAGGCGGGCAGGTCGGTGATGAGGCCCGGACGCGGAAAGAAGTGTTCCGTCTCTACCGGGGCCCCGGCGGCAAGCAGACCGGCAAGGGTGTGGCGCAGTGCACCCGGCCCGTCGCCGTCCCGCCGCAGGGTGGCCAGCACCGCGACCAGGCCCTGGCGGTCAGCGGAGGCGGCCCGGCGCAGGTACGTGCGCAGCACCGGGTGAGGGCCGATTTCGAGGAAGATATCGGCCCCGTCGGCGCGGGCGAGCTCGACGGCTGTGGCGAAGCGGACCGGACGGCGGATGTTCTGCCACCAGTAGGAGGCGTCGAGTTCGGTCCCGAGCAACAGGGTGCCGGTGACGGTTGAGTAGAAAGGGGTAGAAGCGCGGACGGGTGCCAGATCGGTCAGCGCCTGGCGGATCGGCTCCTCACCGGGATCCATCGCGGCGCTGTGGAATGCATAGTCCAAGTCCAGCTCTCGGAAGAACGCCCCGCGCTGCTGCAGATCCCGGCCGAGGGCGGCCACCTGATCGGCGGGCCCGGCCACAGTGACGTCCTGGGCACTGTTGATCCCCGCGATCTCCAGTCCCGCCCCGCAGGCAGCAAGGATGCTTTCGGCCTCCCGCGGGCCCATGCCGACTGCGGCCATGCGGCCATTGCCAGTCAAGGGGGCCTGGGCTGCGGAACGCTCGGCGATCACTTGGGCGGCTTGGTCCAGGGTCAGGGCACCACTGGTGTAGGCTGCCGCGACCTCCCCGACGCTGTGCCCGAGCACCACGGCCGGTGCCACTCCGAGCGAGCGCAGGGCCGCCACGATGCCCACCTGCACGGTGAACAGCAGGGGCTGGGCGACCTCAGTTGCAGCCAACCGCCACTGCGCGGGCGGAAGGGCCAGTGTGCGGGCCACGGACCAGCCCAAGCGCGGGACGAGTGCGGCGTCGACCTCGTCAACTGCGCGGCGGAAGACCGGGACGTGGGCGTACAGGTCGGCTCCCATGCCCGCCCACTGGGACCCATTCCCCGAGAAGACGAAGGCCACCCGCCCGTGAGCAACCGCCTGCATGCTTGCCCCGGTCGCCGGCGCATGCTGATCTTGGAGCGCACCGTCCTCCGAAGCAGCGTCGGAGACAAGTGCGGACAGCTGCCGGGCGGCCTCCTGGGCACCTTGCGCGAGAACCACAGCGCGGTGCTCGTGCCGACCGCGCCGCCAAGCGGTGTAGGCGAGGTCGTAGAAGTCCCCCGCGGGCGACGCGGCGAGATGCTCGGCAAAGTTGGCAGTGGCCTCACGTAGTGCCTGCACCGAGCGGGCCGAGATGAGCACAGGCAGCGGGCGATCAGCAGAGGTGGGTGGAGTCGGCTGCCCCGACTCGGCCGGTGCGGGGGCACTGGTGAGGATGACATGGGCATTGGCTCCGCCGAAGCCGAAGGAATTCACCCCCACCACCGGCCGCGCACAGCTCGGCAGCGCTCGCTTTCGGTGCACTGGCACCAGGCCCAGACTCGCGAAGTCGATGTCCGGGTTGACCGGCTCACCGTGCAGCGACGCCGGCACCGCGCCATGCTTGAGTACGAGAAGTGCTTTGCACAGCCCCGCCATGCCGGAGGCCGGTTCGAGGTGGCCGACATTGGTCTTCACAGAACCGATCGGCAGTTCGCCGGTGATCCGACGCACCCCCAGGGCACGGCCGATTGCTGTCGCCTCCGCCGGATCGCCCGCCAAGGTGCCGGTGCCATGTGCCTCGAAGTAGACCAGCTCGTCGGGGTGGACCCCAGCTTCGGCATAGGCCCGGCGTAGTAGCTCCTCCTGAGCCTGAGCATTGGGCAATGCCAGCCCAGTTGTGTGCCCGTCGCAGTTGGTTGCACTGCCCAGGATCACCGCATGGATTCGGTCGCCGTCCGCAAGAGCGTCGGGCAAGGGCTTGAGCAGTACCATGCCACCGCCTTCGGCTCGCACGAACCCGTCGGCGTCCGCCGAGAAGGCCGCGCACCGCCCTCGCCGGGACAACATCGATGCCTGCGAGAAACCGATGTAGTGCAGGGGGTTGATGAGGAGGTTGGCTCCACCACACAGCACGGCGCGGCTGGTGCCCGCCCACAGCGTCCGGCAGGCCCGGTCCAGCGCCACCAGAGCCGACGAGCACGCGGTGTCGATCACCATGCTTGGGCCACGCAGATCGAACGCATGGGAGATTCGGTTGGCCGCAATCGAGGAGGCCGCCCCGGACATGGTGTAGGCGCCTACCTTGCGCGGATCCTGTAGCGCGAGGTAGGAGGCATCGGAGATCCCGACGTACACCGCCGTGTCAGAGCCGGCAAGGACTGCCGGACGGATGGCTGCATCGTCCAGCGCCTCGGCGGCCAGTTCAAGCAGCAGCCTGTGCTGCGGGTCGATGTAGTCAGCCTCTTTGGGCGAGATGCCGAAGTACCCGGCGTCGAACCCGGCGATTTCCTTGAGGAACCCCCCGGCCTCGGTATAGCTCTTGCCCGTTCGCGGCCCTGCGATGTCGACGAAGCGCTCGGAGTCGAACCTGTCCGGCGGCACCTGCGAGACCAGATCGCGGCCGTCGTCCAGTGCTCCCCAGAGCTGGTGGAGGTTGTCGATCCCACGCGGCAGGCGACAGGCAACTCCCACGATCGCAATGGCCCGCTCGGTCGCGGTCTCCTCGGTCTGCTGCATGCACACGGCCTTCCAGTCGCCGGAGTAACCCGTCGCATCCGGGCCCGTACCTTGCCATCAGGCCCGCTCACGCTGTCGAGCGGTGTTTCCTCGTAAAGAAGCTTGTAAGGTCATTACAGCTCATCTCATTTGGTTTGATTGCTAGTCTGACCACCGTGTTGACGCTGGTGAATCGCTTGGTCCCGGACGAGTTGTGGGAGCTGTTCGAGCAGGTGGTGCCGCCTGCCCCGGTCCGCCGGCAGGGCGGGGGTCGCCGGCGGTACGGCAACCGCGAGGTGCTGGCGGCGATCGTGTTCGTCGCGACGACTGGCTGCGCCTGGCAGCAGTTGCCTCTTGTTTTCGGACCTTCCGGCCCGACCGCGCATCGGCGCTTCATCGAGTGGAGCGAAGCCCGAGTGTGGGCGAAGCTGCGCCGCCTCGTCCTGGATGAGCCCGGCGCCCGGGCTGACCTTGACTGGTCGCGGTGCGCGATTGAATCGGTGCACATGTGCGCGATGAGAAGGGGGAGTTCACGGGCTTGAGTCCCGTCGGCTCGGGCAAGTGCGACTCGGAGGACCACTTGATCGCTGAGCGCGCCGGATTGCCTCTTGCCCTGGGCGTCTCCAACGCCAACCTTCAGAAGCCCTCTGATCGTCTGGGGCGGCACCGCTGGGCCGTTGAGTTGCGCGGCGTCGCACGGCTCGACTGCCGCGGACCCTGCGGCTGCTTGGAGGGCGAAGCCGATACCTCCTCGCCTCCTCAGGCGTCGTCGCAGCCCTCAGTCCCTATTGCCGGACCGCCAAATGAGATGAGCTCTCAATGGGAACGCCGATGGGGTTCACTCAAATGGTTGATTCGGGTGCTGGAGAACGCCTCCGTCCACGTACGGTGGCCGAAGCGTTCCAACTGCTGTGATGTGAGCCGTCTCGTCCGTCCTCTTGAAGGTGTTCACCGTGTCCGTGCTGCTCACCGGTGCTACGGGTTTTACTGGCAGTCGTCTTTTGCGCAGGCTTCTCATGACGGAGAGCGATGATCCGATTATCGTTCTGGGTAGGGATGTTCCGACCCGGTTACGCCAACGCATCGTAGCCGCGGTCGAATGGGTCGGTTCAGGAAATGTGCTGGCGCCGAATGCGTTTTCTCGATTGCGTTGCCTGCAGGCAGATCTCACCCGTCCCGACCTGGGTCTGAGCCCACAGCAGCGTTCCGAGATCACCCTCGGCGTGACCGCGGTGTGGCACTGTGCGGCTGCATTGTCCCTCCATCGCGGGCCCGCCCCGCTCTACCAGACCAACGTCATGGGCACGCGTCGGATCCTTCAACTGGCCGATCTGGCGCCTGAAGCGCATCTGATCCACATCAGCACTGCGTACGTGGCTGGCGGTCGGCGCACTGGGTGCATCCTCGAAAGCGACCTGAGCGAAGCGTCAGGATTCCAGACCCCGTATGAGGAAAGTAAATACACGGCTGAGCGAATGGTCCACCAATGGGCGAGCAGCAGAGACCGGCGGGTGACCATCGTGCGGCCCGCCCTGCTGATTGATGACCAGGCCGTGCCTGCTGGACTACCGGACCAACCCATCGGTGTCCTGGCCCGTTTCCTTGAGACGCTGCTGCGGCAACGGAATTCACCACATACCCACGCCGGCACCCCGGCGTCTGACGTGAAATCTGTGCATTCCTCCTCCGGTGCGTTGTGGCTACGAGTGGCCGGTGACGTCGAGGGCAGATTGAATCTGCTCCAAGTTGACTATGCGGTCGAGGCAATGATCCGAGCCGCGGATGTCCCCGGCGGCCCTGGTGTGCGAACGGTGCACGTCACCCATCCACACAACACCACCTTCGAGATCCTTGCTCAAGGCCTGGAGGCTGGTTGTCCAGGGTTGAAGATCAATTTCGTCCCGGAGCTCGCCAATCCGACTTCTTTGGAGTCCTACGTGGCAGAGGAGTTCGGCCACCTGCTGGGATTTGGTGCTCATCGACGTACCTACGACCGTACGAACTTCCTGAGTCTGGTCGAAGGACTACCGGATCCGCAGCCGATCGACGCGGCCTATCTGGCCCGGGCGCTCCCCGATTTCGACGATATTCTCCTTCCGTAGAGAGTGTCTTCCAGCCTGGCACGGGCGGGTAAGCGAGTGATCGTTCTGCGGCCTGGCGCCAGTGCTTGGTGAGTCCGTTGGCGCTATGCGATGGTGTTGTGCATCCCCGGTACGGGCGCGTGCCCGGAGCGGCCCTGATGATCACCACCGTGAACGCAACCACAGGTGAGCCCGTGGTGCGGGACCGTGACAGCGACGTGCCATTGGTGCACGCGGTGTGGCGGGCAGCGCCTTCCCCGGGGCCGCGCCGCCGGTTGCCATCGACGGCCGACGGTATACGGACGGTGCGTTGCGCCCGGGCACCAACGCCGATCTCGCGGCCGGAGCCCGCGCGCTGGTCGTGGTCGAGTCGGTGCGCACCAGTTTCTCCGCGAGCCACTCAACCAGGAGTTGGCGGCCGTGGCGGCAGGCACCGTAGTGATCTTCAGCCCCGATCCGGCCTCGGTGCGCGCTTTCGAGAAACCGCGTCCGGTCCGTACGGTGCGCTGGGACGGGCGCGAGCCGATGAGCCTCGGAGCGGCGATCGGCGCGCTGGTCACCGAGCGGACCGTGGAGCTCCCGGCCGCCGACGCGAACACAGAGGCGGCGGGACAGCCGTACTGACCGTCAAGCCAGACGGGACGTAGTGATGCTGCCGGATCAGCCAGCGCCGGAAGGGGCTCTCGCATGATGTTGGGTTGAGGGGCCGCTTTGCTGGTCTCCAGTTGAACGATTTTGCAGATCTTCCCCGTCATACTGCCTTGTGGACAAGTCGATTCAGTCGGATCGTGTCGCGGCCGGCGGTGGAGTTGTGGTTTGCCGGAGGACTGACGCCCTGTGGGCTGACGATTCCGCTGACAGTTCCTGTGGTGTTGAGCTGTGGTCACTACCATTGGCTCATGGCTGAGCTGGAGACAGCATTCCGATCCTCCCGCCGGTACGTGAGCGCCCTGGGCGGCCCGGCAGAGCTTCACGAGCTCGACGGTGCGCAGCACGGTTTCGCGGGGTAGCGGCGCGCGCGGGCGACGGTGCCGGGCGCCGTCTTGTGCTGCCGAGGTGCCCGCCGCCGTGGCAGGCCCAGGAGGATCAGAGGACGAGCACCGCCGGCGTCTTCCGGCGTCCACAGCACACCGGGGATCTCGTCGACGGTGAAGAACTGTTCGGTGACGCCATCCGATGACGTTGGGAGGTGAAGCGCATCAGCGTTTCAAATCGTCGGTCAGCGCCGCAAGCTCCGTGTCGGCGCGCTCGGTGACCAGGGCGAGGACGCGACCGGCGGCGGCCAGGTCCTCGGCGGGTATCCCGCCCCAGATCCGGGCGGTGACGGGGGCGATCTCCGCGCCGGCGGCGGCGAGTAGCTCGCGCCCCGCGTCCGTGGGGCGAAGGTGCGTGCCGTCCGTGATGAGCAGCTGCTTGGCCAGCAGCTCGTCGAGGGTGGCACGGATGTCGGCCGGGTCGGCCTTGAGGGAGCCCTGGACCTGGGCGATGAGGTCGTCCGGCGTCCGTGGGGCGTCGGTGGTGATGGCGGCGCGTAGGGCGACATGCTGCTGGAACGTGGCGCCGTGCCGGGCCAGGACGTGTTCCAGCACGCCGCGGGCGGCGTAGTGAGCCAGGCCTAGGGCGCGAGAGTCGGCGATGGGTGCAGTGGTGGATGCGGTGGCGGTCATGGTGTTCCCCTCTGGTCGTTCGGCAGGGATGGAGTGAGAGGTGCGTCGAGCAGGGTCGTCAGCTCGTCGGTGAACGCGCGCGTCCGCGGGGCGCCGAGGCCGCCGAGTGGCTCCAGCAGCTGCTGGTGCAGTTCCTGGACCACGTCGATGGCCTGCCGCGTGACAGCCTGGCCCTGCTCGGTGAGGGCGAGCTGTACGGCGCGCGGGTCGCGGGGATCGCGGGTGCGCTCGATCAGGCCGGCCGACTCCAGGGCGCGCGCCAGCTTCGAGACGTACAGCGCTTCCAGGCCGGTGTGGTCGGCGAGGCGGCGCTGACTGGGCCGCTCACCGGTGCGCTGCATGCCGTGCAGCGATGCGACCAGCGAGTACTGCGCGTGCGTGAGGCCCAGCGGCGCCACCGCGCGATCGACCGCGACGCGCCACTTGTTGGCGAGCCGCCATACCAGGAAGCCGGGCGTGGAGCCCGGTGAAACCTTGCTCATGCCAAATAGAGTACATGGCTACTATGTCCATGGCTACTATTTTCCGGTGGATGTGACGGCGCACCCCGGTTCGGCGCAGCAACGGATCGACGGAACTCCTCCAGCGGGATCGCCTTCGCCCCGTCACATGATCAAGACTGAAGACAGGCCCTGACTCAGGGGTGATGCCATCTCGCCCGAGAGGGAATGGTTCTGGATACCGGCCCGAGTGTCGGGGGTGGCCCTCACCAGGGCGTGACGGTTCGTGGTGGTTTGCCTCCTTCGTCGTGGTCCGAAGAGCGGTGACCTTCCCGGGCAGCGGTGATCCCTGCGGCGGCGAGTCGACGGGGTTGTCTGTTTGGCGTCGTGGAGGAGGGCGCTGCTGTCCGTCGTGAGGCGCCCGCGGCGCATGTGGTCCTGACCGGCGACCGTGACGGTGTCGATGTGCGAGTGACTGGGCCGCGCGCGATGAGCCCAGCCCGTCCGGATCACAAGATCGTCGACAGGACCCGGATCTTCACGTTGATGGCGTCCATGAAGGCCGCTGGGTAGGCACGGTCGAGCGGCCGCGACTACCGCTCCGTCATGCTCTCCATCGCCAATCTGTTCGACCTCCAACAGCTGTACGGTGTGGCCCAGTTGATGCACAAGGGTGGAGATCAAGCTCAGTTCCGTGGCATGTCCCCAGGGCTGTCGACTCTGGGCTTGGGGTAGTGCGCTGTCCGGGGGCTCCGCGCCCCCTGGGCGGCATAGGGCCGGAACCAGTGGGGTTACGCTACGTATGACGGCACACGCAAACAGTTTGGCCGCGTTTCTGCGTTCGCGCTGGGAGGGGCTCAAGCCCGAGCAGGTGGGCTTGACCTCCCAGGGGCGGCGACGTACCCCGGGGCTGCGCCGGGGCGAACTCGCCATGCTCGCCGGGTTGAGCGTCGAGTATCTGGAGCGTCTTGAGCAGGGCCGGGACACCAACCCGTCCGGCGCGGTGCTCGCCGCGCTCGCCGACGCGCTCCGCCTGTCCCGTGACGAGAAGCAGCACCTCGCTCGCCTTGCCCTGAGACAGCACAGCGCCACGCTCCTGCCCGTACCACAGCCGGTCGGTGACGACCCGCGCCCCAGCGTGCGCGATCTCCTCGACCGCTTGGATCCCACCCCGGCATGCCTGCTCGGGCCGGTCTACGACGTCGTGGCATGGAACCAGTCATGGGAGACGCTGGCCACATCGCTGGGTGTGCTGGACACGGACCCGCCCAACCTCATCCGCTACCACTTCCTGCACCCCATGGCGCACCGCATTTTCGACGAGGCGTCGTGGGCGGCGACGGCGGACGAGGCGGTCGGCTGGCTACGGGCCGCCGAGCCGGACTGGGGCTCGGACGACGCGTTCCGGGCCCTGGTCGAAGACGTGCACGAGGTCCCCGGGTTCGCGTCGCGGTGGGCGGCCTACGCGGTTGCCTCCAGACTGCCGGGCGGCAAGCGCTTCTGGCATCCCGGGGCCGGGCACCTGAACATCCGGCTGGAGGTCCTCTTCGTCGGAGAGGCGAACCACTGGCTCCAGCTCTGGCTGCCCAGTGACGAGGAGACCGCAGCGGCCTTCGACTCCCTCCTGCGCCCGCAGGCGGGTCCCGTGCCCGACGCCCCAAGTGCCTCCCGGACCCCGCAAGCCGAGGCATAGCCCCCCGGACGATCGGTCCGGCACGGCTCACGGGCTGTGGCCCGGGGCGCATCGTCTCCCTGCCCGTACGGGTATCGGCAGGGCGTTCCTGCGCGGGGCCTTCGGCGTGCATCGTCGGGGCAGGGAGTCCGACGGAGCGAGAGGGAAGGGGGCCCATGGAACTCAGGCCGATGCGATCCTGGATCCACCAAAAGCACGCGGCGCCGGGGCGGGAAACCGTGCCTACGACGGGCAGTCGCTGGAGCCCACCGACCGGGCTCTTCCCGGCGGCGGCCCGCTGCGCGTGTTCCACAACCCCGCTCTGGCCATCCGGGTCAGCCGGCGCAGCGCGAACATGCCCTACTCGGTGCGCAATGTCGACGGGGACGAGCTGTACTTCGTGCACGAGGGCACCGGCACCTTCTACACGGAGTTCGGGCCGGTCCCCTACGAGCCCGGTGACTACGTCCTGGTGCCGAAGGGCGTCACGTACCGGATCCGTCCGGCCGGCCCGGTGAACTACTTCCTGGTCGTCGAGTCGGCCGAGGAGCTGGGCTTCGCCGACACCGGTGCGTTCGGCCGCCGTGCCCCCTTCGACCCCGGGCTGCTGTACGTACCGTCCCCGGAACTCGACGAGCTGGGTGACGGCCGCGACGAGGACGGCACCTGGCCGGTGCGGATCAGGATCCGGGGGGAATACGCCACCGTCGTCTTCGACGCCGATCCGATCGACGTCGAAGGGTGGTCGGGCGATCTGTTCCCGTTCAAGATGAACATCCGCGACTACCGGCCGGTCATGAGCGACCGCATCCACATCATGCCGTCCGCGTACGCCGTCTTCGCCACGTCCACGTTCATGGTGGGGAACTTCCTGCCCCGCCCCTTCGAGTCGGCGCCCGATTCGGAGCCCTTCCCGCCCTACCACCGCAACGCGGACTACGACGAGTTCACGTTCTTCCACAGCGGGACGGTTCTGGGCATGCCCATCGCCCCGGCCACCATGTCCCTCGTCCCGCAGGGTCTGCACCACGGCCTGCCCGCCCAACTCCAGGAGCGGGTGGCCAAGAACCTCAAGCCGGGCGACCGGATCGACAGCGAGGTCATCTTCGTGGACACCAAGGTGCCCCTGACCCCGACGCCGGAGGCCGAGGCGGCGGAGCAGCGCACGGTCGAGGGCGCCTGATGGCCCGGGCGTTCTCGACCGGGTGAAAGCCATCGCTCTCACGGGGGATCAGGTCTGTAGGGATGCCCGCCGGCACGGCATCGTCAAGCCGGAGGCTTAGCAGAAAGAAGGAAGGGATGCATATCGTGACCAGGATCCACAGGGCCGCCGTGATCGGCGGACCTGTTCTCGCGCTCGTCCTGGGCAGCGTGGTGGCCCCGGGCGCCGCCGCGCAGCCGTCGGTGACCTACTGCGCCAAAGGGACCACCGCGTACAGCACGCCCGGCGACTACAGCTGCATCCTGCCCGCCGGCACCCGCGATCACGAGCTGTTCTACATCGGGGCCGGTGGCGGCGGCGGAGGCGGCGCGGGCGGGGTGTACGACGGCCCTGGGGGGTACGGAGGCGGAGGCGGGGGAGCCGGGGGCGACGCTGACTGCGCGATCACCGGCGGGAGCGGAAACAGGATCGAGATCCTCGTGGGCCGGGGCGGCGCCGGCGGGGACGGCGGAAGCAGCGGTCGTAGCGGTGCGAACGGCAAGAGAGGGGGAGTCACCGGCGTCCAGTCCTACCAGGTCGCCCCGAACGGCAGCAGCGTCCAACTCCGGGGACAGGTAAGCGGCAAGGGAGGCGGAGGCGGCCAGGGGGGACAGCGCGCCGGTGGAGACCATGGTTCCGGCGGGCGCAGCGGAGGCTGCGGCAACCTCGCTCCTGGCCCCGACGGACGCAACGGCTCAGGTGCCCACGGCAGCGAGGGCGGACTGGGCCGACCCGGCACCCAAGCGAACCGCAGGGATGACAGGTGCCCCCGTGCCGGGAACGGCGGCGGTGGCGGTGGCGGCGGCAGCTGGGGAGGACACGGGTACGCCGGCGGCCGGGGCAGCAACGGCTGCATCCTGCTGACCGTGCACTGACTTGTTCTTTATGGTCTGAGTCGGTCGCGTTCGGCGATGTTCTCGGAGCGTCTACGCAAGCGGCGGCGGCGCCCAAGCCCCTGCCCGCCCCTTCGCCACCCGAGGCGACCCACCTCTGCCTCGCCGCCCCCACGCCAGAAGGCGGCGGGGATCCCGGCGCAGAGCGTAGGGTCATTGTGGACGAGTGCGCCAACACCCCTCAGCAGTGGTGGACGGTGGAGCAGGCCTGACCGCTCGGTCCGGTGGCGCACCCGCCATGCGCCGCCGGAGCACGCTGTGGCGCGCTCCGTACTCCCGCTCGGACCAGACCAGGTCCTCGGGCCGTAGGGTGCTCGGTCACGATGGATGCGCCTTCGTGGCCGGCCACTACCACGCTATCCGGTGTCGCGCGGCGACAGCCGCCGTGTAATCCGGTCGAACAGCTCCTCCAGCGGCTCGCCGATGTCCCGCCCGAACTCGGTCAGCCCGTAGGTGACCTGGGGCGGCGTCGTCGGCTCGACCTCCCGCCAGACCAGGCCGTCCTGGACCAGTGCGCGCAGCGTCTGGGCGAGCATCTTCTCGCTGATGCCCCGGATGCTCTCGCGCAGTTCGTAGAACCGCAGGTCGTTGCTCCGCAAGGAGATCAACACCCAGACCCCCCACCTGCTGGTCACATGGTCGACCACATCCCGCGCGGGGCAGTCGGTGTGAAACACGTCATACCGCTCTCCCGCCTCGGGCCGTCTGGGCTGCGCGCTTCCCGTCACGTGGGGAGCTTACCTCTAGGTATGTCCTTACTAGAAGTTAGCCCGGTCCCTAGCGTGAAGGTCACCGAGGACGTCGGAACAAGGAGCTGATCATGATCGTGGTGACCGGGGCTACCGGGAATGTGGGACGGCCGTTGACGCGGGCGCTGGCCAAGGCGGGCCAGCAGGTGACGGCGGTTTCACGGCACGCGGCGGCGGTGCCGAACGGTGTCCACCATGTGGCGGCCGACCTGGCCGAGCCGACCAGCCTCGAGCCCGTGCTGGCCGGGGCGAAGGCACTGTTCGTGCTGCTGCCTGGTGACATGCACGCCGCCGGGGCCAGCCCGGCCTTCATCATCGGTGAAGCTGCGGCCAGCGGAGTTCGCCGGATCGTCCTGCTCTCCTCGCAGGGCGTGGCGACCAGGCCCTTCGGTCCGACGCGGATCGCCCTGCGCGCGGTGGAGGACGTGTTGCGGGAGTCCGGTCTCGAGTGGGCCATCCTGCGGCCGGGCGGCTTCGCTTCCAACGCCCTGTGGTGGGCCGAGTCCGTCCGCGCACAGCGGGTCGTCGCCGCTCCCTTCGGCGACGTCGGGGTGCCGATCATCGACCCGGCGGACATCGCCGAGGTCGCGGCGGCCTGCCTGCTGGATGACCGGCACGCCGGCGGCGTGTACGAGCTGACCGGCCCGGAGGTCATCACGCCGCGCCGGCAGGCGGAGGCCATCGCCGCCGCGCTGGGCTCGCCAGTGCGGTTTCACGACCTGACCCGCGACGAGGCCAAGACCGCCATGGCCCGGAGCATGCCGGCGGAGCTCGCCGAGGACACCCTGGACATCCTCGGTTCCCCGAGCCCGGCCGAGCTGCGCGTCAGCCCGGACGTCCAACGGGTCCTCGGCCGTTCCCCGCGCCCGTTCGCCGACTGGGCCGCCCGCAATATCGCCGCGTTCCGCTGAGACCGGTCGGCGCCGCCGCACTGGGAGAGATAGGACTGAGCAACCGCATCCGGCAGAACTTGCGACTACGGGAAGGGCGCGTTGCCGCTACCCGTTGCAGGCCCTCCGGTCGATCCGCTGGTTCGTAGCGCGTGCGGCGGCCGTCGGGGCGGTCACGACGAGGCCGCAGTCGCGCAGGCACGCGAGATGGTTCGACAGCCGGGTGCGGGAGATCCCGAGGGCATCGGCGAAGTCGGAAGGGTAGGCGGGGGCCTCGCGCAGGGCGAGCAGGAGCCGGCAGCGGATCGGGTCGGGGAGTGCACGGCCGAACCGCACCAGCACGAGGGCTTCCACACGCAGGTCGGTGACGAGCGGCCGAACCCCTCGGTCGAGAAGCTGTCCAACCTGCTCGGCGGCTGCTGTTACCTCAAGCGACAAGCGCTGGCACCAATCGAGTGGCCACCCGTGTGATTCGGGTCAGCCGCCGCCGGGCCGTGCCGGCGGCCAGACGTACCGGGGCGTGGCTCCACACCCTCCGCACCGTCAGTAACCCCCGCGTCTCTGGCGACACCGTCATCTTTCACGACGTCACCGACATTCCCTGGCCCGTCACCTTGGGGGCGGCCCACCGGACCGACGGCCACGTGTGGGATATCTTCACCGCACGTGGTCGGCGCCTGCCGCCGGCCACCGAACTGCTGCCCGTCCTTGTCGCCCTCCGTCATGCCTACTGACCCTGGGCTCGGCCTCAGATCCGGCCAGGCGTGTCGGCGGCATCGGCGAGCAACCGGGCCAGCTGCCGGTGACCGGAACGGTTGGCGTCATCAAAGGGCGTCCCGCCCCAGCGGTCCACCGGCTTCGGGTCGACTCCCACGGACAGCAGAAATTCCACGGTTTCCCGGTGCCCCTCGGCCGCGGCCAGATGCAAGGCGGTGCGTCCGTCGTAGTCGGTGGCGCCGAGGGGGACGTTGCAGGCTGCCATGCGGCGGATCTCGCTGAGGTCGCCCTGACTGGCGGCGAAACACAGCCCGACGATGCCTTCGATGGCACTCTGCTGACGCTTGAGGCGGGGGTCGCGTTTGCCGGACTCGGCACCGTTGCCGGTGAGCAGGTCGTAGGTGTGGACGTTGTAGCAGTCGACCAGGCGCCGGCAGACCTCGATCCCGCGCACGGAATTCCCCTGGGCATCCAGACGGGGTGACCAGATGGCGATGCCCATCAGCTGGGGCACGACCAGCATCAAAGCACCGGACACCCCGCTCTTGGCCGGAAGGCCGATGGTGAAGGCGAACTCACCCGAGAAGTCGTACATGCCGCACGAGGACATCAGCGACAGGCAGTGGCGCACCGTCTGGGCGGAGAACACGGGATCCTCCGTCAGCGGACACACCCCCGCGTTGGCCAGGGAGGCCGCCGCGACGGCCAGTTGCTGTGCATTGAGCTCGATCGAACAGCACTGGAAGTAGAACTCCAAGGTGGCCAGAAGGTCGGTGCCGGGCGGGAAGGCGCCGCGTTCGCGCATCGAGTAGCCGAGAGCGAAGTTCCGGTCCGCGGTGTTGCGCTCGGACAGATAGACAGAATTGTTGAAACCGACGCTGCGCCCGCCCGCAAGGCGTTTCCAGGTCTCGGCCACGTAGTCGAAGCGGTCCGCGGCGTCCAGGCCGCGCTGGATGAGCGCGCAGCTCATGATGGCCCCGGCATTTATCATCGGGTTGTGCGGCAGCCCCGCCTTGTTGAAGGTCAGTTCGTTGAAGCCGTGCCCGCTCGGTTCCCGTCCCACATGGCGGTGGACGGTGTCGGATCCGTGCTCCTCCAGGGTGAGGCAGTAGCTGACGGTCTTGGACACCGACTGCAGGCAGAAGTTCACACCCGCGTCCCCGATGGAAAAGCGCTGCCCGTCCACCGTACACACCGACATGGCGAACTGGTCCGCGTCCACCCGCGCGAGCTGGGGAATGTACGCGGCGACGGCGCCGGTCCGATCGGCGTGGACCTCCTGGTAGATGCGCTGGAGGTCGTCCACCAGCGCCGGGAAATCAGGAACTGCGAGTTCCCCGCGGGCGGCCCGTTCGATGATGCCGCGGTTGCCTCGGGTGGCGGCGGCGAACTCCTCCACAGTCAGCAGTAGCGGCTCGGTCCGTAAGCGGGCAGGGCGGGCGCGCTCCAGATTGTCAATGGTCTCGGCGATCCTCGGGTCGTCGGGCAGAATGCCTGCCCGGCGCAGCACCTCCAGCAGCCGGTCGGGAGAGAGTAGGCCGGATGAATCTTGCTCAAAACAGCCGAAGACGCCCACATGAGTTCCTCCACCCTGGCCGCAAAGGGTCCTGGACACAAAGGAGCGGGCCTCGGACCGCTTCCCAGCCTTCGCAGCAGGCAAAGAGCTCCTCCGATCAGTTGCAGGCAGGGCCTCGTGTCTCTCCAGGAACAGCTGATGGACTGCATGGCCCAGCCGGTGAGGCCGACGGAGTGCATCGGCCCCAGCAATCCCACCGCAACGACGATTCCCGGCCACCAGCGACGAAAACCAGCCTCACCGGGCCCGGCGCACTCGGGCGAGTGGTGCGGTTGCGGGCACCAGGGCGTTCCGCTCCCCACGCGCTGCACGCCCCTGAAACGCTCCGTCCACGCCCACGCAAGAAGCGCTCGCTGTGCAGTACCACCGCTACGGCGTTTCCGAAGTCCTCGGGATGGAGGCGGCTGAAGAGCCGCACGCCGGGCCCGGCCAGGTCTGTATCGCGGTGCGTGCGCGCCACGGGCGTCACCCCTTCTGATCGGCACCTGCGCGCAGGGATGCTGCGGGACATCAGCCCCGTGGGCTTCCCCCACATCCCCGGCATGCACGCTGCCGGAATCGTCGACGAGGTAGGCGAGGGGGCGACCGGCACAGCCGTGGGAGATGCGATCTTCGACCTCGTCCCATCGCAGATCCGGGAGGCGCGGCGGCCCGGCATGTGGTGCTGGAGGCGTGGCGAGGTCCGCCTCGACGTTGTTGCCGGTGGGCCCGAGCCTTCCAGGGGGCACTCCATCGCTCGAAGGGAAGGTCACCGCCTCGTGGTCCAGATTCGCCATGAACTTCGCACTGCTGCCGCCATGCAGGAGCGAGGGGGAGACCCGGGCGCCGGTTCGTCGAGGGCGTCCACACCTTCGATCATCACCAGTCGGCGCCAAGGGCGGGCTGAGTCCGGGTCGGGCGCTGTCGAGCCGCTACGTGGTCCGGGCGGGACGCCAGGCTGCCGCTTCGAGGAAGTGCACGTCGTAACGGGCCTGTTCGGGCAGCAGGCTGTCGAAGGAGTCCAGGCCGTGCTGGATACGGCCCAGCGCCCGGAAGTATCCGAAGCGGTCGACACCCGGCGTCAGGACCGCCAGGAGCTCGGCGGTGCAACCGGCAGCGGCACCGAAAGCATGCGCCACCTTGGGCGGCACGACGACCATGCCGCCCTGCCCCACCGACACTCTCTCCTCGCCGACAAGGAACTCCACCCTCCCGTCGAGTACGTAGAAGAGCTCCGTCGACAGCGCGTGGTAATGCGGCCGTGCGCCGTCGGCGCCCTCACCAAGAGCAAGGTGGTTGGCACCCAGTGCCCCGCCGGTATCGCCGGCATCGGCCAGCAGCCGGAAGCCTCCGCGGTGCGGCAGCGTTACGTACTCGGCCTCCTCGGGCCGCACGATCAGCCCGGTCTCCTGCCTGTTCTCCATCAAGACTCCTTGGTGGTGGCCCCCTGGGGGAGGCGGCTTTCTACGGTCGAAGCCCTGCCTCCCGCCGTCGAAGGCCAGGCGACGGGGAGGCAGGGCACTGTCCGGCTCGATCAGGCGGCGTGGCCGCCGTCGACGGAGAACTCGGATCCGGTGGTGTAGGCAGCCCCGTCTCCGGCGAGGAAGAGAACCATGGCCGCGACCTCCTCCGGGCGGCCGAACCGGCCGAGGGCCGTCATCGCGGCCTGAGGGGCCGCGTGGGGCCCGTCGGCCGGGTTCATGTCGGTGTCGACCGGCCCGGGGTGGACGATGTTGGCGGTGATGCCCCGTTCGCCGAGTTCCCGGGCGAGGGCCTTGGTGAGCCCGGTCAGCGCCGACTTGCTCATCGCGTAGAGCGTTCCGCCGGGGCCGGGTACCCGCTGGGTCATGCAGGTACCGATGGTGATGATCCGGCCGCCCTGGCCCATGTGGCCCGCTGCGGCCTGCGAGGCGAGGAAGGCACCCCGTACGTTGACCGCGAGCACGCGGTCGACGTCGGCCGGTGTCAACTCGCCCAGCGGGCCCAGGATGCCCGCGCCCGCGTTGTTGACCAGCACATCGAGCCGGCCGAGTGTCTGCACCGCCCAGTTGACGGCGCCCGCCGCGTCACCGGCGTCGCCCGCGTCCGCCCTGACGGCGACCCCTCTGCGGCCGGTTGCCTCGATCTTGCGGACCACTTCCTTGGCCGCCGCCTCCTTGGCCGTGTAGGTGATGGCCACATCGGCTCCCGCCTCGGCCATGGCCAGTGCGATCGCCGCCCCGATGCCCCGGCTGCCGCCTGTCACCAGAACCGTCTTGCCGTTCATGGATCCTCCTCGTCATTGGTTGCTGGTTCAATGAAACGAGACGGTGATCGCCGGCGCTGGCGGGAATCGGCCCTGGCATTCAGGCTGCGAAGGCGCATAGCTGAGTCACCGGTGGGGTGCAGCAGGTGTCACCAGTTGCAGCTTGCACCTGCACAAGCGCGCCCCTGACTTCGAACGTGCCGCAGCTTTTGTGAGCCGTCTGCGAGGCCCCCGCCTTCGGCCGTGCCCTCGCAGACGAGCACGGCGCCGCAGGCGCGGGCCCGCTCCTCGAAGAGAGCCCGCGAGGAACGGGAGCCGACCTCCTCGTCGGAGGTCGCCATGATCTCGATACCCGAGGGAGTAATGTCGTGATTGGGGTGATCCGGCGCTCAGGTGCTGACTCCCGTGCTGACTTGGTGCTGACTATGCAGCGTTGAATTTCGACATTTGGGTACGGATTGGTCATGTGAGCGGTGTGCGGGGTGGGTCTTCAGCGAGGAGAGCACCGCGTCCTTGGCGGCGCGCGAGGCAGGGCCGTGCGGGCCCCCGGCGCTGCCGGGGCCAGCCGACGGGCCGGGACCATCCTCGGCCGACGACATGGATCTGGCGTCCGTTGTGCTGTCCCGGCTGGGCCTTGAGGAACGACGGCAACTGCCGGAGAGAGCCGAGCACGTCCGGGAGGTTCTCTACGGCTACCGGTCAGGCAGCCGTGAGTTGGCTGGCGAGGGCGAGCCGCGTCCCGGCTACGATCCGGCGCTGCCGAAGATGGTCCGCTATCGGACCAAGGCCGACGAGCTCGGCATCTCGGTACGCACCATCGGGCGCCGGGTGGCGGGGCTGGAGAGCGGCGGCGAAGCCGCTCTGGCGACCACGGCGTCAGCGAGGAGCGTCCTGCCGTGTCGCTGCGGGAGCGTTCGACGGTGAGCTGGGGGTAGGCCTCGCGGAGCCTGCACGCCGTGTCGGCCAGGGCGGCGCCGCCGAGCAGGGTGCGCAGGATGAGGGCCGCGGTTCCGTTGAGCTGCCAGTACCGGCCGGTGACCTCGTCTAGCAGCACATGCCGTCCCCGGTGTCCGTCGCGCAGGCGTCATGGCGCAGGGCGAGGCTCACGATGCTCCTTGGGGGGCCGCGGGGCTCGGTGGGCAGGTGCTCCCGGCACGGGTACGGAGCCAGATCTCGTTGCCGAGGCTGGGGTTGAGGGAGCGCAGTGCGTTCGGTGTGGGGTGGACCCCGAGCAAGCTGGTGCGGATGGCCGTGGTGTCGATCAGTCCGGCCCGGGCGAGGTGTGAGTCGTCGAACAGCTCTACCAGCGTGGCCCGGTTGTGGCGCAGGCTGTGGTGGAAGTCGGCGCTGTATTCGCCTTTGGTGCGCCGGCGCAGGACGGAGTCGGGGATGATGCCGTCCATCGCGGCGGCGAGTACTGGTTTGTACCGGCCGGGGGTGCTGCGTTCGGGCACGCGGATGGCGAGCGCCGCTTCGAGCACGTTGTCGTCGAGGTAGGGCGCGGCGTACGCCAGTCCCTTGCGGGAGAACACGTGGTCCAGCTGGCGGACGCCGCGCCCGCCGGCCTGTACGCAGGTGAGCGCCGCGTGCTGTCCCCGTCGGGGCGCGAGGGCCTCGGCGGTCCCGGCGGCTTCGCGGAGCAGGCTCTGCACGGTGCGGACCGCCTCGGGGGTCGCCCATGAGGGCATGGGCAGGTCCATGCCCCACGCCGTCGAGGGGGCGCGGCGGCGGCCTGGTGCGGTGGGAGGCGGCTCCGGCTCGATGAGGCTGTCCGCCCAGGCCGCCAGCCACTGGGCGAAGGTCCGGCGGTCGGCGAGCTGGCGCAGCAGCGGCCACAAGGGCCAGCGCTGGGAGTCGCGGTGTGTGCGGATGCGGGCGAACGCCGCCAGCGGATGGCTTCGGACGTAATCGTGCAGGTGCGGGGGAAGCGCGGAGAAGAGTTCGTCCCCGCCTCCGCCCATCATGTGCAGGCGTGACCCGCGGGCGGTCATCAGACGGGCCATCGTTGCGATTCTGGCGCTGTCGCGTACCCAGGGGCCCGGTTCGTCGGTAGGGACCGTGCTGCCGGTCAGATCCGTCAAGCCGCTGTACCACAGGGGCCATTCACGGGCGGAGGGTGTCACGTGCTCGATGCCGGGAAGCATGGCGGTGGCGTGTGCGGCCCAGGCGTTGTCGTCGTTGTCGGGGTCGAGGCTCTGCCAGCGCAGGGTCACCAGCCGGGCCTTCTCCGGCTGCCTCCGGTCCTGCTCCTGGGCGGCCAGGAAGCACAGACTGGTGGAATCCAGGCCTCCTGAGAGGTCCGAGCTCACCGTGCCGCCGCCGGCCGTGCAAGCGCGCACCGCGGCGGTCAGCGCCTCGCGCACCGCGGGCACCCCTTGTGTCAGGGTGAGTTCCGCCTCCGGAGGGCTCCACCACCGTTGTGTACGGGCCCGTCCGTCCGCCTCGATCAGCAGGCAGTCATGGAGACGCAGGCCCTGTACGCCCCGCCACACGCACCGCTCGTCCAGCGGATACGGAGGATGCGAGGCCAGGAGGTGAAGAGCCAGGAGCCCCTCGTCCACGCCCGGCCCGGCCCCCGTCGCAGCCGCGGCCGCCACGGCGAGCCTGTCCGCTCTGTCGGCGGCCACCACCACCCCGCCCACGCGTGCGTGGAAGAGCCGCCGCACCCCGGATGCGCTGCCCCTGGCCCGGACCCGGCCGTCCACCGAGGCCAGAAGATGAAAGCTGCCCGTCAGGCCCTGGGCGGCCCGCTCCACGTCCGCCAGGTCACGGACCTGGCCGGCTCGCGCGGACAGCGCATCAGGGGTGACCGGGCAGCGCCCGATCACCGCCAGCCGCCGCGCCCCTGCCGCGCCCACCGTCACATGCCCGTCCGGCCAGCAGCCCAGCAACCACGGCCGGCCGGAGTGGTGGGGGACGGCCTCGGTCGCCCAGGGGCGCAGCAGTCGCGCAGCGGCCGCGCCCGATTCACCGTCCGGGAGGACCGCGAACCACACGTCACCGGGCATAGGTTGACGGCCCCGACCTCAGCTGGGGCCCAAGTACCACTCATAGGGAGGGAATCCACCCTCGTACTGCGCCCCGATGGCCTCGCCGCGCGTCAGATCGGCGAAGTCACCGACCTCCACCATCACCGGCGGTTCGTACAACTCCTGCTGATGCATGAAGAACCCCCTGCTGTCAGTACTCAGTTCAGTGCGGAATCTGCACCTAGCCCGGAAGTGCCCGGAACATCCCGGACTACACCCAGTGGCGATGCAATCCGCCTGAAAGAGTGGCGGGGGCCAACGTCTGAGCACATGGGAACGCCGGGCCGTGCGGCCCGGCGTAGTGGGGCGACCCAGCCGCCCTCAGGCACAAGCCGGGCCACCCATCGCTCTGCCCGACAGCGCGTGACATGCCGGGCCCCAGAGCCGTGGTCCTGGCCACGCCCTGAGCACAGGCCGCCTGGTCGGCATAAGGGGCCGGCGCGACGATCGCTGCTCCGCCCACGACGAGGGCCGTGGCACCCACAGCAGTGGCAAGACCGACACGGAGATTGGAGTTCATGACACTTCCTTACGTGAACGGTGAAGCCGGGAACGAAACAACGGACCGGAACACTTGCTTCCAGGGACTCAACCCTTCAACCACACAAATGCGACCATCACTTACGCCGTCACAGGCGCAGACACCAGCGCACCAGGCACCTGCCCCACGCGCCCCGATCACTCCGCGCCCCCACCGCTCCCACCTTCAGGCCCGGCCCTGCTTCAGCACGATCCCGACGGTGCGCCGCATCGCCCGGTGCGCATCACACCGCCAGTTGTCCTTCGTGCCGCACCAGGCGTAGAGGGCTTCGCTGTCATCCAAGACAGCGGCTGCCCGTTCGCCGAGGGAGATGGACATGGCCGTCTTGACTGCCACGGGAACGCCCGTTCGGGACTATCCGAGGGTGTTCGTGCTGGTCAGAGGGATGCAAGGGGTGCGCTGCACCTTCCCGGCCGGGCAGGACGTGTCCGCCCGTGTAACCGCCCAGGTCCTGGCCTACATCAAGCCCGAACGGCCCGCCGGCAACCTGGAAGGCGGCTCCATCGTGGTGACCAGCGACGACGACCAGAACCCGGCCAACAACCGAGCGACCTTCGTGATCAAGGTCTTGGGCTGATCGGGGCGGAGGCTTCCCGGACGGTGGCAAAGGACTGCCGTCCGGGGCCTCGTCGAACGGCCGCACCTACATCAGGGCGCTGCCGATCGAAGGTGTCACCCAGGCCGCCCGGTGGGCGCATGGCGGTCAGCCCCGCTCCGGAAGGCCGCCCCGGTCCGGGTCCTGTCCGGCCGTCGGCGGCTGAGCGGGGCGCGGACGGGAAGCCGGAAGACGTGGGAGAACCCCTGGCCCATGAGCAACCGGCTCCGTACCGGCTTGGCTGCCGCCGGGAGAGGGCAGCCGGAACCCGGTTCGAGGCCCGGGAGCGCGCCGCCTGCACCTGGCACCCAGCACGGCCCTTGACGGCGCTGTATGCCGTCGCCCTGATCCACCGCCGTCTCTGGATCCCTTTCGCCTGCGTCCTGGTGTACACGGTCAGCCAACGGCCATCCGAAGCCCATTTCCAGCTGCCCGAGCGGCTCTCCGCCCAGCCCTTCTCCTCGTCGAAGACGCCATGGGTACCGCTGTTCGTGGTTCAGTGCCGAATAGAATGCTTCCTTATGTGACCGTTTGAGACTGCCTTCCGGGTGGGGGCCTCGGTGCTCAGCGGCGCCAGCGTTCCTGGCCAGGGCCCTTGCAGGTGTATACGACGCCCCTTTTGTTGACGCCCGTCGATCCGGGAGTGGAGCAGTAGGCGCCGGGGGCGACGGTGTCGACACTGCCGCCCCCGCCGGAGCTGGAGGAGCCGTCGGACGACGAGGAGCTGGAGTCATCAGAGTCGCCATCGCCCGTGCTGGGCGGCGTCGGGTCCGGGTGCAGCTCGGTGAACTCCGTCTTCGGGCACGCAGTGCCCGGCGCGGTCACCTTGAGATGCGCCGTGCTGGTCTTCGGGTGCTGGATCTTTTCGCCCGCCTCCGGCTCCTGGAAGCAGACTGTCCAGTCGTCCACCTTGGTAGGGAGGGTGAGGTCGGTGTAGGCGCTGGCGGCCTCGATCGCCTTGAAAGCGAGCGGCTTGATCATCACGGACGCCTTCGCGAAGGTCTGGCCGACGGCCTTCGGCATCTTCGGGTAGGGGATCGGCTCGTCGTCCTTCGCAGGGCACGGCCACTCGTTGCGGACCACGCCGAAGTCGAGCGTGGGCATCCTGCCGGCCTTCTTGGCCGAGACAGCCTGGAAGCACACCTTCCAGTTGTCGTCGTCCCACTGCCTGGCGTCGTCGTCCGAGGCATCGTGCGAGATAGTGCTGTACCCGGCGTCGTAGGCCGCGGCCTTGGCCGTCTTGAGATTTTGGCCCACAAGGCTGGGTGGTCCGCTGGGGGTCGGGCTCGCGGAGGGGGTGGTCACAGCGGCCTTCGGCTTGGCGTCATCCTTCGGGTCCTTTGGCGGGTCGCCGAGGAACGGTGTGATGAACCAGAGGCCGGCGAGGGCGGTGGCGGTGATCTTCTTCGTGTGGCTCCAGTGACTGAGCCACGCGAGTGCGATGCCGCCGGGCGGCAACAAGACCAGTGCCGTGATGACGAGCGCCGGGTGCTGCCACCAGCGCCGAGCCGGCTTCAGCGCATACGGGTGCGGCGGGGACTGCTGGGGGTGGCCGTATCCGGGCGGCGGTTGCGTCATAGTGGGCTCAACGAGCGGGGAATTGAGCGGCGCTCAACATATACAGAACGTTCACACTCTTTACTGCTCGACGCGAGAACTGAGACAACCGCTCTTCCCGGAATGCAGGGGGACGGCCCAGTACGCCGACCCGGACCAGCACTGCGCCCGCAGGGGCCCGTACTCCGGGGCCTTGCCTACGCCAGCGCCGCACGCCTGGGCAGCTCTCACCACCTGCGCGTGCAGGTGCGTGCAGGCCACTCGCTGCCGCTCATGCTCAGGTAGCTGTGGTAGATCCAGCCGATGTCGCGGGCGTAGAACCAGTGGCTGCCAGCCGAGTTCTGGTAGTGGCAGGTGAGGTTCACGGACCACGTGTACACCCTTCCCCCGGGGCAGGCGCCGTAAGGGCCGTGGTGGTAGACGGGGTCGCCGTTCTTCGTCCTGACGTAGGTCCCCCCGGACTGCTCGTTGGGGTCCCAGCAGTCGGCCGCGGAAGCCGGGGATGCAGTGAGTGCAGGGGTGCCGACGGCGAGGGCCGCAGCGACTCCGAGGCCAGCAGCCAGACGTCGTAAGTACATGGCCGGATTCCCTTCGCATAGAGGCGTACCGGTCAGCAGGAGCCACCGCGCTTCGCCCGCCTTCGAGCGTTGGCGCCGTTCAGGCCGGGCCGGCTGACCGGAGGACTGAAGTGTTGCGACTGCATGCGAGAGGTGACAACAGTGCCGGCTGTCCGGGACAGTCGGCTTCGTGTCCCGGCTGGCCAGAGCCCTTGTCCGGAGGTGTCCGGGACAGCCCGGCACCTGCCCACGAGCCCGGCAGTGGGGAATGTTCGCCCACCGAGGCGCTGCCCCACCGCTACGGCGGGCAGAGATGTTCACGGCCGGGACGGGACGCTGACGACGGCGACAGTTGCATACGCGATCCCGCCAGAACGCCGCGATCAGCACAAGGGCCTGGTGGCGACGCTCGATCCCGTCCAAGACCGCTCCGGCCCCATCGGGGATCTTGCCCCACCACTCCCGCACGCGCTGAGACACCGCTGTCTCCCCTCTCTCGACCCCGGGCCTTCCGGTCTGAACTCCAGGCACGGCATACGGGCGCCGGCTTGGCCTTCGCCCGACCCTCGGCGAGGAAACCGGGCGTCGACGCCCCTTCCGTGGCGTGTCGCTGGAGGGCGCTCAGTGCCGGGCGTTAGCCACTGCGGCGACGTTGCCCCGGTAAGTGAGCGCGGTCCGGCCAGTGTCGCCCAGCTCGTAACGGATCGGCCCCGCCACCTCGGGGGAGGGGCCGGTCAGCCGGGGTCGGGCACGGGGGCGATGGCCTTGCTGACGGGTTCGGGCCGGGTGCGGATGGCGGCTGTCGCGATCAGGAACGCGGCCAGCGTAATGAAACCGGCCGTCAGGAAGGCTTGGTGGTAGCCCTGTGTGAAGGCTGCATGGGCCAGCTCCTCAGCGGGCACCCGGGCCGTGCCGGGACGGCGCTCCCAGTCCCTGGCCGCGTTGCCGGCAACGGTGACGAGGGCCGTCAGGCCGAATGAACCGCCGATCTGCTGGGAGGCGTTGAGCAGGGCGGCGGCGATGCCGCGATCCTCGGGCCGGACCGTGGCCACGGTGATGAGGGTGAGCGGGACGAAGCTGATGCCCACACCGGCAGACGTCATCACGAACGGCCCGAGCAGGTCCAGGTAGCTGCTGTGGGTGTTCACCGTGGTGGCCCAGAACAGCCCGACGGTCATGACCAAGGGGCCCGGTGGTGACGGCGAGCCGGGTGCCGGTCCGGTCGCCCAGTACCCGTGAGACCACGGTGGCCACGACGACCAGGGTCACGGTCAAGGGCAGGAAGGCCACGCCTGACCGGAGCGGGCTGTAACCGAGGACGTTCTGCTCGTACTGCGTGGTGAAGAAGAACATCGCGAACATGACAGCACCGATGGCCAGCATGATGGCATAGGCGCCGGAGCGGTTGCGGTCGCGGAAGAGGTGGAGCGGTACCAGGGGCTGCGCGGCAAACCGTTCGATCAAGAGGAAGCCCGCGAGCAGGATCGCAGCGGCGATCAATGGGCCGTGGGTCGACGTCGCACCCCAGCCGTGTCCGGAGACGTTGGACAGGCCGTACACCAGCAGGGCGAGGCCGCCGCTCGCGGTGATTGCACCGGGCAGGTCCAGTTGCCCGCGGCAGACCGCGGTCTTCGGCACGGCGCGCGCGGCGACCAGCAGTACGAGGGCCCCGATGGGGACGTTGACGAACATGACCCAGCGCCAGGAGACGTACTCGGTCAGCAGTCCGCCGAGCAACAGGCCGATCGCGCCACCGCTGCTGCCCATGCCGGCGTAGACGCCCATGGCCCGGTTACGAGGTCCTCCTTCGGGGAAGGTCGAGGCGATCAGCGCCAAGGCGGCCGGGGAGGCCATGGCCGCTCCGGCGCCTTGCAGGGCCCGGCACGCCACCAGCCACGAGGGGACAGCGGCAAGCCCTCCGAGCAGGGAGGCTGTTGCGAACAGGGCGATGCCGACCAGGAACGTCCGGCGGTGCCCGAACATGTCGCCGGCCCGACCGCCGAGCAGCAACAGCCCGCCGAACGCGAGCGCATACGCGGTGACCACCCACTGCAGGCCGGTGGACGAGAACGCAAGGCCGTGCTGGATCTCCGGTAGCGCGATGTTCACGATGGTGGAGTCCAGAACCACCATCAGCTGGGCGGCGGCGATGACCGTGAGAACCAGGCCCAGGCGTGGTGACGCGGGGGAGGGGTTGTCTGCTGAAGCGAGGCCGGAGCGGATGGGTCGGCTCACCGGGACTCTCCTGTCACGCCGGGATGGGGGTGCGCAAGACCGGCGTGGCGGTCCCCCGGACCGGGGCGCGGCTGAACATCGGGGCGCGGCTGAACGACGCCGTCACCCGGACCTCCTGCTCGACGCGCTCCGTCCTCCCTCGTCCCGCCCGAGCATGACATGTGTCCCGCCAGGTCCCTCCGGCATTCGCAATGCCGTCACTCGTTCGGAGGGTCGATAGAGGTCTCCAGGTGACGATTCCGACGAGGCGGTCACCGACGGCCTGCGTAGGTGCCTGCTCGATCCGGTGGTTCGCCACTACCCGTGAGGAGGACGGTGACCCCTGCGATGGCCCCTGCGGTGACCCCTGCGATGGTCTCGGGGCGACATGGCCCAAGGGCTCGACGGCCTCCGCCGCCCGGACCGCTTCTCCCCCTTCCGAGTGACTGATTGACGCCGCGGCACCGTGCCTTCGCCGGCGCGGAAGAATGGCGGGGCTGACGACAGCCTGAGGGTGACTACCTACTTCAGCGCCGCTTCCCGCCGTTCCTCTGCCGATCGTCAGTGGAATGTGCGGTCGCATGGCACAGGGCGAATCCCTTCCCCTTGCTTCTCGGGTTGGGGGAAGCGGAGGAGGACGCCTCTTTCCGCTGTCGTCCAGTTCACCAAGTCGGATGTTCGTCTGCTGCTGAAGGGGCGGGATGGATCACACTGCAGAGTGTCTTCCGGAATTCAGTTCCAGGCGTGATCCCGAGGCGCCGTTCGATCCGCCGCCGGAGCGCATGAGGTGGCTCGAACAGGAGGGCTTGCCCCGGGTGAGGTTGTGGAACGGGGGAACGGCCTGGGTGATCTCGGGTTACGAGGAACAACGGTTGCTTCTCGCCGACCCCAGGATCAGCGCGGACGACCGTCACCCGAATTATCCGTTCTTCAGCCCGGGCTCCCAGGCGGCGGGTAGGACCCGGACGTTCCTGAGGATGGACGGCGCGGAACACAGTGAGCACCGACGCCGGTTCCTCCCCGGCTTCTCCGCGCGTCGTATGCGGGCGTTGGTCCCCCGAATCGAGGAGATCACTTCCTCTGCGTTGGATGCGATGGAGGAGATGGGACCGCCTTGCGATCTGATGACTGCCTTTGCGTTGCCCGTTCCCTCACGCGTCATCTGTGAGCTCCTGGGCGTGGCGTACGCGGACCACGAGTTCTTCGAGCGGGATTGCGTCGCACTGACCGACATCAACAGCAGCGCCGAAGTCGCCTCCGCGGCATGGCGTCGGATTCTGGACTACCTCGCGGCCCTGGCCGACGCCAAGGCCGAGGATCCCGCCGACGACCTGATGAGCGTGCTGGCTCACGAGATGGCCGCCGGGCGGATCAGCCGTGAGCAGTGCGCGAGCGACGGCCTACTGATCCTCCTGGGCGGACACGAGACGACCGCCAACATGATCGCGCTCGGTTCCTGTCTGCTGCTCCAGCACCCCGGCCAACTCGTGCGCGTCCGTGACGGCGATCCGCAGGACGTCGCCCGCGCCGTGGACGAGCTCATGCGCTTCCTGTCCGTCGCGCAGAGCGGCCGACGCCGTGTGGCCACGGCGGACATCGAGGTGTCGGGCGGCGTCATCCGGGCCGGCGACGGCGTGATCTTCGCGGGAGACGTGGCCAATCGGGACCCGCGGGTCTTCGAGGAACCCGGCCGACTGGACGTCGGCCGACAGGCTCGTTACCACCTGGGCTTCGGACACGGGCCACACCGCTGTCCGGGTGAGAGCCTGGGCCGGCTGGAGCTCCAGGTCACCATTCCCGCGCTGCTGCGTCGTTTCCCCGGACTGTGCCTCGACCGGCCGCTCGGAGAGCTGAGATTCCGTTCGGACTCGATGAACTACGGGGTCCATGAGATGCCGGTTTCCTGGTGAGCAACGTCCAGGGACCGCGCGGGGTCCCTGGACACGCGCAGGCCGGCCGGGCATCGACCGGCACTCGCCGACCTCTCCCTTGCTCCGTTACCCCGTCGCACTGTGGTCCGGCTGTCGGGAGGTCGCCAGGCCGAGGCTGTTCCGCAGTGCCCGCTTGTCCGGCTTGCCCCGGGGAGTGAGGGGAAGGCTCGTCAGCGTGTGCAGCGCGGCAGGGGCGCAATGCGCCCCCTTCTGCTCCGTGAGGAAGGCACCGACCTCCTCCAGCTCCACTCGACTGCCCGGGGTGGGAACCACGGCGACATGGATCTCCTCCCTCAGATCGGCACCGCTCGCTCCGAAGACCGCGCATTCACTGATCGACGGATGGGCTGCGAGCAGCTCTTCCAGGTCTGCGGGGTGCACGCGCACCAGCCGGTCCCCTCCGGACACGAACAGCGTGTCCGTGAGCCGGTCGAGGACGGACAGCTTGCCCTGCTCGTCGAAGCGGCCGAGGTCCCCTGTCCGCAACCAGCCGTCCGGGCGCAGCACCTCACGGGTGAGACCGTCGCGTTTCCAGTAGCCGGACATGACGACTGCAGAGCGCACCCAGATCTCACCTTCCTGTCCGGGTTCCAGAGGCTCGCCGTTCCGGTCGCGTACGGAGACCTCGACACCGGGCATCGGCCGCCCCACGGAGACGGCTCCGTCGCGGTCGGCCAGATCGCTCTCGTGCTCGTGCGGCAGCAGGGAGCTGATGGGGCCGGCCTCGGTCTGCCCGTAGCACCCCTGGAAGATGGGGCCGAAGACCTTGATGGCCCGCCGCAGCAGGGAGGCCGAGGCGGCGCAGCCCCCGTACATGATCCGGGCGAGGCTCGACACGTCGGTGGTGGGCAGGGAGGGCTCGTCGAGAAGCCGCCTGAGCAGCGGGGGCGGCAGCCACATCACGGTCACGCGCTCCTGCTCGATCGCGGCGAGGAGTTCGCGGGGGTCGAAGGACGGCTGGAGGACGACCGTGCCTCCCTGCAGGAGGGTGAGGTCGGTAAGGGCGCCGGTGGAGGAGACGAATCCCGTGCACACGAGGAGGCGGGGCGGGTCCCCGAGCCCCGGTACGGGAACCGCGAGCATGGCGCTGTAGGCAGCGTGGGCGATGCGTACGCCCCGGGAGCCGCCCGTCGTCCCGCCGGTGGACACGACACTCCAGTCCTCCTCGGGGCGGACCGCCGCCGCGAACGGACCGGGTGGGTGCTCGGTAGCACGCGCGAGGAGGTCCTCGCCGAGCTCGTCGGTGCCGAGGCCGCACACCGTGGTCCGTTCGATCAGGGGCAGCAGTGCCCTCGCGGTGTCGGTCCGTGTGAGGTCGACGAGCAGCAGCGCGCAGCCGGCCCCGTCGAGGAACGCGGCGAGGGCCGCGGGGTCGGTCGTCTCGTACAGGGACACCAGCCGGGCTCCGGCGAGCGTGATGGCGTAGCGGGCCTGAACGGCTTCCGGGGTGTTGCCGGTCAGGAGGGCCACGGACACGCCACGGCCGACTCCCCGCTGGTGAAGGGCTCGCGCCAGTCGGTACGTGTCGTCGCGAAGCGTACGGGCGGTGATCCGGCGTCCGTCCGAGGCGATCAGCACCTCTCGATCGGGCGACTCCGAGAGGACGCGCAGGATCGCATCCGGGTAGCCGGCAGACGCGGAATCGGCTGTTGGCGGATGGGTGTTCACCGGGTGTCTCCTATCGAGCCGGGCGGTGAGGGTCCGCGTGTTCTGGTGCGGCGGACTGTTCCAGGGCGGTCAGCCAGTCCTCGACCGACTGCGCCGTGTGTCCCGCGTGTTCTGTGAGCAGGGAGAAGTGATCGCCCGGGACGGCGCAGGCCGTGTGCGGGCACGGCCAGTTCTCGGGCAGGTTGCTGTCCTCTGGGTGGACGAGCAGGGTCGGAACGTCGAGCGGAGCCGGAGTCCAGTCGGCGAACAGGTCGGCGTAATTGCCCGCGGCAGTCAGCATGGCCGAGGTGACGAGCGACCGGGCCAGGCTGACCCGTGCGGCGAGTTCACGGGCCAGGCGCTCGGGAGCCGAGCGAAGCAACGGAGGATCCAGCAGCACCAGCCCCGCAGGAGGCGTGCCACGCTCCTGGAGGGTCTGGGCGAGCGCGTGGGCCAGTAGACCGCCGGAGGAGTGCCCCAGGAGGACGTACGGCCACGGTGGCGCCGACCGGGCGAGGAACTCGGCCCAGGCTTCCGTCAAGGTACGGATGGAGGCGGGCAGGAGCTCGTCGTCCAGCGCCCCGGGGAGGGCGACGGACCGTACCGTGCGCCGTCCGTCGAAGAGCCCCGCCAGGGTGGTGTACGGCGTCGAGGACGGAGCGGTGGTGAAGGGCGGCAGGCACACGAGTCCCGGACCGGCCGGTCCCTCGCTCAGCCGTACCCACTCTCCGGTGTGCAGTTGCTCGTGGCGACCGGTGAAGGAGCGGCGTGTCGCGCCTTCCCTCAGCCGTCGTCGCCCCTCCTCGACGTCGCCTCGGGCCCAGGCATTCAGAACTTCCGTGACGAAACCGTCTTCGTCGTTCTCGGCGGACGTCCGGGCCTTCGGAACCAGCAGGCCGCCGAGGTGCTCGCCCAGGCGCGCGGGCGTGGGGTGGTCGAACACGGCAGTGACGGCGAGGCGGACACCGGTCGTACGGGCCAGCCGGGTCCGCAGCTCAACCGAGCCGAGGGAGTCGATGCCCAGGTCGCGGAAGCACTGATCGCTGCGGATGCTCTCCTTGCCGGCGTGCCCCAGAACCGCGGCCGCCTGGGCGCGGACCAGGTCGGTGAGGGCAGAGAGCCGTTCCTCGGACGGCAGGGACAGGAGACGCTCGTGCTCGCTGTCCGCCGCCGTGGTGGCGGTGGACCGGGTCGGGGCCGGGCGATGGCGGAACATGGAGGCCAGCAGCCCGTCGGGCTCCTGTGCGGGCGCGTGGCGTGCCAGTGCCGTGACGGCGACATGCGGGTGGTCCAGGCCCAGTGCGGCGTCGAATCCCGCCAGTGCCTGCCGGGTCGTCAGCGGCTTGAGCCCGTGCCGCGACAGGCGTGCCTGGTCGGCGGCCCCCAGACCCGCCGTCAGCCCGCTGGTCTCCTGCCACAGGCCCCAGGACAGGGAGACTGCGGGGAGCCCCTGCTGCCGGCGGTGGTGGGCCAGTGCATCCAGGAAGGCGTTGGCTGCGGCGTAGTTCGCCTGGCCCGGGGTGCCGACCAGGCCCGCCATGCTGGAGTACAGCACGAAGACGCTGAGGTCGACGTTGCGGGTGAGCTCGTGCAGGTGCCACGCGGCGTCGGCCTTGGCGCGCAGGACCGTCCGCAGACGCTCGGGGGTGAGGTCGCAGACCAGGCCGTCGTCGAGCGCGCCGGCGGCGTGCACGACGGCGGTCAGGGGGTGTTCGGGCGAGACCGAGGCGAGAGCCTGCGCGAGCGCGGCTTTGTCCGCTACGTCGCAGGCGGTGAAGGTCACCGTGACGCCGTGCACGGACAGTTCCTCGGCCAGCTCCCGCGCGCCCGTGGCTCGTTCGCCCTGGCGGCTCAGCAACAGAAGGTGCCGTACGCCGTGGACGTCCGCGAGATGACGGGCGAGCAGCGATCCCAGGGTGCCGGTGCCGCCCGTGATCAGCACGGTGCCCTCGGGGGAAAGGACGGGGGGCTGGGTCAGGACGATCTTTCCGGTGCTGAGGCCCCGGCTGAGGAAGCGCAGCGCGTCGCGTGCCTGGCGGACCGACCACGTACGGAAGGGCAACGGAGTCAGCGCCCCGTCCTGGAACTTGCCCATGAGCCACCGCAGCGCGACACCCGGCGCGGAGTGATCGGCGAGGTCGAAGGCGCGATAGGTGACGCCGGGGTGGGCCGCGGCGACCTCGTCCGGGTCGCGGGTGTCGGTCTTCCCCATCTCAAGGTACCGGCCACCCCTCCTGAGCAGGCGCAGGGAGGCATCCACGAACTCCCCGGAGAGGCTGCCCAGGACCACATCGCACCCGGTGCCGCCGGTGGCCCGGAACAGGTCGTCCTCGAAGGACAGGGTGCGCGAGTCGGCGATGCGGCCCCGGGCAACGCCCATGGCCGCGACGAGCTCTTGTTTGCCTTGGCTGGCCGTGGCGTAGACCTCCGCACCCAGGACGTGTGCCAGCTGTACGGCCGCCATACCCACCCCTCCGGCGGCCGCGTGGATGAGGACCTTCTCGCCCGGTCGTACGCCGGCCAGGTCGATCAGGGCATATTGTGCCGTCAGGAAGGCCCCGGTCACCGTGGCCGCCTGTGCGAGGGTCCACTTCTCCGGGATCGGCACCACCAGTTGGTGGTCCACGTCCACAAGTGGCGCGTATCCTCGGGCCTGTGGGACCAGCGAGGCGGCCACGCGGTCGCCGGGGCGCAGCGTGCTGACGCCGACGCCGGTCTCCACGACGGTGCCGCTTACCTCGATCCCGATGCCTTTCCCCTGCACCATGCCCAGACACATCACGGCGTCGCGGAAGTTCATCCCTGTGGAGTGCACCCTGATCCGCACTTTGCCGTCCTCCACCCGGTCGGGGAAGCCGGCGACCGGAACGGCTCGGATGTCCTCCAGCGTATGCCCGGCCGCCGGGACCAGACTCCAGGGCCGGTCGTCCTCGACAGGAAGGGCGAGCCCTTCGTCGTGGGCGGACCGGAGCCGCTGGACGAGGATCCCGCCGTTGCGCACGGCGACCTCGGGGCGCGCGGATCCCACGGCGGTGGCCAGCGCCGCGGGGGACGGGTCACCCGCGTCGGTGTCGATCAGCAGGACCCGGCCGGGGTACTCGCTGTGCACCGAGCGCAGCAGCCCCGCGCACGCCGCCCCCACCAGGTCCCGCACTTCCTCCCCGAAGGAGGTGGGATGGACGCGGCGGGTCAGCACCGCGAGCCGGGCGCCGCTCAGTTCGTCGCGGGTGAGGAACGTGCGCACCTCGTGCAGCAAGCGGGTCAGGCGCCGCTCCAGAGCAGACGATACGTTGCGACCGCTCGTCTCACCCGTGGTGTCCCGGCAGTCGAGCAGCACGGTGCCCGGCACGGGGTCGCCGGTCGCCACCGAGTCCGCCACGGCGGCCATGTCCTCGAAGGAACGGCTCACCGGCAGACCGGTGCCGGGGCCCGCACCGACCCAGTCCGCGCCGGGCTCCACTCCCTCCCGTGCCGGGAGCACGTCCCAGAACGGAGTGAACAGCGTGGCGTCCGCCACGGCGAGCGCCGAACGGAGCTTCAGCGCGGTGGTGGGCCGCAGCCGCAGGCCTTCGATCCGGACGACTGCGCGCCCCACCGCATCCGTGGCCTCCAGACCGATGCACTCGGTCTCCGAGGCCGTGAGGGAGGCACGCAGTTCGGTCGCTCCCTCGGCGAAGACCTCAACGGAACCGATGGCGTACGGCAGCAGCGTCCGCTCGGGTCCGCCGTCCACGAGCAGGCCGTGCAACAGCGCGTCCAGCAGGGCCGGGTGCACGGCAAACCCGTTGTGCTGTGCACCGTCGTCCAATCGCGCCTCGGTGTACCAGGTCCCGCCCTGCCGCCAGGCGGCGGTGAGATTGCGGAAGCACGGGCCGTACGCGTACCCCTTGTCCTCAAGGGCCCGGTAGCAGTCGGGGGCCGCGCCCTCCTCCGCGCCGTGGGGCGGCCACGGCCGGACGGGCACGGGAGGAGACGCCTGGGCGGCGTCGGCGTCGGCGGTCGATGCCTCGGCGTGCCGAGTCCACCGCCCCGTACCGGAGTGGCCGCGCGAGTACAGAGTGAGACGGTGCCGCCCGTCGCTCTCGGCCGCGCAGTGGAGCTGGATGTCGACGCCGCAGTCCGGGACGATCAGCGGGGCGTGGAAGAGGACGTCCTCCAGCCGAGCCTGCCGGCCGACGCGGCGTGCTCCGTACAGCAACAGTTCCACCATGCCCGTTGCGGGCACCAGGACCGTGCCGTGCACGGCGTGATCGGCCAGCCACGGCTGAGCGTCCAGGGAAAGCCGCCCCGTGCACATCACAGTGCCGTCGGGCAGGTCGGTCACTGCCGGGAGCAACGGATGCCCGCCGTCCTCCAGGCCGGCCGAGGCGAGTTCGGGAGTACGTGGCGAGGGCGCGGGCCAGTAGTTCCGGTGCCGGAAGCTGTAGGTCGGCAGATCGACGGGTTCGGCGTCCGGGTACAGCGTGGACCAGTCGACGTCGGCTCCCTCCGCGTGGGCCGCGCCCAGGGCGGATGCGAAGCCGTCCAGACCACCCCTGTCACGGCGCAGCGAGCCGCTCACGCCTCCGTCGATCCCTGCGTCGGAGAGGATGTCCCGCAGAGGCCCCGTCAGCACCGGGTGCGGAGAGACCTCGACGAACCGTGTGAAGCCCGCCTCCAGACTCCTGCGCACCGCCCTTTCGAACAGCACGGGCCGACGCAGGTTCCGGTACCAGTAGTCGGCGTTCAGCTCGCCTTCGGCCACCGGTTCTCCCGTGGTCGACGAGAACATCGGGATGCCGCCGGCCGCCGGGCACGTGCCCGCGAGGTCCCTGAGCAGGTCGTCGCGTACGGCTTCCATATGGGGGCTGTGCGACGCGTAGTCCACTGGCAGCCGTTGCGCCCACACTTCCTGGGAAGCACAGACCCCGAGCAGGTGGTCAACGGCGTCTGCGTCACCCGCTACGACGGTCGCGGCCGGGCCATTGGCCACCGCCACCTCCAGCCGTCCCGCCCACGGCGCCAGAATCTTCTCGGCGCGTGCGGCGGGAACGGCAAGCGACACCATGGCTCCCCGCGCCGTGACCGCCCGCAGGAGCCGGCTGCGCCGGGCCACCACGCGAGCGGCCTCTTCCAGGGACAGGAAGCCCGACAGGCACGCGGCCGCGATCTCGCCCTGGCTGTGTCCGATCACCGCCGCCGGCTGGACCCCATGCGCTCGCCACAGCTCCGCGAGGGCCACGTACATGGCGAAGAGCGCAGGCTGCACCACCTCGGCCCGCTCCAGCGACGGTGCGCCGGGGGCCGCGCGCACCACCTGCTCGACGTCGTGGTCCGTCCACGGGCCCAGCGCTCGCGCGCACCGGGCGAAGGCCTCCGCGAACACGGGGGACTCGTCCAGCAGCCGCGCTCCCATGCCGTCCCACTGGGCGCCCTGCCCCGGGAAGACGAACACAGGGCCGTGCCCGTGCCCACCCGTGGCTCGTGACCGCGCCACACCGTCCGTCTGCCGACCCTCGGCCAGGGCATCGAGGCGGGCCAGCAAGGACGCGGTGTCCTCGCTGGACACCACAGCGCGTTCGGGCAGCGGTGTGCGCGTCGTCGCCAGGGACAGGCCCACGGACGTCACGTCCAGGCCCGGGTGCTCGCGCACGTGGCGCGCCAGCGCCCGGGCCTGCGCGGGAAGTGCCTCGGCCGTCGCGGCGTACACGGGCCACACCACCGTCCCCGGGTTCCGCCGCGCGGGACGCCGTGCGCGGACGGGCGGTTCGGGGGCCTCCTCGACCACCACGTGAGCGTTGGTGCCGCTGATCCCGTACGCCAGCACACCGGCCCGGCGCGGTTCGTCGCCGCGTGGCCATGGGCGGGCTGTGTGCAGCAGACGCATGGTCCCGGCCGACCAGTCCACCGCGGGGGTCGGGTTGACGGCGTGCAGAGTGGCGGGCATTTCCTCGTGGGTCAGGGCCAGAACCGCCTTGACGAGTCCGGCCATTCCGGCCGCTGCCTGCGTGTGGCCGATGTTGGACTTGAGCGAGCCGACCCAGACGGGCGAGTCCGGCGAGCGGCCGACGGCGTATGTGTCCAGCAGCGTGGCCGCTTCGATCGGGTCGCCCACCGGGGTCCCGGTTCCATGCGCCTCGACCATGCCGATCTGCCCGGGGCGCAGCGTTGCGTCCCGCAGCGCCTCGGCGATCACCGCGCGCTGGGCGGAGCCATTGGGAACGGTCAGCCCGTCGCCGGTCCCGTCCTCGTTCAGAGCCGTGCCGCGGATGACGGCCAGCACCCGGCGGCCCTCGGCACGGGCGCGGCCGAGCGGCATCAGCATCACCGCGGCGACACCTTCCGCCGGTGCGAAACCGTCCGCCTCGGCCGCGAAGGACTTGCAGCGCCCATCCGCGGTGACAGCGCCCAGGCGGGAGAAGTACACCAGGACATCCGGCTCTGCCATGACGCACACGCCGGCCACGATCGCGCTCTCGCACTCCCCGGTACGCAGGGCTCGTGTGGCCAGGTGAAGGGCGGCAAGGGACGAGGAACACGCCGTGTCCACCGAGAGCGCGGGCCCGTGGAGGCCCAGGGCGTACGAGATCCGCCCGGCCGCCGCGCTCACCGACAGACCGGTCGGCAGATACGCCTCGAGATCCGCCTCGGGTCGACCCAGGCGGCACAGATAGCGGCTGTCGCTGATCCCCACGTACACCCCGGTCCGGGAACCCCGCAGCGCCCCCGTCGCGGTACGGGAGTTCTCCACTGCCCCCCACACGCACTCCAGCAGCAACCGCTGCTGCGGATCCATGGCCGTGGCCTCGCGAGGACCCACACCGAAGAAGGCGGCGTCGAAGTCACCGACGCGATCCAGGAACCCGCCGTACCGGACGTATGTCACTCCGGCGGCGCTCGTGTCCGGTTGGGTGAGGCGTCCCAGGTCCCAGCCGCGGTTGTTCGGCAGCCCCGTACGGAAACTCCGTCCTTCGATGAGCAGTTGCCACAACTCGGCGGGAGAATCGCAGTCACCCGGGAACCGGCAGTGCATTCCGACGATCGCCACCGGTTCGTGAGCTGGCAAGGTCACAAAAACCTCCGATAATCCGACGGATGGCATGCCGATTGAGATGGGTTGGTTTACCGGAATAGCGTGAAGCTGCTTGGTCGTCGCCGCTAGTATGACTGTGATCGCTGCGTGGTCGCCTGGAAAGAGCTCAGACGAGGCGGCAGTTGACACCCGGACTCGAACGCGATTTCCCGTAGGTGTCCCTCTGTTCGTGAAATCCGTGACCAGGAAGCGTCTGGATGCCAACCTTTCGAGCGGCCGGTTCGACCAGCGAAAGTTCGGCCGGCGAAAGATTCGACCAGTGAAAGGGAGATCAGGAGACTATGCGCGCGGTCGTGATGTACGGAGCGGGCGACGTACGCGTGGAGGAGCGTCCTGACCCGAGGATCCGCCGGCCCACCGATGCGATCGTGCGCGTGGTGCTCTCCTCCGTCTGTGGCAGCGATCTGTGGCCCTACGCCACCATGCCCGCCTCCGGGCAGGGCAAGCCCATGGGACATGAGTTCCTCGGCGTCGTCGAGGAGGTGGGTTCCCGGACAGCAGGACTGAAGGCCGGCGACCTCGTGGTCACCCCTTTCACGTTCAGCGACAACACCTGCGACTTCTGCCGCAAGGATCTCCATACCTCCTGCCGGAGCGTCGGCCTGTACGGCCTCAACGGCATCGATGGCGGCCAAGGCGAAGCCGTTCGTGTCCCCCTGGCCGGAGGCACGCTGGTCAAGCTCCCGGTCGGGGAGGACTCACCACTGCTGCCCTCGCTGCTGACCCTCTCGGACGTTCTCACCACGGGGTACCACGGAGCGGTGACTGCCCGCGTCGCGCCGGGCGACAGCGTCACCGTCATCGGGGACGGGGCCGTCGGATTGTGCGCCGTCATCGCCGCCGCGCGGCTCGGTGCGGAACGGATCGTCCTCATGGGCCGCCACGCGAGCCGTACGGACCTGGGGCTCGCGTTCGGTGCCACCGATGTCGTCGCCGAGCGCGGCGAGGAGGGCGTCGCGAGGATCCGGGAGCTGACCGGCGGAGACGGCACCGACAAGGTCATCGAGGCCGTGGGCTCCCGGCAGGCGCTGGAAACCGCCCTCGACGTCGTCACTGACGGCGGAGTCGTCAGCAGACTGGGCGTCCCCCGGTACGAGGAAGGACCCGTTGGACGCGCCATGGTGCTCCGCAACGTCACCCTGACGGGTGGCGCCTCTCCTGCCCGCGCTTACATCGAAAGGCTCATGCCCGACATCCTCGACGGCAAGATCGAGCCGGGCCGCGTCTTCGACCGCACCACGAGCCTCGACGAGGTGCCCGACGGCTACCGAGCCATGTCGACGCGAGAGGCCCTGAAAGTTCTCGTACGCCCGTGATCTCCCGGGTAAAGGTCCGGTATTCCGGTATCCCGCAGCGAGCGAAGAGACCCAGAAAGGAAGCAGCCCATGTCCGGAATTCTTGGAGGGGTGAACGTGCCTGTACCGGATGAGGAATCCGTGAGCTGTCCGCTCAACACACTGTCCAGCGTCCTCCACGACGCACCGGAATCCGGCGGTGGACCGCATTGGGATAAGAAGAAGGCGTTGGAGGTGGTGGCTGAACTCCGGGATATCGCGGTCGCCTTGATGGCCGGAAAGGGTGCCGTCTGAACGCATTCGGCACAGGATGGTTCTTGTCAGTCACTTCAACCTGAAGTAAACCAGGGCAGCGGCCACCGCCAATGCGATCAGCGCGATCCAAGCTCCCGTGGAGCAGCCCGACATTCGACTGGGATTGCCGTAGCTGCTCTGGATCGGCTGATAGTTAAGGGCAGCAAGGGCCCCTTCTCCTCCTGCTCGGGTAAGGCGCCTCAGCATGGCATGGAGATGATGAGCGAAGCCGCTGTCATGCTGAGCCGCCTGCTCAATCCCGTAGGCCAGTCGGTGCCGTACCCCCTCGTCATACGGATCACGCAGCAGCGCGGTCAGAGCGTGTCGACCAAGCCGGCTCATCACCAGATCGGTGAGGGGCACGAGCATCGCGTCTATTTGGTCTCGCTGGGTTCGCCCGCCACCACGAGACGCCCAAAGGGCGAGGTAGAGAGCCGCGAGCGGTCCGTCAGCCACGGCAGAGGCACCATTGACGGGTCTGACGGACCAGGTACGGGGTGAACTGGACGGCTGATGTCACGTCGTTCCCCTCCTCGTGACTGGGATGTCGAGCATTTCTCAGGGGGTGAGACATGAGCGGTGGCCCCCGGGTTGCACCTTCACGGGGGCGGAGGAGGCAACGGTCGGCGCGTTTCAATAGGTGTGCGCCCCACCCGCTGGACTGCTGTTGGCACAGTAGCCAAGCACACCTCTGCGCACTGAAGCCCTGCATGAGACGCCGACGTGTGGCTGTACGGAATCATGGTGCTTCAGAGTGCAGGCCAGATGCTCGTCCACTGAATTGCCGCATGAGAGCCGACACCGGCGCCACCGCCACGGCGACGTCGCCGGTGAACCCAGCCGGAGACGACGGCCAGGCCGTGGTGCTCCGCGAGGCCCACGAGTACCACCTGCCGGACATCATTCTCGCCGCCCGCGCTACGCCCACGCCGTTCGCGTGGCCCCGGGCCTTCGTTCATGGCCACAGGCGGGGCACGGCCACACTCTCGACGCCAAGACCAAGGCGTGCGCGGCCAGGCGAGGACCGCCGTCATGTTCACCTGAACGGCTCCGCTCAAAGGGCCGAGGCCTGTGCATCTATAGACTCCGTGACCGACAAAGTGATCAAGGAAGCCCAGCGCCTGCTGCGTGCCGTGCCCTGTCTTGGGTACGGCCCCCGTGCGCTCAGCCTTCTGCCGCTGCTGCGGCTGGGCTGCCTCTCGGCGCTCATCACCGACGAGGCGGCGGACGCCGGCTGGTCCGAACACTTCAACGTGGAGATGTTCTCGCTGGAGAAACACACACGGACCCGGGAGCCTTCGAGGTCCCGCACCCGTGTGGAGCGTGCCTCCGACCTGATGCCGCTGCTTTCGGACTTCGGCGTCAGACATCGGCATGGCAGGCGGCTGAGGGTGGTGTCGTTCGAGGAGTGCCCGCCCCCGTGGCCCCAGGTACTGGAGCGCATCGGCATGCGCCTGCACCTACCCGGGCTCGCCGACTCGGCGGTACTGACGGACAAGATTGCCATGCGTCGGTGGTTCCGCCACCTCGGTGTTCCCGTGCCCACCAGCACTGTGGTCAGCGGCGAACTCGACTACCCCCGGCTCCGGGCCCGTATCGGCCCGGTGTTCGTCGTGCAGCGCCCCCGCGGCAAGGCCGGCTACGGGACCTATCTGGTCACCGACGAGATCTCGGCCCGCGCCGTGCCCCCGAGCCCACGCCTACTGGTCAGCGAGTACGTGGGCGGCATCGGAGTGAACGTCCACGGCTTCGTCCCCAACGACGGCGCCCCTCAGACCCTGCGGCCCTCCGTACAGATCACCTGCGTCGACGGCGCGGGGTCGGTCTTCGGGCAGTACAGCGGCAACGACTTCCACGCCGTGCGGCTGCTGCCGGCAGCGGTACTCACCGAGTGCCGCAAAGCCATGGACAGAATCGGACACGGGCTGCACGCCCTGGGCTACCGGGGGACCTTCGGGGCCGACTTCATGGTCCGCGACGACGCCGTGACCGCACTGGAGATCAACTGCCGTCTGCAGGGCTCCACCTGGCTTCTGGGCGAACTCGAACTGGCGGACGGTACCGTACCCACGATGCTGCGGCACTTTCTTGCTCAGCACGGCCAGGACGTGCACGCAACGCCGGACTGCCGCCCCGCGGAAGCCGCCCACTTGGTCATCCGGCATACCGGACCCGCGATCGAAGTGAGCACCGTCCCCGCCGGCGGCATCTACCGGTTGGACGGCAACGAGAACCTCACACGCCGGCACGACGGCCCCGGCCTCCTGGAATGCGGCCCCGACGACTGCCTCGTGGCATGCATGCCCCGGCCTGGCACCGTACTTCAGCCCGGCAGCGTCCTCGCCTGGCTCGCAGCGTCCCGGTCACTCACCACCGCCGACGGCAAGACCCTCACCCCGTACGGTCTCCAGCTGGTCGACGCTGTACGGCGCCTTCCCCACCCCCTTGGGCCCGGCACGAGCCCGTAGTGGGCAGCCGTACACCCGGCGATGGCCTGCGCCGCACCGAAGGCCCCAGGCCCCGGTGCGGCCCCTTCATCGCTGTGTCCCCCGTGCGGAGAGCAGGTGATGTCCAGGAAAGGTGCAGTAGGTGCGCGGCTGTCAGGGGGTGGGTGTCGCATCGGGCCCGGTGCGCCGGTAGGACGGGCACGTGGGCCCGAGAGCCGGGTCGCACAGTTTGACGGTGTTGCTGTCAACGACTTCGAGGACGACTTCGTGTGCTTGGTAGAAGCATCTCTTGCCGTGGACGTTGACGGAGATCGCCGTGCCGTGGAATTTGCTTCCCTCCGGGCGTACGCGGGCTTCGGCGGGGTCGGTGGGGGGACCGTAGTCCTGCTGGCAGCCCTGAGCGCTGCGGCCGTGGCTGCTGAAATTCGTCATGGTGACGGTGTACGCGCCATCGCCTGCGTCCGCCACGCGCACGTGGATGCGTGTGTCCGGCAGCGGACCTTCGTACGTGCCGCCGATTGCACCGCCCTGCTCGCACAGTTCCGCACCCGTCGTTGCCTCCGCCTTGAAGTGACTGCTGTCCAGGCCGCCGGTGAGGGCGACCGTGAGTTCCTTGGCGTCCGGTCGACCGGTCGCCGTGCAGGAGCACTGTTCCGGCTGCAGGCAGTACCAGAGCGTTTTCTCCTGCGGCGCTTCCACAAGTTCTGGTGTCGGCTTGCTCGAGCCGCGCCAGAGCAGGCCTCCGTATCCCTTGACCTTGACGCGGACTGCCTCGGCAGAGGAGCCGAGCCGGAAGCGTGCCGTGACCACCTCGGGGTTACGGATCCTGGTGCTCATGCGCTGCCCCAGAGCGCGCATCCTGGGCGGCGGCGGTCGGTACGATCCACGCGCCGGCCCGATGGTTTCCCATTCGGGGCCGGCCCGGCGATCGCCAACAAATCCTCGTGCCCAGTCGGCAAGAAACGTCTCGGTCGTGACCTGGCTTGCCGCCCGGAACGCCGGAATGTTCGACAGCTTGAGCATCTGGTCGATCCGCGGCCACGGCGCGAACCCGAGAGTTTCCTCCATCTGCGCATAGAAGCCCAACGCGTCGTAGGACCTCTTGAACAGCAATTTTGATTCCTTGGGAGGCATGGGATCGAAGTACGCTTCCCACCAGCCGCTGCCCTCGGTCTCGGCCGCCTCGCCGTACGCGTACTTCAGCGCAGCCCAAGTGGCAGAACCCTCGCTGATCCAGCTCTGCCGGTCTCGATCGGCTCCGGCAACCAAGTACTGATGGCAGTGATAGAGCTCGTGCGCGACAGCGGTGAGGATCTGCTTATCCTGACGGGGCCGGGGGAGACTCCGGTACCGTTCCAGAAAAGGTCTCCAGAACTTGATCTTGCAGCTCTCCGCATCCGCTGACGCGGTTAGATCTTCACCCTCGTCGGTGTCCCTGGAGGCCGAAGCGGTCGCCCAGGCATCCGGAACCCTCGTGTAGACGTCGTCGGACGTGGACACGGTCAGAGGCAGGAATTTCAGCGTGTAGGTGTCGTCGCTGTAGCGCGCGGCCATGCCCGCGGCCACTCTGTTGACCAGTCGAACGAGTTCCGGCCTGAGCGGGTCGGGTGGCGCTGCCACCGGACCCGCCGCCCTACCCCGGGCCGATCCCGCCGCGCCGTTGCCGGCTCCGAACACCTGGGTGCGTACGGTGGCGCGTTGAGCGCTGGACAGATCGGCCCAGTAGCCGCCCAGCCAGCGCACGGCGGGCGAACTGGACGTAGTGCCCAGATCCGGGGCCTCGACGGCTCGCCCCCCGGGAATGGGCCCGATCATGGTGGCGTACGCGTCCAGCGCGAGCTGCTTGGTGACCCCCTCGTTGGTGCTCCGCCGGAGCAGCATGTTCCAAGCTGTCGGCCGGTCCTTCGCCCGCTCCTCGCTGTCACCGCCGGCCAGCACGACGATCAGCGCTGCCACCAGGGCGCCGACGACCACCACGGAGACGGCGATGATCCCGGTACGGCGCGACAGACGAGGGCTCATACACCTCATGATCACACCGCACCGGACGGACCACCCGTCCACACGGGCACCGGGGTGAACTCCCACCGCGTCCGGGGTCACGGCTCGCTCCCAAGGTCGGCCTCCTCCGTTGGCCGGGCATCAAGCCGCCGCCTGGCGGTCGCTTGACCGGCGCTGTTACCCACGGTTCGGAGCTCAGGCAGGTGCGGTCGGCGAGTACCGGGGTGCTCTGGGGCTCGCAGATTCGGATGATCTGGTGGGTGCGTGCTGCCGTGAGGTCGTGGGCTCGGCCGGGGAACACGGGCGAGATCCACAGCAGCCGCCCGGCCGGATCGGTCACCACCTGCTCCCTGGCCGCAGGCCCGTCTCCACTTGCAAGGAGGGCCCGTCGGCTGGACCCGGCGCGGTGTCCTGGCGGGGTGATCCGCCGCGGAGGAAGACGACTCAATCAAGGCCGCATGCAGAATGAGGCGTGAAGGAGCGCACGGACTACACCGGCGGCGCCACCGTGTCGAGTAGCTGGCGCAGGAGCAGCAGCTCGTCACCCAGGTCCTGTTGTGGGACCGACTCGAGCAGTATGGCCGCCGGGGTTAGGGCGTCGGCGAGGCGGCCGGAGGGGGTCTCACGGAGCCCGGATCGCAGCCGAGATGTGAGACCTGGCCGCGCGCGAGGTTCTCGGCGAAGTAGTGCGCTTCAGGGGGTTGGTACCCAGATGGGGGAATGGAAGTCAGCTGAGGTGCGTCCGAGGGATTACGTGACGCCATCCTCAAGACATGCGGATCAGCCGCCCTGACCGGCGCTTCCGATCGGGCCGACCTTCACCGGGGAGCCGGAGCCGTCCGTGACGGGCAACGTGGCGGCGCCCGCCCGGCCAAGGAAGGGGGACCGTCTTCGTCTCGCTCGGCGGGGTCACCAGCAGCCCCGTGACACGGACGCCGGAGCCACCCGACTTGTTGAACGGATAGTTGATGCCGAAGAACGTCGACTGCCCGGCCTTGAGGACGGTCGAGGGGGCCTGCTCACCAGTGTGCTTCGCGGACAGCGACCCCGCGTTGGTCGTCAGATCGACACCCGCGTACCCGGAGATCGCGCAGCTGCGGCCGCTGCGGTTCTTCAGCTCCACCACGACGGTGCCGTCGGGATCACCGTCGATGGTGCCGTCCTTCGCCGTGACCTGCAGCTCATCGGTGCGGCATTTGGCGGCCTTGCCGCTCTCCTTGGAGCCGGTCCCGACGGCCGCGCCTTGGCCACCGGAGCTCGCCGAGTCCTTTCCAGCGGGGGTCTTTCCGTCGGAGTCCTTTCCACCGCCCTGATCCGAACCATCCGCACCCGAGCCGTCGGCGCCCGGGCCACCGCCCGAGGAAGACACGGAAGGCGGGGACGACGGAGCGCTTTGCCCCTTGCCGTCATCGTCGCTCTGGCAGGCCGTGAGCGTGAGACCCGCGCACCCCCACCGGGTAAGCGCCGCCCTGTACTTGTCCCTCGCGCAGCCTGTCCCTGCCGTCTTCCAGGGCGGGAAACAGGGCCCGAACACGGTGTGCCGCGCCGCTTCGCGCTGGGGCACACCGTCGGCCGCCGACTGGGACAGATCCGTAACCCGGCAGAACTTGACCACAAGCGGGGGCATACCCACCTCACCCGTCCCACCCGCGTCCGGTGGGCGTGGACCGACCCGTCGGACACTCCTCAGGAGTGCGGCGATGCCGCCGACACCGTCCTCTCGTGCATGCACCGAGGGGACAGAGGGACCCCCGCAATTGGCCGTCACCGGACCGAAGTGCAAACCGCCGTTGGTGCCCTTCGACCTCGACAACACCCTCGTGGACCGTACGGCGGGGCCTGCGGCACTGGGTCGAAGAATTCACCCGCGAATGGGGACTAGGCACGACGGCCGTCGAGTGGATCGTCGAGGCCGACGATTGCCCCCAGCACGTTCTCGACCAGATCACAGGGCTCCGCGAATCCGGGTGGCGGGTCGGGGTCGTCACCAACGGTCTGACGCTCACCCAGGGCGCCGTGCTGGAACACACCGGACTTGTCCGGTACCTCTACGGCTGGTGCATCTCCGAGGAAGTGGATGTCCGCAAGCCCGATCCCGGGATCTTCGCCTTGGCCGCCGAACTCTGCGGCAGCGACCTGACCGCAGTCTGGATGTGTGGGGATTCCCCGATGCCGACGTCATCGGCGCCAGGGCGCGCCGGGCTGTACACCATCTGGATCCGGCACGGACGCACCTGGCCCGCTTTCATGCCGCAACCCGGCCGGACCGTCGACAGCATCACGGAAGCACTCCAGGCCCTGCTCCGGCTCTGCTCACCCGTCAGCTCCGGATAGTCGGCACGGTGGTGGAGGTGAGGAAGTAGGTGACGGAGTACAGGAACTGGCCGTTCTCGATCGCGTTGTCGACGTGCGTGTTGTTGATGACCAGGGTGTGGGGATCGACCTGGACGTCGAGCAGGCCGCGTGCGGTGAGGATGCCGGGGACGCGGCGGGCGAAGGCGCCGTGGTGGATCGCCGTCTGGCGCAGGCCCAGGATCTTGGCGGCCAGGCGGTGGTCCTCATGAACGGCGTGGGCGTCGGGGACGAGATTGTGGCGTGGGCGCCGTGCTCGTGCAGACGGCCGTCCGCGCCTGCGCGGGCCCCGGCGCTCTGGCAGGCCCTTTGTCGGCCGGGCTGCTGTTGCCCGAGCCCGGCCGCGCCGACGCGGTAGGCGTGCTCGCTGTCGTACGGCCGGACGGCGGTGGCGATCGGTCTGGGCCGCAGACTGCGCGGCGTTGTGCGCCCCGGCGCCCGGTCGGCGCCCCGCCCGCTGGGACGGGGGCCATGTCCGTCCTTGCAAGTGGTGTCTGGGCCGGCCGGGGGGCTAAGTCACGCCTCGGTGGTGGTCATTGTGAGGCCCACCAGGTCGACGAGGTGACGGCGGTGTAGCCCAGCGACTCGTACAGCGGCCGTCCGAGCCGTGAGGCGGTGAGTGTCACCGGAAGGTTCGCCATGGGCGCGAGCGAGCCGAGCATGACGGCCCGCCCGGCGCCGCGGGAGCGGTGCGCCGACGACGTGCCGACCCAGTAGTGGCTGCCGATCCCGTCGTGCACGGCGGTGACACCGGCTCCGACCGCCTCGCCGTCGAGGACGGCGAGATAGACGTCCACGCCTGGCTGTTCGGTGAGTGCCGTGGGGAACATCTCGCCGGGACGGTAGGGGGTGAATCTGGTCAGCTCGAAGCCCTCGATCAGGATCTGCTCGGCAGTCTGCAGCTCGTGCGTCCGCTGGACTCGGATCACCTCCATCGCGGGGGCGGGGACGGGGCCGGGCGGGCGCACCATGATCGGCATCTGCCAGTTGCGCATGCCCAGGTGACTCAGGTCGGTGGAACTGAACGGATCCTCGGCATCCACCGGTCCGGTCGATCGGCCGGCCAGCTCGGTCAGCTCGGCGAGCTCGTGCGCGTCAAGGTCGGGTTCCTGCAGCAAGATGCGTGTCCCGGCGCGCTTGTCGCCGAGCACGGCGAGGAAGCTGCGCCGGCGGATCACCTCGTGGCCGCGGGAGTTTCCGATTGCGGCCCAGAACGCGGCGGAGTTGCGGGCCTGGCGTATCGCCGCGTCGTCGAAGGCCGCGGGGTGATCCGGTTGGTCCTGCCTGCTTCGATCCTCGACACGAGCGTCGGGGGCGGTCTGCCAAGTGTTGGCCACGGATGGACTCCTGTTCAGTCACTGTGCGGTGATCCAGGCGGAGAGGCAGGCGGGCCCAAGTAGAGGTCGACTCGGGTCCTCGTCATGCCTCCGACCTAACGACGTAATGTCTCTGATAGCTGGGCCGATCTCAACCGAGATTGCTGAGCCGTTCGCCTTCTGCGATCTCGTCCGAGCCCGCATGACGCTGTCGTATTCGCGCGATCCGTTCTGTTCCTTCACCACTGGCCAGGACCTGCAGACCTACCTTCGACTGCCACCGGCGGGCGCGCCCGCCCGCTGCGGCAGGAAGAGGTAGCCGGTCGTATATGACCGCTCTGAGGCATCCATATCGTGGACCCGGTGTGGAGCGTGGAAGAGGGTCGCTCGGGCCTGCTGGCGTCCTTGCCGCCGAGAGTTGCTCCGAGCCGTCGGCGAACTGGGTGCGAAGACGATGGCCTTCCCCATCATCTCGACGGAGGTGCACGGGTGGCCAGGGAGGACGCGGTCCGCAGCGTCGTCGAGGCGGTGCGGGAGGCGTAGACGTCGGTGGAGGGACTGCGAGGTCGTTCTTGCCCGCGCGGACGCTGCGCTGCGCGACACCGGCGGCGATGTTGCCCTCTTCGGCCATGTCCTGCGCGCCCTGACAGCCTGCCCCCTTTGGGGCTGGCCGGCGGCGGGCGGTGCCCTCTGCCGGCTGGGCGTCGGCGCCCTGGTCCTCCTCGGCGCCGAGCACGGGCGGCCGCTGATCATCGGCTGGGGCATTCCACTCTGATCGGCTCAACGGCCCGCCAAATGGGCGTCGATCCTTTGTTGATCGCCGGTTCCTAGCCTCCTCGAGGCAAACACCCCGGGCGCATCGCGTCCCGGGGTCACTCGAGGAATGAGGAAACGGGACCCATGCAGACGTCGACCAAGAAGTCGCCCATCAAGTTGCTCAAGACGTCCCACATATGGGGCACCCTCGCCCTGGCCGCAATAGGCGTCACCGCTCTGCCGGCACCGGCGCAGGCGGCCGCGCAGGCCGGTCCGCTCGTCGGGCTCGCCGGCAAGTGCCTGGACGTCCGCGGCGGTGTCCGTGACAACGGCACCCCGGTCCAGCTCTACGGCTGCAACGGCACGGAGTCCCAGCGGTGGATGTACGTCGAGCAACCCGGTGAGATCGGCGCCACGATGACCGCGTTCGGCAAGTGCCTGGACGTCGCGTCCAGCGGCACCGCCGACGGGACCCCCGTCCAGTTGTGGGACTGCAACGGCTCGGGTGCTCAGAAGTGGGTGCGCTACCAGGGTGACGTCCTGGTCAACCCGCAGTCCAACAAGTGCCTGGACGTGCGCGGCGGCAACACCAATGACGGCACCCCGGTCCAGCTCTACAGCTGCAACTACACCGCGTCCCAGGTCTGGAAGTTCTCCGACGGCGGCCAGAACCCGAACCCGAATCCGGACTCCAAGTCGCTGCAGCGCCAGGTCTTCGACCTCGTCAACGACTACCGCGCGCAGCACGGCAAAGCTCGCCTGGAATACGACCCCGTCGTCGAGCGCGCCGCCCAGGACGAGGCCGACGAGCAGGCCCGTCGGCAGCAGCAGGGCCACTACGTCGACCTGATGGGCTCGCTCCGCAAGTACGGCTATCCGCGCCCGTTCAGCGAGGTCGCCGAGAACGCTGCGGGCGCCCGCGGCTTCTGGAAGGACGCCCGGTCGGTGGTCGACGCCTGGATCAAGCATCCGCCGCACGAGGCGAACATCCTGGGCGACCAGCACAAGTACACCGGCGTCGGCGTGACGATCGACGCGAACGGCACCTACTGGTGGGCGCAGGGCTTCGTCGGCTGACCCACCGCACCCCCGGTCCGTTCCGTTGTGCGCCCATGTCCGGACCGGTGCCCGTCCGGGACGGGGACGCCGCCTGCCGCTGGGCAGCCGACAACAGCTGACAGCAGCCGACAGCAGCAGGCGGCGCTCGCCGTCCTGCTGCTGCGCGCCGGCGACCGTCACGGCGGCGGCCTTGGTGGAAGCGCCCCGGGGGACGAGCCGCCCAGGGCGGCCGTCGGGCCACGATCCGCACGTACGCCCCGGCTGCGCAAGGTGCTGCACCACGCCCGGGCGCGCCCGTGCTGCACCCGCTCGGCGACGGCTACCGGCTCCCGTTGCCCCTCGACGCCCTCGACGCCCTCGACGCCCTCGACGCTCTCGACGCCGTTGACGCGGCGCGCCGAGGCGCTGGTGGACCGGGCCGGCCGGGCGAGGTTCAGGGACGGCCCGAGGAGGCCCCGGGCCACCACCCGACGTCCGGTCAGCGCGTGGCGAGGAGCTCGAGCGTGTCGATCACGCGGTTCGAGAAGCCCCACTCGTTGTCGTACCACGCGACCACCTTGACGTGGCGGCCGTCGACGCGGGCGAGGGCCGAGTCGAAGATCGCCGAGGCGGGATTGCCCGTGATGTCGGACGACACGAGCGGGTCGTCCGAGTACTCGAGGATGCCGGCGAGCGGCCCCTCCGCTGCGGCACGGTACGCCGCCAGCACGTCGTCGCGCGTCACGTCGCGGGCGACGGTCGTGTTGAGTTCGACGATCGAGCCCACCGGCACCGGTACGCGGATCGAGTCGCCCGACAGCTTGCCGTCGAGGTTCGGCAGCACCAGGCCGATCGCCTTGGCGGCGCCGGTCGTGGTCGGCACGATGTTGACGCCGGCGGCGCGGGCGCGACGGGCGTCGCGGTGCGGACCGTCCTGCAGGTTCTGCTCCTGCGTGTAGGCGTGCACCGTCGTCATGAAGCCGTGCTCGATACCGGCAAGATCGTCGAGCACCTTGGCCAGCGGGGCGAGCGCGTTGGTCGTGCACGAGGCGTTCGAGACGATCGTGTGCACGGCCGGGTCGTACGCGTCGGTGTTGACCCCGAACGCGAGCGTGACGTCGGCGCCGTCCGACGGCGCGCTGACGAGTACCTTCTTCGCGCCCGCGTCGAGGTGGGCCCGGGCGGCCTTCGCCGAGGTGAAGCGGCCGGTGGCTTCCAGGACGATGTCGACGCCGAGTTCGGCCCACGGCAGCTGCGCCGGTTCGCGCTCGGCCAACACCGTGATCCGACGGCCGTCAACGACGAGGGTGTCCCCGTCGACGGTCACCGGGCGCCCCAGCCGGCCGGCCGTGCTGTCGTAGGCGAGCAGCCGGGCGAGAGTGGCGGGCTCCGTCAGGTCGTTGACGGCGACGATCTCGAGGGCGCTGTCGCGCTCCAGCAGTGCGCGCAGCACGTTGCGTCCGATGCGGCCGAATCCGTTGATGGCGATGCGAGTCATGAGTGATGTCCCTTCCCTTCGCCACCATGCTCGTTCGCGGCCGGTGCCGCTGACAGTGGCGGTATCGCCACGGTTCAAAAGGATCCCGCCACGTGGTGCCGGGCGGGTTACTCGCCTCGGGTGAAGGTGCGCCGGTACTCGCTCGGTGTGGTGCCGAGGATGCGCTGGAAGTGCAGGCGCAGGTTCGCGCCGGTGCCGAGCCCGATGTCGGCGGCGATCTGTTCGACGCTGCGCTGCGAGCGCTCGAGCAGTTCGCGGGCCAGGTCGATGCGGGCGCGCATCACCCACTGCATCGGCGTGTAGCCGGTCTCCTCGACGAAGCGCCGGGAGAACGTGCGCGGCGAGACCCCCGCCTCCCGCGCCAGTATGTCGAGGGTGAGGGGCTCGCCGAGCCGGTGCAGCGCCCACTCGCGGGTGGCGGCGAACCGCTCGCCGAGCGGCTCGGGGACGCTGCGCGGCACGTACTGGGCCTGGCCGCCGCTGCGGTAGGGGGCCGCAACCAGACGCCGGGCCGCGTGGTTGGACGCGGCCACTCCGAGGTCGCCGCGCAGGATGTGCAGGCACAGGTCGATGCCGGAGGCGGCGCCGGCCGAGGTGAGCACGCTGCCCTCGTCGACGAACAACACGTTCTCGTCGACCTGGACGAGCGGATGCCTGGCCTCGAGTGCCCGCGTGTAGTGCCAGTGCGTCGTGGCGCGCCTGCCGTCGAGCAGGCCCGTGGCGGCGAGCGCGAAGGCACCCGTCGAGATGGCGGCGAGCCGCGCGCCCCGGTCATGGGCGGCGATCAGTGCGTCGACGACGGCCTGCGGCGGGTCGTCGCGGTCCGGGAACCGGTAGCCGGGGACGAAGACGATGTCGGCCCACGCAAGCGCGTCGAGGCCGTGGGCGACGTAGTACGCGAGGCCGTCGCCGCCGGTCACGGGACCGGGTGTCGCCCCGCACACCCGCACCTCGTACGGCATGCTCGCGCGGGTCGTGAAAACCTGCGCGGGAATTCCGACATCGAGCGGCTTCGCACCCTCGAGCACGAGGACGGCGACGCGATGCAGATGGGGTGCAGGCACAGGAAGAGGTTACGTGGGGCGTGGGCATGACTTCGATACGCCCACTGCGCGGACTGAGCAGACGACCCACCGGCCGGGCTGTCTTCGCCGGAATCGCCGCTGCCCTGATTTGCTACCGCAGACCGGCGGCCTGACTGGCGAGGACATCATGCCGACCTGATCCGTACAGTACGCAACGCAATGCCGGCCTGCTGGGGAGCGCCGAGCCCGGCACACATACCGACGAGGTGCCTCATGACCGACTACCTGGCAGCCGCCATGGCGATGCTCGGACCGGCCCAGAACCGTTACGCGGACGCGTCCGCCTGGGATCGACTCCAAGAACAACTCGGCGTGGCCCTGCCGTCCGATTACCGGTCCTCGTCGACGCCTACGCCCCGGTTTGGGACGGCCCGGACCGTGGCATGTGAGGCGCCAACCGCACCGGTAGGAGACGGCGGCCCCAAACGAGATGGCTTTCAATACAGGCCGGAGTTGTGATCCGGCGGGTCCACGGAAATGGGCGGGCACTCGTGGAGCACGGTCCACGCGCCGACCGAGTAAAGTCTCGGCTCGTCGAGTGCTGGGTCGTCGCTGGTTTCGATGCTTGCGAAGGTGAAGCTTGCCCACGAGTCGGCCGCTGGTTCGGTGAGCACGGTCACTTGCGTATCCGGCACTCTGGTATCCAGCCGCCACGGGCATCCGATCGCGTCGAGGGCAGAAGTGACCTGCCGATACGTCATGCGAGGCGGGAAGGAGACAACCGTGTTCGCCCCCGGGACCGGAAGTTTCAAGGGCCGGTCGTACCAGGTCGAGATGTGGATCGCCGACACGACCCGACAGCGGCAGACGATGAATTCGACGTCGCCGTAAAAGAACCTGTGCGAGCCGAGGTGGGGCTCATCGATCCGGCCCAAATCCTCCGCCGGGCCGAGCACTGCGGCGATGTCAGCCAAGGGCGCACCGCAGCGCAGCACACCAATGCCTCCCGTGGTGCCGACCTCGGCCATCATGTCCAGCAGTGCCATGCACTGGATTATCGCAGGTCACAGACTTCCTCCTGGGAGAGGAGCCGCCAGTGGCCGGGGAATCTTCAGGCTGAGGCAGGGCAGAAACCCGACCTGCGCCTGGACTCGCCTGCCTACGTTGCCCAGCTGCGCTGATCACCGCCCGTGTCGTCGCCGCAGCGGACGAGGGTGTCGACCCTGCCTGTCGGCAGCAGCCGTCCGGCTACCCATGTTGGTGCAGTGCGACAGGGAGTCCGGCGGTATGCCTGCGCTTGCTCCGGCTGTGCTCGGCAGCTGATCATTCGCGGATGAGACCCGAAGTTCAGTCGTTTGTCGTGGCGGGCCCTCTGCCCGATTGGGATGCCGACGAGGAGGAGATCGAGCGGAGGGTGAAGCAGCTCGAAGCCATCTCCACGCCTGTCACAACGGAGGAGGCGCATGCATTGGCCGGCTGCTTCGGTCCGGATGACTGCTATGGCGTCGCATGGTCGTTGGTGCACTTGATCGAGACCGCACCGGGTCCGTTGCCCCCAGTAGGCCGTCCCGGCCCTGACGCCGACGGGTGGCAGCAAACCCTCTGGGGCCGGTGGGGAACCTGAGGGTATCCAGGCAGGCAAGGCCCATGGCGTGATCGTCAGGGCTTGTGTCGTTCGGCTTCGGTGATGCGGAAGCCGTAGGGCTCGGCGCCGGTCTGGATGAGGGTGCAGCGGAAGGCGATCCGTCGGTGGTGGCCGCGCAGGGCCGGGGGTCACCGAACTCGACACTCTCAAGGTCCCGGCGCCGGACCCGGCCGACTCACCCGCCATAGCGAATTCATCGCAGGGTGAGCGGAACCTCGGATTCGACGCCGGACAGCTTCTCCGGATTGCGGACGAAGTAGAGGCCGGTGATCCGAGCGTCCTCGACACGGATCGTCATGATGCCGTCGAGCTCGCCGTCCAGATGGACGATGAGGGCCGGGTTGCCGTTGACCACGGTGGGGCCAAGGGCGATCGTGTGTTGGGTCTTGCCGGTTCCGCCGACGATGAGTCGGGCCACCTTGTCGGCGCCGGTGATCGGCCGCAGGGCAGCGTGCTTGAGGCCACCGCCGTCGCCCATGTAGACGACCTCAGGGGCGAGCACCTTGAGGAGACCCTGAAGGTCCCCGGTCTCGAGCGCATGCTGGAGTGACTCCAGCGCTGCCCGGGTCTCACTGGCGGAGGCCACCTGGCGAGGGCGGCGGGCATCGACGTGCCGGCGGGCGCGGTGGGCGATCTGCCGGACGGCCGCGGGGCTCTTGTCGACGGCGGCCGCGATCTCGTCGTAGCCGACGTCGAAGGCCTCGCGCAGCACGAAGACGGCGCGCTCGGTCGGCGACAGGGTTTCGAGGACGAGCATCATCGCCATCGACACACTCTCGGCGAGCTCGATGTCCTCGGCCACGTCCGGTGCCGTGAGCAGCGGCTCGGGCAGCCAGGGGCCGAGGTACGCCTCTCTGCGGCGCGTCAGGGCTCGCAGCCGGTTGAGTGACTGGCGGGTCGTGATCCGGACGAGGTAGGCACGTTGGTCGCGCACCTGCTCCAGGTCGACCTTGACCCAGCGCAGCCAGGTCTCCTGGAGGACGTCTTCGGCGTCGGCCGCCGATCCGAGCATCTCGTAGGCGACCGTGAAGAGCAGGTTGCGGTGGGCGACAAAACTCTCGGTCGCCGGGTCGGCGGCATGCTCGTTCACACCTCGAACCGTTCGCGGACGGCCGTGGTCTTCGGAGGTCTTCAAGCGTGCATCCACAGCACGGTCCCTTTCGTTGGCGGCCGTTCGGTCCGACCCGCCTGTCGGTGGGGTCGAGAGTGGGACTCCACTCGGCGCACGGCTGTGACACGCCAAGTTGATCATGATTCGTTGCTGAAAGGGCTGCTGATGAGCGCATAAGTGCAGCGGCGTCCCCGCGACATGGGCGTCGCCGCACGGTATGCGTTCTGGATCCGTTGCGATCGGATCGGACGGTTCGACCACCTAAGCAGCCTGATCAGCAGGGGCCGGCGTCTCACCGCCGTTTGCCTGCAGCAGCTGCCGGCGCGTGGCACCGCCTGGGATGCGGTGCAGGCGGTACGCGCCGGGCTTGTGCGCCTCGTCGGCCAGGTGCTTGATGACGCCCACGCAAACGGCCTCCTTGAGCTTCGCGCCCAGGCGGCCGTCGATGTTGAACCACACCGCGACGTCGGACCGGTTGGCGAACTGGAAGATGCCGTCGCGTCGGCCCAGGCTGATGCACTGGGCAGCGAACGACTGGTTGACGGTTTCGGGCCGCTCACCCGCGATCCGAGCCATTACCGTGTCGGCGGCCCGCGCGCCCAGGGGCATCGCGGCCTGGCAGCTCATCCGCAGGGGGAGGTCCGACGGCGCCGCCGAGTCCCCGGCCGCAATGATGCGTACGTCGTCCACGCTGGTCAGCGTCTCGTCCGTGCGCAGGCGGCCCAGGGCGTCGGTGCTCAGCCCGCTGCGCGCGGCCAAGTCCGGAACGCCGAATCCGGCGGTCCAGATCGTCACCTCACTCGGCAGCTCACGGCCGTCGCCGAGTCGCACGGCATCGCGGGTCACCGCCGTCACCGACGCGCCGGGGCCGTCGAGGACAGTCACCCCAAGCCTGACCAGTCGCTTGGCGACCGAGCGCCGGCCCCGGGGGTGCAGGTAGGGCCCGAGGACCCCGCCGCAGACCAGGGTCACGCTGTGGCCCCGCTCCGCCAGCTCGGCCGCGGTCTCGATACCGGTCGGGCCCGCTCCGACCACCGTCACAGGGGCGGTGGCGGGCGTGGCATCGAGGACCGGCCGCAGCCGCTGCGCTTCCTCCAGGTCGGCAATCGGGTAGGCGTACTCGGCCGCTCCGGGCACGCGCGGGTCGGCACTGCCACTGCCCACGGCGTAAACCAGGTAGTCGTAGTCGACTGTGCCTCCGCTTGCCAACGTCAGGCCGCGCCCGGCCGCGTCGATTCGGGTCACGGCGTCGACCACCAGCCGGACGCCCTCGCCCAGGACCTCCCGGTAGTTGACGACCGCGCCGTGGGTCCCGCCCACCAGTTGGTGCAGGCGGATCCGGTGGACGAAGGCCGGGCGCGGGTTGATCAGTGTCACCGTCACGTCGTCGCGCTGCGTCAGGCGATTGGCCGCCATGACACCGGCGTACCCGCCGCCGACCACGACCACATCGATGTTTTTGTTCATGGTGTCTCCTCCGCTCCAAGGGGTTCGGCCACAAGACACCGCGTGACCGATCGCTGTGACATCCTGTGAGGTGGATCACTGCTGGCGTGGTCGCCTGGACGGAATCCGGCCTGACCGCTGGGACTTCACCGAGCGCCGTCATCCGATTGACCGGTGTTGCCGTCGCGAAGCCGGGGTGACGAGCAGCGGCTGGCCGGGAACGGAGACGAGGCCCTGGCTGCGCCGTTCAGACGGGACCGGACCACAAGCGTCAGGAGCTGCACCGCGTCCGGGTCACGCAGCAGCCACAGCCCCTCGCGCGGAACGGGGCAAGCGCGAGCGGGTGGTCCGCCGGCAGACGTACCGGCATGTGGCCGAGGGGCTGTCGGGGAACGCGGCTGTGGACATCATCGGCGGGAAGATCCGCCTGGACCGGCTGGAAGATCCGCCTGGACCGGCTGGAAGCCGATTCCGAGCCCGCCGGCTACAAGATGGTGCACGACGCGGTGCAGATGATGCCACCGAAGGCGGACCACCCCGAGCTGCTGCTGGAGGTCCACGCCCGCACCGGCATGCTGGACGCCTTCGAGCGCATCAGCGGCAAGGTCGCACGTCCCGACGACCTGGACATCACTCCGACCGCCCTGTTGGTGCGCAAGTGGCGGTGACACCGATGCCGACGCCGCCACCAGGATGTGTCGCTAGCGGTTGTCCTCAGGGTGCGGTTCCGTCGCGTAGGGGTTCAGCTCATCGTCCGCGAGCACGCCCACGAAGGGTTCACCCTCCCCCGCGAAGGTGTACGCGCCGCCCTCGATGCGCCCGATCAGGCTGTGCGTCCATTCCGCTTCGCTGTCGGCTGAGTGCACCCACATGTTCATGATCTCGCCGATGTGCCCGAGCTGTTCGGGCCCCTTCTCCGGCGTGTAGTACTCGGTGACCCCGGCCCGCCACTGCTCAAGCCCTCTGATTCGCTCCTTGAGGAGTGCGACGGCCTCGTCTCGCGGCAGGTCGACGATGAATCCGATGCCGGCCGAGAGCATGTCCACCTTCTGGTGGTACGAGGTCAGAGCCTGGCGCAGCAGCGTGAGGTACTCCTCTGTGCCCTTGTCGGTGATCTCGTACTCGACACGCGGCGGGCCGCCGACGGTGCTCGGCTCGATCTCGTGCGCGAGGAGGAGCCCTTGCTTCGCCATCTGCTTGAGGGCGTGGTAGATCGACCCCGGCTTGGCGTTCGACCATTCGTGGGCGCCCCAGAATTCCAGGTCGTTGCGCACCTGGTAGCCGTGCGCCCGTCCGTGTTGGCGGACCGCGCCGAGGACCAGCAGCCGGATCGCCGACATGAACGTCTCTCCTCTAGACAATTTTGACTAGGTTACCACTCTTCAAGTTTGACCAGTAGGCCCAACCCTGGATGCCTCCACCATGTAATCAAGTTTGACTAACTCGCCGAGGCGTCCTACCTTGCAGCTCTAGTCAAGTTTGACCACCGGCTGAGGAGGGTGTTTTGACTGACTACGATCTGGCGATCGTCGTCGAAGGCCTGCGGAAGAAGTACGGGGACAAGCAGGCCCTCGACGGCCTCGATCTCACGGTCCGAGCCGGTACCGTCCAGGGGATTCTCGGCCCGAACGGCGCCGGAAAGACCACAGCCGTACGCATCATGTCCACGCTGCTGCGCCCCGAGGAGGGGCATGTCGAGGTGGCGGGCATCGACGTGAGGACCCGGGCCGATGAGGTGCGCTCGCGGATCGGGCTGCTCGGCCAGAACGCCGCCGTCGACGAGGAGCTCAGCGGCCGCCAGAACCTGGAGATGTTCGGTCGCCTCTACCACCTCGGCGCGCGCCGTGCCCGCGCCCGGGCTGATGAGCTCCTGGCCCGGTTCGGGCTCGCGGACACCGGCAACAAGGCCATCAAGCAGTACAGCGGCGGTATGCGGCGGCGGCTCGACCTGGCGGCGTCCCTCATTTCCCAGCCGCAGGTGCTCTTCCTGGACGAGCCCACGACCGGGCTCGACCCCCGCGGCCGCACGGAGGTGTGGAACGCGGTGCGCTCACTGGTCGGCGGCGGCACGACCGTCCTGCTGACCACGCAGTACTTGGAGGAGGCCGACCAGCTGGCCGACCGGATCGCGGTGATCAACCACGGGAAGGTCATCGCGGAGGGCACGGCGGACGAGTTGAAGTCCAAGACCGGCGGCGACCGCATCGACGTGGTCCTGCACGACACGGCCCAGCTGGCCCGCGCCGCCTCTCTCCTGCCCGGTGGCGCGGTGGTGGACGAGGACCGGCGGATGATCAGCACCTCGGTCACCGACCGGATGGCCGCGCTGACCGAGACCGTACGGGCGCTGGAGGCGGCCGGCATCGAGGCGGAGGACATCGCGGTACGCCGGCCGACGCTCGACGAAGTCTTCATGCACCTGACGAAGGAGGACCCCGCATGAGTGCGACCCACAGTGTGAGCACGGCGCACGGTACGGGTGCGAAGCTGAGCTGGGCAGCCGCCGACTCCTGGACGATGACCAGGCGCGAACTGGCCCACTGGGCGCGCCAGCCCGTGCAGGTGATTGTCGGCCTGGTCTTCCCGGTGATGATGCTGCTGATGTTCAGCTACCTGATCGGCGGCGGACAGGGCATCGACGGGGACTTCAAGGCCTACCTGGTGCCCGGCATGCTCACCATGACCATGGCCTTCGGCCTTGAGACCACCATGCTCTCGGTCACCCAGGACCTCGGCAAGGGGGTCATCGACCGGTTCCGCTCGATGCCCATGAACTCCGGCGCGGTCCTCGTCGGACGGAGCGTCGCGGACATGCTGCAGTCGGCGGTCGGACTGACCGTGATGATCGCGGTCGGATACGCGATCGGCTGGCGCCGGCACGAAGGATTCGCCTCCTTCCTGGGCGCGGTGGGACTGCTGTTGCTGCTGCGGTTCGCGATGCTGTGGATCGGCATCCACCTGGCGATGGTCGCGGGCAAGCCGGAACTGGTGCAGGCGGTGCAGATCCTGGTCTGGCCGGTCAGCTTCCTCTCCAACGCCATCGCCTCGCCCGAATCGATGCCGTCCTGGCTGGGCGCGATCGTGGAGTGGAACCCGATGTCGGCGACGGCCACGGCAGTACGTGGTCTGTTCGGTAACCCGGGCGCGGGTGGCGACTCCTGGGCCACGACCCACGCAGAACTCCTCGCAGTGGCCTGGCCGGTGGCCCTGATCGCGGTGTTCTTCCCGCTGGCAGTGAAGCGGTTCCGGGACCTGAGCCGCTAACGGACCGGGCCCCCGGCCTCCGGTCCGGTTTGCCGGGTCGGAGGCAGGGGCCCTGGCGCACGTCAGCATCGAGATCCCCAAGCGGCGGCTGACCGTGTTCACCGGCGTCTCCGGCTCGGGCAAGAGCTCGCTGGTGTTCGACACGATCGCCGCGGAGTCGCAGCGGCTGATCGACGAGACCTACAGCGCCTTCGTGCAGGGCTTCATGCCCACGCTGGCGCGGCCCGAGGTCGACGTGCTCGACGGGCTGACGACCGCGATCACCGTCGACCAGCAGCGGCTGGGTGCCGACCCCCGCTCCACCGTCGGCACCGTCACCGACGCCCACCCGCAGTGAAGGCGACCTACCAGCGCACCGGCGGCATGTGCCCGCGCTGCGAGGGCCGGGGCACGGTCTCGGACAACGACCTCACCCAGCTCTACGACGACTCCAAGTCGCTCAACGAGGGTGCGCTCACGATCCCCGGCTACAGCATGGACGGCTGGTACGGCCGCATCTTCACCGGCTGCGGCTTCATCGATCCGGACAAGCCGATCCGCAAGTACACCATGCGGGAGCTGTACGACCTCCTCCACGCGCCAGCGGCGGTCAGCGCCTCGCGCAGCTCCTGACTTGCTATGGCGGTGCCTTTCGGGCAGAGCAGCAGCCCGGGAGAGCTTCGTTCACTGCTGGCTTGTGTCTGGGGGCCACTGCTGCCGGGAGGAACCAGTACAGAACCTGGCGGTCGGATGCCAGGCATCGTGTAGATGAGCCTGTGTCCCCTTTCTGGGAGGGAGCTTCATGAAGACGAGCAAGTTCAGAGCGCTGGCCCTTGCCGCTTCTGCCACGAGCCTTTGCGCTATCGGCCTGCTGGGGTCCACACCGGCCGCTGCTGCCGGTGAACTCCAGGTCACTGTGCACACCACCTACGCGGACCGCATCTTGGTCTCGGGCTTCAATCAACACGGCAACTTCGTCGCCACCGGGTGGATCGACACTCCCAACACCTGGACGCGCGTGAACAACTGGTGGTGGCAGTACAACTCTGACGTGACGATCGTCGCGGAGGGTCGCTACCACGGCCGGGACCTGCATCAGACCTCGTCCTGCAAGATCCGAGGCGGGGGCACACCCAGGTTCGCCGACTGCTACGCGCTCTGAAGCCCCACTGAGGAATTTCTGAAGCTAGATCAATTGGGATGGACCGAGCGAGAGGCTTCTGCGGCCAGTCCCTCGGGAAGGCCGGAGGGACTGGCCGTGGCCTGCGTGGTTTCATCGACCGGCGCAACGAGCCCCTCGCGGACGGGACCGTCGTGATGGCTCCGGCGGCCGGGCCGGCGGCCTGCATTACTGCTTCGCTGGTGGGTTGGGGCTAAGGATGATGTTCTCCCTGGAGGCGAGCGACCATCGGGTGCGGCCCTGGGGTATGAGCGAGACGTTGCTTATCACAGCGCCCACCCAAGGGAGGCATAGTCGCCTCTTAGCAGGCTTTCGCAGTCTCGATCTTGATGCCGGTCACCGTGGCACTGGACGTGAAGCCGATGTCGGAGTGCGGTGCTAGGCAGTGGTACCGGGTCTGGCCGTTCACTACGTAACGAAGCCAGGCCCGGTCGTCATTGCGGGCGTTGTACACCCAGTCCGCTCCCCGGCTGTTGGAACCGAGGTTCTGGTAGTAGCTGGTGACATCCTTGTACATGGCGCTTGGCGTACCGTCTGGCCAGGAGCTGCTTGTCATGTAGAAGCACACGTTAGGCCACGGACACTTCGCCGCCGCTGCCGAGGCCGGAGAGGCGGCCAGCGTGGTTCCGGCCGCGAGAGCCAGCGCAGCCCCGGCAAGAGATGCTCGTCTCCTTAAGATCATACCCTCACAGTGCTGCGCGCCTTGGGGAGGCGGGAAGGCCATTTCGCGCCAGCCGGCGGCGCCGCCGTCGCGGAGTGACGTCTGTGAGGTTGTGTCTCCAACAACCCCGCCCCTCGGGAGGGTGTGTGCCACCCTCTGCGTTCCATTTGATGTTCTGACGAGATCTGCCCACCATCTGCCAGACTTACTGGTCTGCCGCTTCCACTTCCCTCAGAAAAGCCGCCCAGGCCGCTGAGTTCGTCGAAGGTCCGGTCTCGACGACGTGGCGAACAGGCTAGCCCCGGTGGTGACTGCTGAGCCGAGGGCGGTGACGCAAGCGCGCATGCCCACAGCGGTCGCGTCGGCGGAGGCAGGGTTGATGCGGCCGGTGGCGGCCAGGACCACCAGCACCGCCCAGGCGAGGAGCGATGGGCAGTCCAGCGAGCTGTCCGCGACCCACGAACGCTGCGTCATGGCCCGTACTTGGGCCAGGACATCGAGGGCAACGGCCCGGCAGCGGTCAAGTGCCAATGTAAGTTGAAGACCAGGCCCCCGGGCCAGTCGACGAAATGGCCTTGGTGCGCCGGAGGTCGTTGGGAACTCGTGACACCGCCTTGTTCCGGATGCATCTGAGGGATTGCTCGCAGCGGATCACCGGGGTGGTGCGTCTCCGCGGGTGTGGACGTAGGAGGGCCGGGCGACCCGGCCCTCCTGCCCGGTTCTGTTACGGCCAGCCTTGCTTCACCTTGGCGGGGGCGGTGTTCCAGTTCTTGGGTACGAACGTGATCATGTAGGTTCCGCGGTCGAAGTCCGCGTACCCGGCAGACCAGTTCCGGAACTTGCTCTCGTATACGTGCATGGGGCCCAGGCCGCTACTGGGCGAGTGATAGTGGTCGCCGTGGGTCCATATCGTCTGGTCGGCATCAGCTTCCGTTTGAGCCCCGAACCAGCCGTAGTCGAAATTGACCCAACTTTCGCCAGGGTTGACGGGACTGCGCGGGATGCTTCTGTCCTTCGACATGTCGACCAGGCCGGTGCCCTGGTCGGGACGGAAGGCTTCCGGATCGCCGTACTTCCTCCGGTCGGAGGGGCCCCGCTGGTCCTGTCCGCTCCAGAAGTGCTTCGAGTAGATCACCGCCTTCATCTTGGACGGGTCGTGGTTGCCCCCGTCTCTTTCTTTGAATGACGGTGTGTTCCTCAGTGCCGAGTAGAAGTTCGAGCGGCTGTCCTCGTAGAGCAGGGCGTCATTGCTGTTCGTGAGCTCTGTCTTGAGGTTGTCGATGTACGTCCCCTCGTCGTGGGCAGTTTCCAGGGCCTTGTTCATGATGGACGCCACATCACGGGCCCGCTTGAAACCCTTCCCCTCGTCGAAGCTGTCCTTGGCGATGCGACCTTCGAACTCTGCCCGCGTTTCACCGGGTCGTGGGCTGGTGTTCTTGAGGTCGTTCTTGTACTTGTTGTCGTCGAAGGACGCGAACGCCAGTTTGTTCGTCGGGTAGGGGCCCGAATTGACCCAGGTGACGCCGACGCAACCGTAGGACAGCTTTTCTCGCTGCTCTTCGGTCATTTGCTGTTTCTTGCCGTCGCGGTAACTGTAGACCTGCTGCCACTTGCGTATGTAGTTGTTGACGACCGTAGTGGCCCTACCTCCGTAGGCCCGGTACGCATCAGGCATCTTCTCGAGCGGCTCGGCTGGAGGGGTTTCCCTGTCGTCGGTGAAGACGGGGGCCCGGAAGGACGGGCTGGCGCTCGGAGGCAATTCCGCCGGAGGCTTGCCGGGTTGCCCCAGAGTCAGAGCGCTTTCGTTGAGTGCGTTGATGCTCTTGACGTCATCCGCCGTCAGGCCGTGCGTTTCGGCGTAGGACCCCTTCTCTTCCCTGTCGCCACTGCTGGCGGCCTGGCTGACCGACGGGATGAATCCGGCGGTGCATATGACTGCACCCGCAGTGGCGAACGTGAGGAATCTCCGCTGTTTGTGCATGGAAATCAACAACTCCCTTGTGGTGAAATCGCATGAACGAGGGCATGTTGGAGCGCGACGCAATGGAGGGGGTTTGCGGATGGCCGCCGCCACTCAGGGCCTTGGTCCCTCTGTGCTGCGTCGCTGTCGACGGCAGGAAGGCCGCCACCGCGAGGCGGAAGGAGAGGCAGTAATACGGGAGGTGGCGGTGGTGGCGCGCTCGTCGCCGGTCATGACCGTGGTTGCCGCCGGGCGGGCCGGCGCGACTCGGTCGCCGGCCCGGCGTGGGCTGGTCGGCCGGGTCGACCGGGTTGGGCGGGGCTGGCGGCTCAGCTACATCAGCGTCGTCGCCGAGGCGACGACGCGGGCCCGGCCCGGGTGGTCCGGGTCGCCGTAGCGGACCTCGACGCGCGGGTGGGAGCGCATGAACTCGGTGTCGACCAGGCGGACCTGGCTGGGGTGGTCGACCGTGCGCACGGCGATGTCCGTGTCGAGGAAGAAGCTGAACTCGCCCGTGGCCGGGGCGTAGACGAAGAACTTTCCGCCCTCGAACTTCTGCTGCGCGACTTCGTCCGTCAGGACCAGGGACCAGAAGCCCACACGGTGGCCTGCGGGATACATGAACTGGAAGTCGGCCCGCAGGCTGTCCAGTTCCATCCAGCGGAAGGGGTTGTCGTCGTGCGCGTTGATCGTGGCGCGGGCGCCAGGGGTGCCAGGGGCGGCGGCGGTCGCCGGGGCGGTCGTGGCCGGGGTGGCCGCCTGGGCTCCCTGGACGAGGGGCAGGGCGAGGGCCGCGGTCACGGCGACGGTGGTGAGGGTGCGGAGAGCGGTTCTGCGTATCACTTCTCGGCTCCTGGATGAGTGATCAGGTTGATACGAGCAGTGATCATGTCCCCGTGTTAACTCCCCGGCAACATCATGGCTTTAAAACCGGCCAATCCGCCACTAAGGCGGTATCTGGCCATGCATCTGATCCGGCCCGGGGTGGGGGATGCGATGTTGTTCGGGAACTCCACGGCGCGGGCGATGTCATCGTTGCCACCGGGATGAAGAGCCTCATTCGGCGACGGTCACCCGGCGGCAGGAGATCCAGGGAGCCTGCCGCGGCCGGCTCAAGACGCCGGCCCTGGCCAGAACGCGCATGCCAAAACCTCTTGATCCGTGCGGCCGGATTCTGTTCGGGTTCGCCGGCGGGTGTGCGCCCTGCTGCTGTCCGGAGCGGGCGGGGGCAGTGCGGGTGCCGCGACGGGGGCGGCCGAGCGTGTTGGCGGTGGGGGCAGTCGGGGCCCTTGCCTTGCCCATGGGGCAGTTCGAAGGTGAGGTCTTGCAGGAGGGCTGCCAGGGCGTTCGTGGACAGACGGAGGGCCCAGCTCGGCTGGTGGGCCGCGTGACCGCCCCAGATGCTCCAGGTGGGAAGAGGGCCGTTGATCTACTGGGGGCGGAGGCATCGAACTTGTACGCCAGCGGCAAGGGAGACGGGAGCCTCCCACGTGATGCAGCGCCCGTCGAGGGCGTGTTTCCAGCCCGCGACGGGTAGTGGCCGGGTGGCTCCGGCGATGGTGGCCGAGGTGATGCCGGTGGACGTGCCGCGGGCCCGGGCGTTTTCGGTGGTTGGGGTGTCCTGCAGGGTGCCGACGACCTCCGTCGGTGTGGATACCGGGACTGTGGCGTGCCACAACAGGTCGCTGACCGGTGTTTCGTAGGCCGCGGTGGTCGACTTGATGTCGCCTTCGGCATCGTGGTCGAAGAGGGCACGCAGGGTGCGGGAATTGTGGCCGGCGGCGGTCGTGTGTCGTTCCGGCTTGCGTCGCCAGTGCCCGCCCGTCGTACCGTGCCCGGCCGTCCCGGAAGAGGGCGGGCGCGACGACCAGGGCCAGTGCCAGGATCGCCGCCCCGCCCGCCGCGAAGGCCGTGCGCGGTCCGGCGGCTTCGGTGAGCATGCCGAAGAGCAGAGCGCCGAGGGGCATCGTGCCCCAGGCGAACAGGCGGTAGTCGCCCGTCGCCCGGCCCAGCAGCCGGTCGGGGATGAGGCCTTGCCGCAGGGACACCCCCACGACGTTCCAGAGCACGAGGGCGAACCCGCTTGCGCCGTACGCCACCGCGACCACGGCGACGTTGCCGGTCGCGGCCACGGCGGGCCCCGCGGCGCCGATGAGGACGAGGCCGCCCAGGAGGGTGGGAACCCGCCCGCCGCGCGGCTGATGCGGCTCGCGGCGGCGCCACCGATCACCCCGCCGACGGTGCCGGCCGCCACGAGCGCCCCGTACGCGGCGGGCGGGAGCTGCAGTACGTCGCGCACGAGGATGACGAAGACGGCCACGTGGCCGAGGTGGACGGCGTTGGCTGCGCTGCAGCTCTGCGTGCTGGAACAGGGGGTGCCGGCCTTGGCGGTTGCCGAAGCCGGTGTTCGACCGGACCGTGTCCAGAGACGTGATGGCGGCGAGTGGCGGGGCAGCGGATCGTGCTGATCCCCTGACACCCGCCGTACGGGGGTGCCGGCACCGGGCATCGAGCCCACTGCGGTGTACTCGTCGGGGCGTTCGGCGAGCCCGCCGCATTCGAGGGCCGTCTCGACGGCTCTGCCGACCGGCTCCGGGGGAGCAGGCACCGGACCGCCGGTACGCCGGCGGCCGATGCCGGAAACCCGCCAACCCTCCCCGCTCTCCCCAGCGCCCGTGACGCCACCGGCGGAGATGCCCCGTGGTGCGGCCTGGATCTCGCACGGCTACCACCTTGATGCCCACTCCCACACCCACGGCCAGCTGGTGTACGCCGCCGCCGGAGCCTTCGCCACCACGACCGAACGCGGGACCTGGATCGCCGCGGCGAACCGGGTGACGTGGACGCCGCCCGGATTCGACCACTCCCATCGCTTCTACGGCCGAACCGACGTCCGCCTGCTCGACATCCCCGTCGACCTGTGCGACGAACTCGCCTAGTACCCCGGCGTGTTCGAGGTGAGCCCGCTGCTGCGGGAGGCACTCCTGGCGCTGACCGACCGACCGGAGCTCCGCCCCGGGGCCGACCGGCGACTGCTCACGGTGGTGGTCGACGAGCTCGCAGGCGCCCCCGAACCGTCCCTGCATCTGCCCGAACCGCGCGACGACCGGCTGTGGGCCGTCATCGCCCTCCTGCACGCCGATCCCGGCCGGACCGCGACCCTGGCCGCGTTGGGACGGACGGTGGGAGCGAGCGGACCCTGAGCCGTCTGTTCCACACCGACCTCGGCATGGGCTTCCACCGCTGGCGCACCGTCCTGCGCATTCACCATGCCTTGGTCCACTTCACCAACGGCCGGTCCGTGACCGACACCGCGATGGAGTGCGGGTGGTCCAACCCGCCGAGCTTCATCGAGGCGTTCACCGGCATCGCCGGTCAGGCCCCGGGCCGCTACCAGGCCGATCTGCGCGGCGACGTGCCGTAGCCGCACTCGGCCCGGGCGTCCGGCGGTCGTGGCTCCGGGGGGCCAGGCCGGCCCCGGCTCCGGGGGTGTGCTTCCGACGGGTTGTGGTTCACGTTCAGGCCGTGCCCCACATTGGCGGCTTTCCCGTATCTGCTGGCTGTTTGCCGGTTGGGGGAATCGCGGCCCGGCTCAGAGTGGTGGTTGGCACGCCGCGCCACACCGGGCGACAGGCGTAGCGAAAGGGACACGGACATGTGGTGGATACAGGTGGAAGCACCGCCGTCGCCATCGTGGGGGCCGGGATCGCCGGACTCACGCTCGGCAATTTCCTGGTGCGCAACGGCATCGGCTGCATCGTTCTGGAGAAGCACAGCCGGGCATACGTCGAGCAACGGCAACGGGCCGGGACCATCGACGGAGTGCGCATGTTCCGGGAGTGGGGGCTCGACGAGGTGGTGGACGCGTCCTGGCCGACGTGCCGGCCGATCCCGCAGCCATGGCGGTGCACTCCCATGGCCTGGCCGGGCTCATCCCCCGCGGCGCGAACGCCAGTCGGCTCTACCTCCAGCGCTCGACCGACGACACCCTCTCGCAATGGCCGGACGAGCGCATCTGGAGCGAGTTGGAAGCCCGCTTCGGCACCCCCGTCTCGACCGGCCCGATCGTCGACAAGCGGCTCGTGCCGCTTCGGAGCGTGGTGTACAGCCCCATGAGCTACGGCAGGCTGTACCTGCTCGGAGACGCGGCGCACATCGTCCCTCCGATGAGCGTGAAAGGGATCAACCTCGCCCTCCACGACACCGAGGTGTTCGCCCGCGCCGTCATCCGCCGGATCCGGGAGAGCGATTCGACCCTGCTCGACGACTACTCGGAGACCTGTCTGCGCCACATCTGGAACTACCAGGCGTTCGCGGTCTGGATCACCGAGATGATGCACAACGCCGGAGACGCCCCCTACGAAGGGGAGTTCCGCAAGCGGATCGCCCGAGCCGAACTGGAGCGCGCGTTCACCTCGCCGACGGCGAAGCGCCTGTTCGACGAGCTCACCGTGGGCGTGAACTGGGCCGCTTCGTTGGGACCGTCGGACGGCTCGGAGGGAGATGCCCGCGGCATGCAGTCCTGCCAGGTAAATGGTTGCTGTCTTCCAGGACGATGTCCGGCCCGGTGCGGGACCGTCCGTGTCGGCGGGGAACGCGCAGGCGGGCCATCACGTGCGCGAAGGCAGGCGCGTCACCGGCCTGTCCGGTGGTGAGGACGCGAACGGGTGTCGTCCGGCCGACTACTGCATCAGCTCGGTGTGGGGACGTTCCGGCGCGAGCAGACACGGCTCGGGCACGTATTCCTCGCGCTCCACCGGGCGGTTCCGGGGGTGAGGTGAGGATGTCGGTGACATCGGCCGCGGACCACCAGAACAGCGCGGTCCTGGGCATGTACGTCTCCGGAGGGTGGTCGAAGGGGCACCACAGCACCTGGAGCAGATCGGCCCCGGACCTCCCCGGTGGGCGCAGCAGGGGGATGTCACGCACGTACAACCGGGCCACGGGCAGCATGGGGACCGGGTCAGCTGAGGGAAGACCGCGGCGACGTCGACCGGCCGCGGCGGGCTCGGGTGGACGGCTCAGGAACGGGCCGCCCGGGCCGGCCTCAGGACCGTGGTACAGGAGGGGCGTTAAAAAGGCGTAAAGATTGCCGGAACCAGGAAATGTGTGTCGCCCGCTTCACCTGACACGATGCCGCCGTCCAGCGGGTTGTCAGTGAGGCGGGCGAGGTGCTCATGGGCTTGTTTCTTGGTCTCGGCATCGGGGGGATCGTGCTCCTGGCCCTGTCGTTGGTGTTCGACGGGGTGCTGGAGAGCGCCTTCGACGGTGCCCTGGGCGGATTGCTCGACGGGTGGCTGTCGCTTCCGGTGGTCGCGGGCTTCGTCTCGATGCTCGGTTTCACGGGGGCGATCGTGCTCGGGTCCACCGGACTCGGGGCGGGAACGGCGGCCTCCGCGGGCGCCGTCGCGGGGACGGGCGCCGGCTGGCTGACGTATCGCTTCAGCCGGGCCCTCCTGCGCTCCGGCGGCCCGGCCGCCCCCACGAAGGACGACCTCGTCGGGGTCGCCGGCACCGTGGTGACCTCCATCCCGGCCGACGGCTACGGCGAGGTGCTGCTCCGCCTGGCCGGGCAGCCGGTGAAGTACGCCGCCACGGCGGAGGCGCCGCTGGGCCGGGGCGCCGAGGTGTGGGTCACCGCCGCCCCGTCGTCCACGTCGGTGAGCGTGCGCGCGGTCGAGCGCTGAAGCGCCCACACGCGGTACGCGCGCACCGCACGCACACACAGCGCGCTCTCACCCTTTCCATGTGATTGCCAGTACGACCTGCCGCCCCTCCTCGGGAGGCAGGAGAGGAGATTCTCCATGAGCCCAGTCGTCACCGCGGTCGTAGGAGTGGTGGTACTCCTCGTCCTGCTGGCCCTGGTCGTCGTCACCCGCTACAAGGTCGCCGGCCCCAGTGAGGCGTTCATCATCACGGGCCGGCGCGGGAAGAAGTCCACGGACCCGCAGACGGGGCAGGTGTTCACCGACAACAGCGGTCAGAAGGTCGTGGTCGGCGGAGGGGTGTTCGTGGTGCCGTTCGTCCAGCAGCGGTACGTGCTCGACCTGTCCAGCCGGCACATACCCGTCGCCGTCCGCGGCGCGGTGACCCTGCGCGGCATCAAGGCGCACTTGGAGGGCGTCGCGATCGTCAAGGTCGGAGGCACCGAGGACGCGATCCGCGCCGCCGCGCAGCGCTTCCTCCAGCAGCAGGGCGGCATCGTCGGCTTCACCCAGGAAGTGCTCTCGGGAGCGCTGCGGTCCATCGTCGGCCGCATGTCGGTGGAGGACATCATCCGTGACCGCGCCGCGTTCGCCGGACAGGTCGCGGAGGAGGCCGAGGCCAGCCTGTCCGGTCAGGGACTTGTCCTCGACGCCTTCCAGATCCAGGACATCACCACCGAGGGCACCTACCTGGAGGACCTCGGCCGGCCCGAGGCCGCCCGGGCCGTGCAGGAGGCCGACATCGCCGAGGCCAACGCCCGCCAGGCGGCCGAACAGGCCCGGCTGAAGGCCGAGGAGGAGATCGCGGTCGCGCAGCGGACCCTGTACCTGCGGCAGGCGGAGATCAAGGCCGAGACCGACGCGGCGGCCGCGCAGGCCAATGCCGCCGGCCCGCTGGCCGAGGCGGACCGGCAGCAGCGGATCCTGGTCGAGCAGGAGAAGGTCGCCGAGCGCCAGGCCGCTCTGACCGACCGCCAGTTGGACACCCAGGTGCGTAAGCCCGCCGACGCCAAGCGGTACGAGGCGGAGCAGGAGGCGGAGGCCAAGCGGGTCGCCCGGGTCAAGCAGGCGGAGGCCGAGCGCCTGGCGGCGATCGCGGCGGCCGAGGCCGTGGCGGTCGAGGGTGCCAAGCAGGGTGAGGCCGAGCGGGCCCGGCGCGTGGCCATCGCGGACGCCGTCCGCCAGGAGGGCGAGGCGGAGGCCGCGGCCATCGCCGCCCGCGGCGCTGCCGAGGCCGAGGCGATGAACAAGAAGGCCGACGCCTTCGAGCGTTACGGCGACGCCGCCGTCCTGCAGATGCTCGTAGAGGTGCTGCCGCAGGTGGTCGGCAAGGCGGCCGAACCGCTCGCTGCCATCGACAAGCTGACCGTCATCTCCACCGACGGCGCCGGCAAGCTGCCCCGTACCGTCGCCGACAACGTCGCCCAGGGCATGGAACTCCTCGGCTCCACCACGGGCGTGGACCTGACCCGTCTCCTCCGGGGCCTGACCGCGGACAAGGCCGGGGGCAGGGCCGCGGACGAGGCCGGGGACGAGGTGGAGGCGGTTGGCCCGGCCTCGCCCAACGGCAAGATCCCGATCACGGAGTAACAGCCGGACAGGGTGGCAGGATCACCCACGCGCCCGCGCCGCTGCGGTTCACCCATGAGCTGCAGCGGCGCACGCGTGCCGCGCTGGTTCAGGACTGCGCCGGCCAGTCCAGGAGCCGGGCCCCGATGACGGCGGTCTGCAGTGTGTAGCGCTGTGCGGGGTCGGCCGCATCGCAGCCGGTCAGGGTGTGGATGCGCCGGAGCCGGTAGGTCAGCGCCCGGACGCTGAGCGAGAGCGTCCGGGCGGCCTCCGCCGATACGCATCCGGCGTCGAAGTAGGCGGTCAGCGTCTCCAGCAGGGGCAGGGCCCCGCCGCGCGCCTGGCGCAGTGGTCCGAGCGTCGTGTGGACCAGGTCCGCCAGCGCCTGGCGGTCGCGGGCCAGCACGGGGAAGACCAGCAGGTCGGAAGCCTTCAGCACAGGCTCGTCGAAACCCATCCGCGCGGCGAGTGCCAGCGTGGACAGGGCCTCCTCGTAGGAGTGCGCGACGCCCCCGCCACCTCCCTTGGCCCTACCGACGGCTATCCGGCCGCCGGAAGCGATCGCCGAGTAGGCCTGCTCGGCGAAGTAGGTCAGCACATCGGTCTGGTCGCCGGGAGCGATGCAGATGATCCGGCCGTCCTTGGTGGTGATGAGGATGTTCCGGCTGCCGAACCGGCCGACCAGTGAAGCGCCGACCTGCCGGGTCACCGGATGGAAGTCGTCGTAGGGCTCCGCCCCCTCGGCCACGGCCACGGCGTAGGCGTACGAGAGCAGCAGCCCGAGCCGCTCGGCCCGCTCTGCCAGCCGCCCGAGGTGGCTCCGTCCGTGCAAGAGGTCGTCGACGAACTCCCTCTGGTCCGCTGCCTCCTGACGTGCCGCCAGCCGCTGAGCCCGCTCGTAGCCTTCCGCGAACGCGTCGATCGCCTGCTCCGCGGCGCCCAGCACGTGATCGGCTTCGGCTGCGGAGGTGTGCCCTGCGGGCCAGTGCCGCCGCGTGGCCGCGAGGTGTGCGGCCACGCAGGAGCGCAGGGACAGCCCGGCTTCCGCCGCCTGCTCGCCGCTCGCCCTCCGGGAGTCGATCTGCGTTCGGTCGGCTCGGCGGCCCGTGCCTGCCGCATCGGTCAGGATCTGCTCGTACCCGTCCAGGTACGACTCGGGTCCTGTCCGCGCTTCCATGCGTGTTCTCCTGGTTTGACGTCCTTTTGCCTTCAATTTACGCACACGCGCAGCGGGCGTCGGACGTGCGTCCTTTGGGATCTCTCCCGCTGCCACGCACGTTCGGCAGCGATGATCAAGACATGTGCCGGGAGTGGCCTCGCGGACGGAGCCGCCTGCTCACCGGCGACTGCATCCACCGGCTGCTGGGCAGCAGAGCAGTCTGCGGTCAACGCTCGGAGAGGCTCCGGCGCTGCGGTCCCTCGAAGCAACAGGGCTGCGCACTGATTGCACCGCCGGACGGCGGGAGTCGCCACTCACCACAGTGGCTCTCGCATCACCCAATGGAGGTGTTTCACGGCGAAACCCCTTTCGAACGGGGTGCGGCGCGAGAGCCTGCGCTCACGGCCTCGGGGACAGTCGGACAGGGGGAAACTCGTGAGTCCACGCAAGCGACTTGCCGTGCTCGCGGCGGCACTGACCGCCACCTTCGCGGTTGCAGCCCCAGGCGCCGGGGCGGCCGGACCGCAAGCACGCGCGGCGGCGGCCCCGGCGGCGGTCGGACCGTTCCAGGTCAGAAACCAAGGCACCGGCCGCTGCATGGGCTTCCCGTCCGGTGACGACCGCGTGCGGGTGTGGGACTGCACCACGCAGGCGTACCAGCTCTGGGACCTGGTCGCCGACGGCCGCGGCCGCTACCACATGGTGAACCGCAGGAACGGCACGTGCCTCGCGGGCTACGCGCAGGGCCCGAGCGGCTGGGCGACCTGGCTGTCGACCTGCGACAGCAGCTTCACCAACGTCGACCAGCTCTGGTACGTCGACCCGGCGACCCAGTCCGACCCGGCACGCATCGCGAACCTCTTCGGCCGAGTCCTTGAGCCCGACCGCGGCTGGGGCGGCGCAAACGAGTCGCCCGTCGTGACCAACGACAATCAGGGACTGCCGAATCAGAAGTGGACCCTCAAGTACATCCTGTGAAAGCCGTCCGGCGCCTCGGCCCATGCGCAGCCCTCCTGTCACCGGACGGGCCGCACGCCGAGGCGCCGAAGGCGGCAGCGTCTGCCCCTGCTCGCCGTGGAAAGTCGGATGTGCAGGCGCGGAGTGCGTCCGGGGGAGGGCGCTGAGGGCGCTGAGGGCGGCAAGGTCCTGAAGTTCGCTCCATGCTCTTCGGAGAGTGCCCTCCTGAACCCGGGAATGCGCCGTCCCGTCCGCTTCCCGGAACACCGCTCGCGGGTGAGGCCGCCTCGAGCGCTGTAGCGCGCCGCGCGATCCCGGAGGGGGCGGATTGCCACGGGCCATGGGCTACGGGGCACGGGCCACGGGTCTGCGGGCTTGCCCCTTTGACCGCACTGGGCAGCGTCCGGCATCGGGCGCGACAGGGCGACCAGCCCTTCCCGTGCGGCGGCCCGGGCATCACGACTAGAGCAACGCAGGCCACCCGGCCCGGTCACGGGAAGATCTCCAATAGGCGTGCTGACGTATCTGGTCAGGCCTTTTTGACCACGCTGGACTTGAGCTGCATGGCGCCGAAACCGTCGATCTTGCAGTCGATGTCGTGGCCGGCCACACCGTCCACGAGGCGGATGTTGCGCACCTTGGTGCCGGCCTTGATCCCGGTCGGGTGGCCCTTGACTTTCAGGGTCTTGATCACTGTGACCGTGTCTCCGTCGGCGAGTGCATTGCCGACCGCGTCCTTGATCACCCCGCCCTCGGTGTCGCCCGCGGCATCGGCGGCCGTGGGAGACCACTCGTGGCCGCACTCGGGGCAGACCAGGAATGCGCCCATCTCGTAGGTGTATGCACTGGAGCATTCGGGGCACGGAGGCAGGTTCTCGATCACCGGGCCACTGTAGCCCGGGGCCCGCAAGGATGACGAATTGCAGAATTTTGCAATTCGCTACATGATGGTTTGGCTGTGCCTGCAGGTAGCCGCCGGCGCAGCGTCAGGCGTTGCCTCCGCGCAGGAGGCTCGGCGAGGCGAGAGGCTGAGGGTTCCGTGCCGGTTCCGCTGTGTCAGGCGAAGGCCGAGTTCTTCCGGATGCTGGGACACCCGGTCCGCATCCGGGTGCTGGAACTGCTCCAGGACGGGCCCAGGCCGGTACGCGATCTGCTGGCCGAAATCGACATCGAGCCCTCCAGCCTGTCCCAGCAACTGGCGGTACTACGCCGCTCGGGCATCGTGACCTCCACCCGCACCGGCTCCACGGTCGTCTACGAACTCGCCGGCGGCGACGTGGCCGAACTCATGCGAGCCGCTCGCCGCATCCTCACCGAAATGCTCAGCGGACAGAACGAGCTGCTGGAGGAGCTCCGCGGCGTCGAGGTCGAGGCCGGTGCTCGGTGAACTCTCCTCCTGCCCGGGCGGGGGCCCGGGTGCGGTCCGTACTGCCTGCCCGCGCCGAGCCGGCGGGCATGGGCCGCAGCCCACGCCGTGATCTGCCGGCCGGGCTGACGGTGGCGATCGTGGCCCTGCCGCTCGCCCCCGGGTTCTGGGTCTCCTCCGGCCTGGTGCTGGTCCTCACGGCCGTCGCGACCGTGGCCCTGGACCTCGTGTACGCCGTCATCATCGGCCTGCTCGTCGCCGGCGCGCTCGCCCTGAGGGCGGTGGCCGAGCAGGCCCATCAGGGCCAGGTCTCCTTGAAGGCGGACCTGTCCGGCGACCACAGGGCCGGGGAACACGCGCTACTGGACGAGCACATCGTGGCGTACGGCATCGACGGTCCGCTGTTCTTCGCCGTTGCCCACCGCTTCCTGCCGGAGCTCTCGGAGGTCGCGGACGGGCGCGTGGTGATCCTGCGCATGTCCCGTGTGACCACCGTCGACGTCACCGGCGCCCTCGTCCTGAAGGGCGCAGTCACCAAGCTGAACCGGCGCGGCATCACTGTCCTGGCCTCCGGCATACGCCCCGGCCGGCGCCGGGTCCTCGACTCCGTAGGCGCCCTCGGCCTGCTCCGGGCCGCCACGGGCGACGACTACGCCGACACCTCCGAAGCCGTCGCCGCCGCACGTAGCCACCTGCGCAGCGCCGGAACCCTGCCCACCGCCCCTGCCGTCCCGGCCCAGGCGCGCTCGCACGCCCCCGCAGCCGTGATCACCGAGGAGTCTTCCCGATGACCACTTCTCCCTCGCTCCGCCGCATGTTCGAGGTGTCCGGTGAGGAGGCCTGGTACCTGCTCGGCGGTGTCGCCCAGGGCCGCATCGTCTACGAGCAGCGGGACGGCGTCGCCGTACGCCCCGCCTGCCACGTACTGGAGTACGGGCGCCTGATCGTCCGCACCCCGGCCCCCGGCGCAGCCCTCTTCGGGCGCGTCACCGTCACCTACCACTGCGACCACCTCCACCCCAACACCGGGACCGGCTGGGCGGTGACAGCCGGCGGCCTCGCCGAGGTCGTCACCAGCCCGGACGAAGCCGCCCACTACCGCCGCACTCTCCCCGGCTGGGCCCACGGCCCCCACGACACACTCCTGCGCATCCATCCGCAGGCCGTGACCGCCTTCCGCTTCGCCCACGCCGCCGACGCATCCGGCACCTCCGGCGGCACGACCCGGTCCACGGCTTCATGAAACTGTCCGCTTCCCTGCCGTTCCGGTCCGTGCTCGTCTGCCCCACCGTGCCCGCGTCGGTGGCCCTGGCCCGCCGTACCGCCGAGATGATCTACGTCGATTCCTGGCGCATCAACCCTCGCCACCAGGCCTTCGGACCGGCACTGCTCATGCTCAGCGAGCTCGTCACCAATACCGTCCGGCACGCGGCAGCCGTCTCACCTCAGGTGACCGTCACCTACGCCGCCGGTCCGGAGACCCTCGCCTTCGGCGTCCACGACCGTCACCCCCACCAGCCCGACCCGGCACGCTTCGCAGACGGCCCCGGCGGGCTCCGCCTCATCGCCGAGCTGACCGCGGAGCTGTGCGGCAGCTGCACAGTGCTGCGGGACGTCGACGGCGGCGGCAAGACCATCTGGATCTCCCTGCCGATCTGACGCCCGCACAGCAGGAGCAGACCCGGAACGACACACGCGAGGGATGACATGACAGTCGTCTGACAGTCGTCCTGCCGGCGATTGAAGCCGGCTACGAGGTGGGTGACGAAGACGTGGACCAGGACCCGCAGGGCGACTTGTCTCTCCGCGCGTTTCTCGCTTCGGCGGGGCGCATCTGTGCACACACTCCGGTCCGCGCGGCCCGGGCCGCAACGGAGCGGATTCCGTCCGCGTCCGCTGTGCGTGGGGGCCGGCTTCCGGCGGCGTGCAGGTGCGTGATCTCAAAACGCACGGGAACCGGCGCCGCTTCTGCGGGAACTCAGGTTGTCGGGGACGCGGAAACGGGCCAGCACCACCTTGCCGCAGCCGTGCACGGCAGGTTCCACGCTCAACGTGCCGCCGTAGGCGGCGGCCAGGCCGGCGACAGTCCGAAGACCGTCCCCCACCCCTGCCGGGGACAGAACGGGAAGGCGCGGGGCCTGGTCGGCTACGCCGACGACGAGCTGACCGGCCCCGACCGCGATGGTCACATCCGCAGTGGGGGACTGGTCGGCTGCGTGCCGCACGGCGTTCGCGACCAGCTCGCTCACCACCAGTAGGACAGCGCCGGCGAAGGCCGAGTCCGGGCGGAGCCCGTACTCCGAAAGGGCCATCGTCGTATCGTGCCGTGCCTGCCGCACCGCCTCCGGAACCAGCGGAACCGTCAGGATGCGCCGCCACACAGGAGAGGAACCCGCATACGCTGCCGTCGGCGACGACGCGCCCTTGCGGCGCCACGTCACTGCGAAGCCTCCGCCTCGGCCTCCCGCAGCTCCACGAGGAGCTCGTTCTGTCCGCTGAGCATTTCGGTGAGGATGCGGCGAGCGGCTCGCATGAGTTCGGCCACGTCGCCGCCGGCGAGTTCGTAGACGACCGTGGAGCCGGTGCGGGTGGAGGTCACGATGCCCGAGCGGCGTAGTACCGCCAGTTGCTGGGACAGGCTGGAGGGCTCGATGTCGATTTCGGCCAGCAGATCGCGTACCGGCCTGGGCCCGTCCTGGAGCAGCTCCAGCACCCGGATGCGGACCGGGTGTCCCAGCATCCGGAAGAACTCGGCCTTCGCCTGGTACAGCGGAACCGGCGCCCTCGTCACTGCTCGCCCTCCGTTTCCACGCCATGTGCCTCGGCGATACGCAGTGCGTCCTCCAGTTCGTCCTCTGCCACGGCCACCGCGTGTGCGTCCCCGGCTTCCTTCGCGGCATCGAGAGCCGTACGCGCCCGGCGCACCCGACCCCGCGCCGCCTCGACGAACCCGCCCACCCAGACCTCCACACCGAAATGACTTGGCTATTACGGCAACTGGTGAATTGAAGAACTCTTCAAGTCTACCCCAGGGCGGCGGCGAGACCGAAGCCCGTCAGCTCTCCGGGATCCGGTGCTCGCGTGGCCGGGTGCCGCCGGCGGTTCAGGGGGTCGTGGCCGGGGCGCGCTCCCGGGTGTCGACCTGCTCGCCGCACTCCGTAGCGGAGTTCGCCCGGGCACTGGCCCTCGCGGTCGATCGCAAGGTGCCGCGGGCGGTCACCCGGACCCAGGACTTCGGCTTCCGGCTTCCCTCGTGAAGGACGACGCCCCTGCCGCCGCGGCGCCGGCAGGAGCTGCTGGGGCACGGAGGCCTGGACGCCGGGGAGCTCTCCCTGTGGGAAGACGTCTCCCGTTACCTGCGCGTACCGTTCCACCAAGGCGTCATCAGCCAGTTCGAGGGCTACGAGCAGCTGGCCGAGCTCGACTGGGACGGCTACCGGGAACAGTACGGCGACATCCGCTGGCTGGACCGCATCCTGGAGGCCGAAGGCGACTCCGTCAACCGGTATCAGGCGTCGAAGCAGGCGGACGCACTGATGCTCGGATACCTCTTCTCGCCGGCCGAGCTGTCCGCCGTCTTCGCCCGCCTCGGATACGAGCTCACCGACGAGACGTGGCACCGCACCGTGGACTACTACCTGCGCCGCACCAGCCACGGCTCCACCCTCAGCGGCCTGGTCCACGGCTGGGTACTCGCCCGGGCCCGCCGCGCCGACGCCTGGTACTACTGCCGGGAAGCCCTGGAGGGCGACGTCGCCCTCCAGGGCGGCACCACGGCCGAGGGCATCCACCTCGGCGCGATGGCCGGCACCCTGACTCTGGTGCAGCGCGGCCTGACCGGGATGGAGACCCACGGAAGACGCCCTCTGGCTCGACCCGGTGGCGCTCCCCGAGCTGTCCGAGTTCGGCTTTTTCCTGCCACCATCCGCTACCTGGGACAATGGGGGATCGGGGTACGGCTGCGGGGCGAGCAACTGACCGTCAGCGTGCCGAACTCGGAAGAACCCCGTCAGGGTCGTCCTGCCCGGCCGTTCGCTCGCCATCGACCCGGGGGAGGCGAGAACACCGACGCTGCGTCGAGGGCGCCCCTGGGCCGGACCGCCGTGCCGGTGAGCTCCCGCTGCGCCCTGTAGCCCAGGTCTTGGTGGCCGGGCGACCGGCGGCCGGTGCTGCAGCTGTCGTGACGTCCTGCATGACTGCCTCCCGGGTGGTCGGAGGGGCCTTGCTCGCCGCAGCTTCCCCCCACCATCGCTTCTCCCCGCGCATGTCGCCACAGGCCACAGGCCACAGGCCACCGGATACCGGCGACCTCCTATGGGCGCCGGCCCGGGCCCGGCCGGTTTCGCAAGTGAAGGCGTGGTGGCCCGGCAGCGGGGGTGGCACATGAGACGATGCGCTGGCGGCCGTCCGATGAGGCCGCTTACGGGAGACGAGGGGATCGACGGCAGGTTGATGCCGTAGGCGTTGCACCTGAGAAGGTCCCTCGGAGCGTCTTCCCGGCGATATTGATATGCACTCGAAGGGATGTAACTAATGGCTAGGGCTACTGCGCGTCACATTCTGGTCAGTTCCGAGGACAAGGCGAATGAGCTGAAGGCGCAGGTCGAGGCCGGGGCCGATTTCGCCGAGCTCGCCAAGGCGCACTCCACGTGTCCCTCCGGCCGGCAGGGCGGCGACCTGGGTTCGTTCGGTCCGGGGCAGATGGTTCCCGAGTTCGACACGGTCGTCTTCTCGGCCCCGACGCATGTGGTCCAGGGGCCGGTGAAGACCCAGTTCGGTTACCACCTCATTGAGGTGACCGGCCGCCAGGACTGACACGTCGGTCACTTTCGCACGGATTCGCCGATGACGCCGGTGCGGTTCTCCGTCGCACCTGGCTGAGGTGGTTCTGCCGGCCGCTGACGTCCGGCCCGCCTGCACCGCTGGGTGCGGGCGGGCCGCGGCGTGTCGGCCCGGCGAAGCGGAGGTCGGAGCGGGCTGTGAGGCCGGCCGTCGCGGCTGTAGCGGGCGAAGGCGACGAGCGGCCGCGCATGTCACCCCATACGGCGGCCCGCACCCGCCCGGCGCGTCATCGTCTGGCGGACCTGATCGACCACGGGGAAAATGGCGATCATGGGCTCTCTCGGGGGCGCGTGCTGTCCAGGCGAGATGCGGAGATGAATGCAGGGGTGAAGCTCTTCGGTGGTCCGGTCGAGTCCGCTGCGCCGCTCGCGCCCGGCCCCGGCGCGGGCGAGAAGGGGCTCAAGGCCGGTGCCCTGGGACTGTTCTCCTCGGTCGCCATGGGCCTGTCCTCCACCGCTCCGGCGTACAGCCTGGCGGCGACGCTCGGCCTGATCGTCGCGGGCGTCGGCCTCCAGGCGCCGGTCGTGACGATGCTGGCCTTCGTCCCGATGCTGCTGATCGCGTACGCCTACCGGGAGCTCAACGCGGGCGACGCCGACTGCGGGACCACCTTCACCTGGGCCTCCCGCGCCTTCGGCCCGCGCATCGGCTGGATGGGCGGCTGGGGCATCATCGTCGCCGACGTCATCGCCATGGCGAACCTCTCGGAGATCGCCGGCATCTACGGCTTCCGGCTGCTGGGGTTCGACTCGCTCGCCGAGGACCGGCTGTGGACCACCGTCGCGGGGGTCACCTGGATCGCCGTGATGACCGCGGTCTGCTACGTGGGCATCGAGGTGTCGGCGGCCCTCCAGCGCTGGCTGGTGTGCGCCGAGGTGGCGGTGCTGATCCTGTTCGCGGTGGCCGCCCTGGTCAGGGTCTACGCCGACGGGCCGCCGACGGCGATCCACGTCTCCGCCTCCTGGTTCAACCCCCTCCACGTGCCGTCGGCCAAGGAGCTGACCGCGGGCCTCCTCGCCGCGGTCTTCATCTACTGGGGCTGGGACACCGCCGTCGCGGTCAACGAGGAGACCGCCGACAGCAGGCACACCCCCGGACAGGCGGCGGTCGTCTCCACCGTGCTCCTGCTGGGCATCTACGCCCTGGTGGCGACGTCGGCGCAGGCGTTCGCCGGGATCGGCACCGAGGGCACCGGTCTGGGCAACACTGCCAACTCCGGGGACGTGCTCTCCGGCCTGGGCGGTGCCGTCTTCGGCACCACGGGCTCCGGCTGGTTCCTCACCAAGTTGCTCATCTTCACGGTGCTGACCTCGGCGGTCGCGTCCACCCAGACCACCATCCTGCCGCTGGCCCGCACCGTCTTCTCCATGGCGGCCCACAAGGCTGTCCCCTCGCACTTCGCCCGTGTGCACCGCAGGTTCCTCACCCCGACCTGGTCGACCGTCGGCATGGGCCTGGTCTCCATCGGCTTCCTCGTCCTGCTGACCGTGATCAGCCACGACGTGCTGGCCGACTCCATCAGCGCGGTCGGTCTCGCGATCGCCTTCTACTACGGCCTCACCGGCTTCGCCTGCGTCTGGTTCTACCGCGAGCGGCTCACGCGCAGCCCCCGGGACCTGCTCTTCAAGGGGGTGCTTCCGGGGCTGGGCGGGCTCCTGATGCTCAGCCTGTTCTGCTACGCCGCCTTCGTCGTCTACGCCGCCCCGGACTACGGCTCGACCTCCTTCGACCTGCCGCTCCTCGGGCACACCGGCGGGGTGAGCGTCGTGGGCCTGGGCGCCCTGCTGGTCGGCGTCGTCCTGATGCTGGTCATCACGCGAGAACACACCGCCGCCCTCAAACTGCAACGCGGTCTGCTGCCCCACCACCTGCCGTCGCTGACCGGGGTCGAGACGGCCAGCCGCTACGTGCCCGCCGACAGCCGCTCCGGGGTGGGCGGCGACTGGTTCGACGTCATCCCGCTGTCGAGCTCCCGGGTCGGCCTGGTCGTCGGGGACGTGCGCGGCCACGGGCTGCGCGCCGCCGCCACCATGGGACGGCTGCGTACGAGCGTACGGGTCCTGGCCAGGCTCGACCTCGCCCCGGACGAGCTGCTCGCGCGCTTGGACGACGTGGTCGGGCGGACCGCCGAGGAGCGCGTCGCCGAGGAGCGGGCGCAAGGCCGTGGCGGGGGCACGCCGGGGGCCGGCGGCGACGAGGCCCTGGGGGTCACCTGCCTGTACGCCGTCTACGACCCGGTGTCCGGGCGGTGCAGCATGGCGCGCGCGGGTCACTCGCCGCCCGCCCTCGTCGACCCCGCCCGCGGTGCCGTCAGCCGTCCGGGCCTCCCGGAGGGCCCGCCCCTGGGCCTGGGCGGCGCGCCCTTCCAGAGCGTGGAACTCCAGCTGCCCGCCGGCAGCCTGCTCGCCCTGTTCACCGACGGTCTCGTCCAGGCCCCGGACCACGACACCGAGACGGGGATCGGCCTGCTCTCCGGCGTCCTCACCGAGTGCCGGCGCCCCCTGGAGGAGCTCTGCGACCGCACCGTGGCCGAGCTGCTGCCCGGACCGGTGGACGACGACGCGGCCCTGCTCCTGGTCCGTACCCGGATGCTCGACGAGCACCAGGTGGCGGTCTGGGAGCTGGACGCCGACCCCGCGAGCGTCGCGCGGGCCCGGTCCGTCACCAGTGGGCAGCTGGGCGAGTGGGGGCTCGAGGACCTGTCGTTCACGACCGAGCTGGTCGTCAGCGAGCTGGTCACCAACGCCGTCCGCTACGCCTCCGGCGGGCCGGTCCACGTCCGGCTGATCCGCGACCGCAGCCTCGTCTGCGAGGTCGCCGACACCGGCCACACCTCGCCCCACCTGCGCCACGCCGCCGCCGACGACGAGGGGGGCCGGGGCCTGTTCATCGTCGCCCAGCTCACCCAGCGGTGGGGAACCCGCTACACCCCCACCGGCAAGACCATCTGGACCGAGCAGCCCCTGCCGACTGCGGAGTGAGCCCCCGGATCAGTCGTCGCGGCGAAGACGTCCTGGAAATTCGGTCAACCTCCCTCACCGGCCTTGAGGCAGACCGGAGAGCAGGCCTGCGCCGACAGAGAGTCGGCCGCCCGGGTCGCGGCCAACGCGGCCGACACCGTCGTAGTCGTCCACACCGACCTCAACGGCGGCGGCTCCGCCGGCCCCGACTACAAGCAGGACACCCCGGACACGGGCAGCTGGGGCTGGAACGCCGTCTCGTACATCCTGACCTGAGGTACGGACGGGCGGGCCCGGCCATCGCCGGGACCGCCCGTCGTGGATCGCCACGTCCTCGGCGAGGCCCGCCGTACCGGGGAAGGCAGCCAGGAACGCGCCGCCCCGGAAACCCGGCGGAGGCCGTGCGACAGCCGTCCAGGTGACAGCACGACGGCGGACGAGCGCGCCTCGGTGCGCTAGATCCGGCGCCATGCCGAGGATGCCCCATGGGCGAACTGCTGAATGACGAGCACTCGACCGATCTGCTGCTCGCGGGTGACGTGAAGCCCGGCACCGTCACCCCCGACATCGACGCCACCTTGGCGGTACTCGGCGAACTGGTCGGCGGCAAGCCGGACCTGCGGATGCGGTTCCGCCGCTTCGAGATCGCCTTCATCGGCAGTTTCTGCGTGCTGTCCGGCCCGCAGGAGGCGATGGACCGCTACCGCGGCACGGTCGGACCGGTGATCGTCGACGACCTCGACGAGACCCGTGAGGCCGTGCTGCGGCACGGTGCCGAGCTGACGATGCCGCCGTTCGAGGGCCCTGCCGGAATGGTCTTCCTGGCCCGCCAGCCGGACGGCGTCGAGTACGAATACATTCAGCTCGCACCCGAGGAGGGCAAGGGTCGTTCTCGCTGACGCAAATCCGCCGAACACCGAGGGCAGGTAGGGGCGGCCGCTGTCCATCCACTCCTAGGCATCCGGGGTCTCGGTGGACAGCACGCGTCACTATGATGGTCCGATGACATCGGTCAAGCAGTTCCAAGTCACCTTCGACTGCGCGGAACCTGAGCGCGTCGCTCGTTTCTGGTGTGAGGTGTTGGGGTACGTCGTACCGCCGCCACCGGAGGGGTTTGCCACCTGGGGCGATTTCGATCGCTCGCTGCCGCCCGAGCGTCAGGGGGCAGCGTTCGCATGCATCGATCCCTCAGGTGTGGGCCCGCGACTGTACTTTCAGCGCGTTCCCGAAGGCAAGGTCGTCAAGAATCGGCTGCATCTTGACGTGCGGGTCGGCACCGGGCTCGTGGGTGAAGAGCGACTGGCCGCGCTCGAGGCCGAATGCGCACGATTGCTCGAGCTCGGCGCGGTACGCGTGCGACTGCTGCGTGCCGATGGCTTCGACGAGTCGTGCCTCGTGATGCAGGACGTCGAGGGCAACGAGTTCTGCCTCGACTGAGGGGCCACGAGCGTGTCCCATCACCCGGACCAGCCGCTTGTGCTCAGCCAAGAGCACAAGAGGACCGGCCTGTTGACCGCCGACCAGGTGCCCGGCCCGACCATGCCCGATGGGTACAAGCAGTCGGGCACCTCGTGTTGGGCCCGTCACGCGCATTCCGCCAATATCATCGGCCAATGACCGAACAGTGGACGGGCGACGCTGCTCGCACGGCGGCCTGGGACGCACACGTAGAGCTCTCCACACGACTGGCCTTCACCGACTACGCGCACTACGAGGACTACGCGGACTACGCAGAGATCCCCAGCCGTCTCCTCGACGCCGCCGACCACCTCGACCAGGTGCTGTCGCGCGTTGCCGAGCACACCCTGTCGGTGTGCCTTGCGGAGCTGATCGTCAGGGGCCGCAAAGCCCTCCGGACGGTAAGAGAACTCCGGTCGGCCTTCGAGGGATGGTCCGGCCAGCTGGAGGTGACGCCTGGGGGTGACGACGAGCGGGCATGGCCGGAGTACCCGGCGCTCGCGTCGGCCCAGCAACAGGCAGCCCTCCAACTGCGACCGCTCGCCGGTCTTCTCGCGACCTATGCGCGCTCGGGCCGCGTACACGAGCCCGGCGACGGCTGGATCAAGCTCGACACGGAGATCGCGCACCAGGGAACCTTCCTTACTCTCCACCGCGATCAAGTCATCCAGCCTGACGGCAACTCCAGCACCTACGAGCACGTCACCATCGCTGACGGGGCCCGTGTCGTCGCCGTCAACCCCGCCGGACACATCGCGATCGTCACGGACAGCTGTTACCTCCCAGGCCGCATGCCGCTCCTTCCGGGCGGAGGCATCGCACCGGGCGAGGACCCGGAGGACGCGGCCCGCCGGGAGTGCGAAGAAGAGTCCGGCTGGCGGCCACGCGAGCTCCGGCTCCTGTCCGTGACCCAGCCCATTGCGGGGCTCACCGCGGCCAAGATCTACCTCTACCTCGCCACGGACCTGGAGGAGGGGCAACTGCGGCGTGACTGCACGGAGGTCGACATGACCGTCGAGTGGGTCCCCCTGGAGACAGCCCTCAAGCGAGTGGAGGACGGAACGATCTCCGACGCCGCGAGCGCCCTCGGGATCCTCCTCGCCACCCGGATCCTCACGCCCTGACCTGTGGGCCCTGACCCGGGGGCCCTGGCTCGTGGGCGGCCTCGGCGGGGAGTCCTGCGCCCGCTCGAACGACCGGGCAGCGTGCGCCCCCACCGCACGCTCCCGTGCGCCCCCACTGCCCCTGGCAGAGCTGCCGATCCCCTTGGCATCCCCACCCTCCCTCCACTGAAATGCGGATGCCAACGCTCCACGCCGTACAGCGAGAAGGAGTGAGTTGTCGCGTGATTCACCTGACCGAGACCCTGGCCGTCCACACCATCGAGGGCTTCCTCACGCCCGACGAGACGTCCCAGCTGACGAAGCTGCTGGACGATCACCTCGTAGCGACAGGATGGGTCCCCGAGCGGCCCAGGGAGGGCATGGTGCCGCCCGCGGCTGCACAGGAAATCCTGATGGCCGGCATCGAGCGGGCCATGCCTGCCGTCCGGCGGGTCTTCCCGTCCGTTGCCGGAGTCACCCCGTGGGACTACCACGACCTCGGCCCGGGCGACCGGATCGACCCGCACCTGCACGGTGTCCACGAACCGGACAAGCGGCCGCAGCGCGTTGCACGGGTGGCCTTCCACCTCCAGGAAGCGGAACGCGGCGGGCAGTTCTACGTCGACACCTGCTCCTCCGACGCCGTATGGACCGATCGCACCGCGGGCCCGGGCAGCGCCTTCTTGCCCGGTATGCGCTTCGCCCGCGACATCGCCGACGACGCCGGGCCGGAAGCCGCCTGGCTGAACGACGTCCCGCGTACCCGCTGGACCAGCGCGCCGCCCGCCGGAACCGCCGTCGTCTACGGCGCCCAGCTCGTCCACGGCGTCGAAACGGTCGTCGAGGGGCGGCTGCGCAAGCTCATCACCAACCTCCTGGACGGCCCTCCTCGCTGAGCAGGGACGAGCCCGACACACGCCCTCGTCAGGCTTCGCCAACCAAGCCGCTGAGACCGGCGCCACGAACGCGGCGGTAGCCGACGTCGCCGAGGACGCGGCCGGCTGCCACGACCGGCTGCCACGACCGGCCGGGTATCGGCGTCGATGGCCACTTGGTCGGATACCGCCAACCCGGCGCTACCGACGCCTCAGCCCTCCCGGCCGTCCTCGATCGCCTCGGCCACCACGGAGTGAAGGTGGCGGAGTGACGAGGGCAGCCGGGTCAGCAACCAGTGCTCCAGGGACCGGTCCGGGTCGGTCCGGGACGTGGCCCCCTCGGTCACCCGGCCGGCGAAGATGTGGATCACGCGGTCGGCGTCCGTGACCGTGAAGCCGCGGTAGCCCAGTCCTGGAGAGGGGGGCCGGGCCACCGGCCCCGCAGGTGGGAGACCGGCCGTCAGCGTGCGGAATTCCTCGGCGGCCCTTGGATCGAGGCGCCAGCGAGGATTGGGGCGCCCGCTGAACAGGTCCACTTCCACCAGCATGGGTCTCTCTTCATGTGCTCTTCACACTGCTCGGCTTCGACTGATGACGTCCGGCCTCCTCGCCTGATGACGATTCACCTGATGGTGACCGAGCGTCCGGCATAGAAGTACCCGCAGAAATCACGGTAACCGCCGCGGTTGCAGGTTTCCGGATTCGTGATCCGGTTGCCGCTGTTGTCGTAGTCCCGGGCCTGTGTCCTGCCGGGCTTGTGGCCCCAGAAGTTGCCGCTGTGGAACCTGTACCAGTGGTAGTCCTGCCCCGGCCAGATGACGAGGGCTGTGAGCCAGCGGGGTTTCTCGCTGTCGGGCAGGCACTGGAAGCGCCGGACGAAACCGTCGGCGAGGGCGGCCTGGGTGACGTTCGGGCAGGCCATGGTCCCGGTCTGGGCGCCATGTGCCCGGCCGGGCTGGGCGAAGGTGTCGGTGCGGATGTTGCGCGCGTAGTTGTAGCAGTTGTTGTTGGGCTGGACTGCCGGGGTGTTCCAGAAGCCGGGGTTGAACGCGCCGAATTCGATGTAACAGGTGGCGCTCGGTGCGATTTCCTGGGCGGTTGTGCGCAGGGGGTGTGCGGGAAGCTCCGGGGACCGGGTCCAGGTCGGCGGCTCGGCCGCGAAGGCGTCCATCTCGCCGAGCAGCAGTTCGCGCAGCTCGTCGCCGAGCGGGGTCTGCTCGTGCTCGGCCAACCGCGTGTCCGCGTGACGGGTCATGCCTTCCACGACCCGGCGGGCCAGCTCGGCCGAGCGGCCCGGGTTTCGGGCGCCAAGGGTGCCCAGGGCGAAACTGCGGGGTACGGACTCGGGCCAGGGCTCGTCGTCGCTGACGGCGGAGACCACGACTTCGCGGTATCCCAGGCCGTCATACCCGGCTCCGGGTATTCCCACCACTTCTTCCGCCGCATCGGCCACGTCCGATAACAGATTCCTCACCGTGCTCCCGTCGGTGATGATCCAGGATGGGTCGGGACGGCCGGAGAATATACTGACCTCAATGCGCAGCATGCCGATGCTCCTCATCTGCTGGGGGACCCCTTGTTGGTAGCAGTGCCCGGCGAGCAGGGTCAATCACTTCCACAGAAGTGATATCGGGCCCCTCCGATTGGAGGTCCGATCTGCAGCTCGCAGATCGGAAGAATTCCGCTAGCTCGAATTCTGCAATAATGCACCGGCGGCGATAGTGCGCGTACGCACTCCGGTAGCGACCGAGTGATTGTTCCTTTTCTGCCGGGTCGTCGGGCAGGGCGCAGGGCCAAACAGAACCGCCAGTAGTCGGTGCCCTCGTCGGCGAGAAGGCCGTCGAGCGCCGAGGCTGAACAGGCGTCCCTTCGAGGACCGCGAGCAGGAGCAGATGCCGGGAGGGAGCGGGCAGGCCAGCCGGCCAACTCGCATGCCGCAAGTCATCTTTGGACTTGCCGGTCCATTTTCCGCTGCCTAACGTGCTGACCGTTCCCCCCCCCGCAACGAGCCCGTACAGGAAGGTGTCATCCCATGCATGCGATCCGTATCGAGGAGCACGGCGGCCCCGAGGTCATGCGCTGGACCGAGCTGTCGGACCCGGCCCCCGGCCTCGGCGAAGTACTGGTACGGCTTGGCGCCGCCGGGGTGAACTACATGGACATCGGCGCCCGCGCCGAGGGCGGACCGGGCTGGGCGGCCCCGGCCATCCTCGGCGCCGAGGGGATGGGGTACGTCACCGCCCTCGGCGAGGGGGTCACGGACCTGGCCGTCGGTGACCGGGTGGCCTGGTTCTACCACCCGGGCAGCTACGCCGAGCTGCTGGCCGTCCCGGCGGACTCGCTGGTCAAGGTGCCCGACGGCATCAGTGACGAGACCGCTGCAGCCGTGATGATGCAGGGCCTGACCGCCAGCCACCTGAGCACCGAGACCTACCCGATCGGTCCGGGCGACACCGCCGTGGTGCACGCCGCAGCGGGCGGCGTCGGCCAGTTGCTCACGCAGATGATCAGGGCGCGCGGCGGCCGGGTGATCGGCCTGGTCTCCCGCGAGGAGAAGGCCCCCGTCGCGAAAGAGGCCGGCGCGGATCACGTGCTCGTCCACTCCGGCGGGGGCTTCGAGGAGCGGATCAGGGAGCTGACCGGCGGACAGGGCGCCGATGTCGTCTACGACGGCGGCGGCGCCAGGACGTTCCACTCCTCCCAGGCGGCCCTGCGCCCCCATGGGGTGCACGCCTACTACGGCCCCTTCATGGGCGTTCCGACACTGCGGCCCACCGACCTGCCGAGCAGCATCCTGCTGACCTACCCCGTGGTTCACCACCACGTCGCCACCCGCGAGGCCCTGCTGCAGCGCACCGGCGAGCTGTTCGACCTGATCCTGGACGGGCGGCTCACTCCGCGGATCACCGGCCGCTACCCGCTCGCCGAGGCGGCCCGGGCCCACGCGGACCTCGAGTCGCGCCGTACCATCGGCAAACTGCTGCTCCTGCCCTGACCGGCCGTCACCCGAGCAGGCGCCAACTTCAACTCCCTTGCCCAGTCGTGGGCTTCAGGTGGCCCAGCCATGACCAGGCCCACGAAGAACACCGGCTCAGGACACGATCTCTCCCTGGAGTACTAACCCGTGACCTAGGCCGTTTCTTTCGGATCATCTGATCGTTGGTCTGGTGTGCCGTTGACTGACGTGCAGTGGGCGCGTATTGAGCCGTTGCTGCCGGACCGGACACCGAAGCGGGGTGGTCGATGGTGTGATCACCGTGTGGTGCTCGATGTGATCGCCTGGAAGTTCCAGAGCGGGTCGCAATGGGTCCACCTGCCGGAGAAGTACGGCTCGTGGAAGGGCGCGTACACGCGCCTGCGGAACCGGGCAATCGACGGCACCTGGGAACGTGTCTTTACCGCTCTGCTGGCCCGGGTCGATGCGGATGAGGACCTGGAGTGGGTGGTCGCGGTCGACTCGACCATCGTGCGTGCTCACCAGCATGCGGCCGGGGCCTGCAAAAAGGGGCCCCGGCCGGCGAGCCGGTTGACCACGCCCTCGGGCGGTCCCGCGGCGGCCTGACGACGAAAGTGCACCTGACGGCCGATGGCCGCTGCCGCCCGCTGTGCTTCGTCCTCACACCCGGACGAGCCGGAGACGCACCCGCTTTCGAGCAGGTCATGGCCAAGGTCCGGGTGTCGCGGCCCATCGGGAGGTCCCGGACCAGGCCGGACGCGGTCCTGGCCGACAAGGCCTACTCATCCCGCGCTATCCGTGACCACCTGCGACGACGGGGGATCAAGGCGGTGATTCCGGTCCCCGCCGACCAGCAGGCCCACCGCAAGCGACGTGGCAGTCACGGCGCTCGGCCACCTGCCTTCGACCGCGAGGCCTACAAGCAACGCAACACCGTCGAACGCTGCATCAACCGCCTCAAGCAGTGGCGCGGCATCGCCACCCGCTACGAGAAGACCTCAATCGTCTATCTCGCCGGACTCCACCTCGCAGGCATCTTCCTCTGGTCAGCACGCTGATCCGAAAGAAGCTGCCTACCCCTTAGCTGCCGCCAACCGCTTGGAGAGGGACGCCGCGATCCTCTCCGCTTCCTCCCGGTACACCTTTTCGAAGGTGGACTCGATCAGCCCGCCGACGCCGAAGACCTTGGCCTCGATCTCAGTCGACATGACCAGCTTGCTGAGGTCGGCCCCGGCCTCCTCAACGCGCACGGTGCCTCCCTGGCGCAGCTTGTCCGCCAGAGTCGAGGGCACCCGCTTCCAACTCCACGTGCGGGTGGGTGTGCTGAACGTGCTCTCCTCGGCGTCCCGATAGCCAGCGCCGAGCACCTTCGCCACCGGGACGGGCAGTTCACGCCTGGGCTCCATCATTACCTTGCGAGTTGTCTGCTCGGGGCCTTCCGTACGCTGAGTTACCTTCCACTCCGGGTATCCCAGATCCTGGAGGTACACCTCTTCCATAAACGCGTCGTCGAGGAGCAGTGCCCAAGCCTCGGGCGCAGCGCCTCGGAGGTCGTGGGTGGTCGTGAATTTCCCCATGCCCGCACGTTAGGGCCACCCGGCTCCGCACGGAGTGGTTTGCGCTGATCTGGCCGCCTCGGCCTGGCACCTGGCTGGAAATGATCAGGTGTGCCCCGTGTACTCAGCGTCCCTTCATGATCCCAAAGACACGGCCTAGCCCCGCGTTCGTGGCGGTGCCGTCTCGTACCGGCAGGCGCGCCCCAGCAGCCCCGGTTCGGCGTCCTCGGGCGGTCACCCGCGGGACGGGTCGACCACCGATCCGTCCGGCTGGACATGCAGAGTGGGGGACAGAAGGCTGCCCGACCAGGCGCCTCTCTCCGGTGCCGCCCACGCCTTCGTCTGTACGGCGACGGGGGTGCGCGCCACGGAGCAGCCCGCTGCCGTGACCCAGCGGGTGTCGGAGCCCGGCCCGGTCTCGACCTGCATACCGGCCTCGGCCGTGCAGGAGGTGAAGTGCCGGGGCACCGCGGTGTGGTAGCCGAAACGCAGGCGGACGGTCCGTCTCTCTTCCCCGCCGCGCAGCATGACCCCGAAGTCGATCCGGTCCTTCCACACCCGCGCGCACGGCCACCACTGGACGGCCCCGACAGCCTGGACGCTCGTCCGGCAGTGCAGGTCAGGCCCTTCCGGCGGGGAAGCGGCACCCGGAGGGGCACCCTGCGGCTCGGCCTGCTTTCCGGAATCCCGGAGTGCGCCCGACGGCTCTACGGCCACGGCGGACGGCGCTGCTGCGGGGGAGTCGTCCTCGTCGAGCTTGTGCTCCGCCCAAGCGCCCACCACGGCGGTGACGAGCGCCAGGACCAGGGCGCCGACGATGCCGACGAGCTTCTTGGCCCACGGCCGCATCCTGCCGCCGGAGGGGGAGGGGCTCGGCGAGGGCGAAGGGTTCGAGGTCATGACGGGCTCCGGCAGGGTGAGGCGACGTGGGTGTGCGTCGGGGGCATCGTCGACGGTGCGGTGCGGTGCGGGCGGGGAACGCCCAGGATCAAGGACACGTTCTTCAGAGGCTTCCTCAGGGCTTCCTCAGGGCTTCTTCATGGGCCTGCCAGGCTCTCCTGGAGGCGCTGGTGGCGGAACTGGTACACGGGGCCGTACTGACGCAGGATTCCGCGGTCGTAGGCGTCTTCCAGGAAGGTCATCAGCCGGAGCGGGAGCCGGCCGGTGAGCGCGAGCCAGCAGCGGGTGAGGGTGAAGAACCCCCAAGCGGAGTCGCCGTACCCGGACAGCGCGGCGACCAGGCCGAAACCGATGGCGGAGACGACGCCGGCCTCGGTCCTGGTCAACGCGAGGATGCCGAGGGTCACTCCGGCGCTGAGGCCGACGGCGCGGAGGGTGGCGGTGGTTCGGTCGCCGGCGAGTATCGATCTCGGCGTCAGCTCGGTCAGGCGCACGGGTCCTCGCAGGATGTCGGCGAGGCCGGTGACCATCACCAGGCAGACGATGACGGCGAGAACGATCACGACCGAACCCCACGCGGCGCCCAGCCCCCGCCACGCCAGGAGGGCGGAGGCGAACCCGATACCGCCGACGCTGCCCGCGACGAGGGTCCCGGCCAGGAGTCGTGCGCGTCCGCCGTGGTGGAGGACCGCGTGCACGGGGACGGGGCAGGAGCGGTCGACGTGTTGCCCGAAGAGACGGAACACGGCTTCGACCAGTTCGCCGCCGAACCCGAAGAAGGCCCCGCCGATGACCCCGACCGCGACTCCGACGCCGGTGCCGAAGAGCGAGGCCGCCGCGTAGCCGAGGAGGAGTCCGCCGCTTACGAGGAAGAACGTTCCGAGTACCGCACGGGGAACCGAGTGCGCCAGCTTCCACCAGGCGAGGTCGCGGGTGGCCGAGTGCTGGAGGTGCCGCGCGAGGTGGCCCAGCCAGCGTTCGGCCTCCTCGGCGGTGTAGGCGTGGCGGGGCCGGGCGTGGCGGGGGTCGGGGTACGACGGGTAGCGGGCGGGCACCAGGGAGCTGACGAGTGCGCGTTCGACCTCCTGGCGGGACCCGAGCTGCTGAACGGCGTCGACGAGGGTGGCGGGGCCCTGCCGGCCTCCGTAGGCGGACTGGGCCAGGAACACCATGAGCGGGGTGGAGAGCGCCTCGGCGAGGGGACCGGTCGGATGAGCTCTGAGGTGGTGGACGACCGGGGCCCAGCGGTGGTCGCCGACGGGTGCGGACCGATTCAGGGAGGCCATGGCCGAGTCGGCGTCGAGCGGGGCGAGTTCGATCACCGCAGCGCCCACGAGGACGCTGGAGGCCTCGGTCATCTCCTGGTAGGGGGCGACACGGCTGGTGACGACAACGGGCCGGCGGCCGCCCGTCGCGCGGTCGATGGCCGCGAGGACGTGCTGCTGTGAGGCCCTGGCTATCTCGTCGAGGCCATCGAGTACGGGAATGAGGGCGTGCTGCTGCATGAGCCGACGCGGTACGGCGTCCTGGCGGCCGTAGTAGAGCGAGGCAAGCTCGCGGACGATCCAGTCGTCGAGATGCTCCTGGGTCGGATCCCAGCTCCTGACCGGGAGGAGCACCGGTACCGGGCCGGTGCCCTGCCGCTCGTCGAGGAGGTCGAGAAGCAGGCGGGCCGCGAGGACGGACTTGCCCGAGCCGGACTCCCCGAGGACGACGAGGCGTCGCCTGGGGAGGGAGAGGTACCGCTGGGCGACATCGGTGACCGTGCCGGAGAAGCTGCTCTCGTCCCGGGCGGTGGCACCGGCGCCGAAGACCGCCTCGGGATGGTCGCGGAGGCCGGCGCGTGTGGTGACGGCCCAGCGCACGGGCAGCGATGCCAACCGGTGCAGGCCCTGGTTGGCCACTTCGCGCTGCCATTGGTCCTGTACGGCGTCGGCCAGGGTGTTGGCGAGTTCGCCGGTATCGGGGCTCCCGCCCTGTGCTTCCCTCTGCGGGCGGAGCGAGATCACGATGCCGAGGAGACCGGTCAGGAAGCCGCCCACACTGCTCATCTTGTCGGCCTGGTCCCACCCTTCGGGCCGGAGCCAGAGAAAGGCCCCGCCAAGCGCGAGGAGAACCGAGACGGAGAAGAAGAGCCACCGGCGCCGCGACATGACCGGCATACTGCCAGGCCGCATGGGTACGTGTGGTCGTCTTCGCCGAGCGGGTGGGTGCAGCCGGGGCAACGGGCTCGCGTACGCCCTTGGCCGTAGAGAGCTGTAGAGAGCTGTAGGGGGACGGACGTGACCGCGTCCTTCCGGGGTTCGTGGCCGGCCGGCGGTGAGGACGGCAGCGGGCACCGGGAACGACATGCCATCCTGGCCATGGTTGCGACAGGAGGGCTTTGCAGAAACGATCGATCGCGGCATTCCGGACAGGCTCCCGGACGGCCCTCCCCTTGCCGCACTGTGCCGGACCATCATGTCCGGCCTGCGCCACCGGCCTGTCCTGATAGCGCCGTTCCTCCGCCGATGGCGCGATGGAGCCGATGTGCGCGTATACGAGCCGGGCATAGCGTCCGGCTGACAGCGCGTACGTGTACGCGGATGCGAATCCGCGCATCGGACGGAGGTCCTGGAAATGTCGATCTTCCCCTACCGGCAGTCCTTCGCCGGATCGTCCACCCCCGCCGACTGGAGGCTCGAAGGCTCGGCACGGATGACCGGACAGGGCTGGCTCAGCCTCACCCAGGCGCGGACCTTCCAGGCGGGTACCGCCCTCTTCGACGTCGCCTTCCCCAGCGACAGCGGGATCTCGGTGCAGTTCGACCTCGCGGCCTACGGGGGCAGCAACCCGCCCGCCGACGGGATGTCGTTCTTCCTGATCGACGGAAGTGCCCGGACCGAGCCGGGCGGTCCGGGCGGAGCCCTGGGCTACGCCTGCTACCACAAGGGGCAGGGGGATCAGGTGCCCGGCGTCACCAAGGGGTATGTGGGCATCGGCATCGATCAGTACGGTTCGTTCTCCAACCCTCAGCAGGCCGGCAACGGCGGCCCGGGACAGCAGCCCGACCACGCCGTCCTCCGCGGCTCGGGGAACGGTTATGACGGCTACCAGTACCTCAGCGGCGCCGCTCTGCCGACGCTCAGCCTCACCCGTGAGTCCCCCACCCGCGTCCTCCTGTCGATCATCTCCAACAAGGTGACGGTCGCGGTCCGTCAGGGCGAGAACTGGCAGCCCCTGATCGAGGATTACGATCTCTCCACGGCCGGCGGGCAGGCCCCGCTCCCCGAGACGCTGAAGCTCGGCCTGTCGGCCGCGACCGGCGCGAACACCAACGACTACGAGATCCGCGACCTCGAAGTCACCCTCCCGGCCGACATGCCGCTGCACCTGACCGGCCCCCGGACGCTGCAAGCCGGATCGCCGATCGGCTACACGGTCAAGGTCCGGAACAACGGCCCCAACGCCTCCCCCGACGCCAAGGTCCACGGCAAGATCCCCAGCGAAGTCACCGGCGCGTCCCTCGGGGAACTCGTCCTCACCGGCGGCGCGACCGCCGGCCAGGGGGGCATCGACGACGGCACCTACACCCAGCTGCTGACCCTACCGGTCGGCAGTTCGGCCACCATTCCCCTGAACGGTACCGTCCGGGAGGGTACTTCCGGCGACATCACCTGCGACGGCACGATCACCTCCGACATCGTCGCCAACACCTCCTCCCATTCCTCCGATTCCGTCACCACCACCGTGACGGCGCCCCCGGCCCAGGCCGATGTGCCGCTCACCATGTCCGGCCCGGCGAACGCCGACGCGGGAACGCCGATCACGTACCGGATGACGGTCGTGAACAACGGCCCGTCGGCCGTCCCGGAAGCCGAGCTCACCGGCGCCACCCAGCAGCTCACGGGCGTCGTCCTGGACGCATCCCGGGTGTCGGGCGGAGTCGTCGCCGAGCAGGGGACGGTGACGGACGGCACGTTCACCCAGCCCTTCTCGGCCTTCCCCAAGGGGGGCACGGCCACCGTGTTGCTCACCGGCACCATCGACCCGAGCCACACCGGCAGCATCACCGCCACTTCCGCGATCGACACCGGGAACGTCACCAACACCTCGCCCGACAAGAAGGGTTCCGTCACCACCCAGGTCGGGCCCGCCCAGGTCGAGACCAGGTACACCAAGTCCGGCCCCAACCAGCAGAGCTGGCCCCCGGACTGGCAGGGCTACGTCTGGACGTACAACTTCACCCTGCAGGCGACCCGGAACCGGATCTGCGAGTGGACCTTGCAGTTCGACGTCACCACCCCGGGCAGCATCTTCAACAAGGGCGGCAACCCGGACCACTGGTACACCGTGACGGGCGACGGCTCCGACGGCACCATCGCCATCCAGCCCCCCAGGACAGGCCACTGCATCGAGCCCGACTCCCAGCTCACCGTGACCGTATGGGTGTTCAACCCCGAGCGGACCGACGGAGTCATCACCAACATCCGCTGCTACGCCAGCTGACCGCATCCAGCCGGCCGCACGGCCCGCGTACCCGGCCGTACCCGGACTGCGGCCGGTGCAGCCGCGGGACGACGTGAGCGTGACCGCCGCCTCACAGAGGCGGCGGTCTCCTCGTCCGACCCAGCAGCGTCCGCACCCTCTCGGCGTCAATGTCCAGCAAGAGCGTAGGAACATGGGACTCGGTCCTTGCAAGCGCGGGCGTCATCTCATGCCGGACGTCCCCCTGACCGACTGAGGGCTGATGATGTCGGCGCACGTGGTCGCCGGGCTCTTGTCCTTGGCGAGGAAGATGGTCTGCGCCATCATCCGGTACCCCGACATTCCCTCGCGCAGCGTCTCGATGGATTCCTCCGGGTGCACCGAGTCGATCACCGCGTTCGGTCCTACCGCGTTGAACTGGTGTGACACTCCGCGCGGGATCTGCATGTCCACCCAGGAGTTCGGCGGCACGATCACATTGTGCCGGTCCCGGTGCACTCCGGTGGGGGTGCCGGGCAGCACGTCGGTGAACGTGCTCAGCGGACCGGTCCAGCCCTCGGCTGCCGGGCGCACCGTGATCGGGGACAGGCTGGAGACCCGGATCGTGGTCTCCGGCCCCGTCATCATGCGGACGAACCGCAGCCCGGTGTGCAGGTGCATGCGCGAGCATATGTCGCGTTCGGTGGTGTCGTAGAAGTCCATCAGATATCGGTCGGCGAAGAAGCCCTCGAAGGGGGGCTCCAGCATGAAGACGTCGCCTTCCTCGAACTCCTGCGCCCGCTTGAGCGCACCGGCCGGGGTCGGGCTCTTCTCCTCCGTGCGGTGCGCCGCCCGGACCAGACCGGCAAGGGCGTCGACCACGGCCAGGGCGACGTCCGGTGGCAGCTGCACCACCGGAGTCAGCTGGTTCCTGCCGGGGTCCTGGTGCCGCTGGACGTCGAGGGTCTCGTCCTCGTGGTCGGGGGACTGCTTCATGCGTCCGGTCGTTTCGGTGCTGTGTGTCATTCAGTCGCTCCAGCGTGCTCGGTCGGTCCGGAATCCGGCTTTCGTGCCCACAGCACGCCGCCCAGGTCGTGTCGCCCGGCGCGCAGTACCGAGCACCCCGTGGCCGGGAATCCCCGGTCGCGCAGCCGGGCCAGCCACGTCCAGCGATCCGTACCGCCACCCCCGGTGGAACCGTCCAGAAAGGACAGCAGCGGGCCCAGCGGCCACACCGGGCCGTCGGCCGCGGGCCCGTGCGGGAGCACGAGCAGCGAGCCGCCCCCGAAGTGGGCCTCGGTGCCCAGCGGCACGGGTGGTCCCTCGAATCCGTGGCGGGCCGCCACGTCCGCGGTCAGTTCTGCGTGCACTGCCAGGGGCCACTCGGTGAGGAGTGTCCTGTGCCAGCGGGCCTTGGCCCGGGACAGTTCCGCATCGTCCTCGTCGTGCCAGTGCTCCCGCATGAAGTCGAGGGCGCCGAAGACGACTTCGCCGTCCGCCCCTGGGCGGCGGTCCCCCGTGCACGCGGCAAGCGCGCGCAGGCCGGAGTGGTCGGCTCCTTTGTGCAGCAGGTCGTGCGCGGTGGCCGCGGCGTGGCGCAGCAGTCGTTCGTATCGTGCGGGAGCCAGGCGGCGCGCGGCGAGGCCCCGGCTCATCGCCGTGCGCCGGGGCTTGCCGGTGGGAGTCGCCAGGAACCCACCGAACTGGATCGCCGAGGGCCGCAGCGGTGCCCGTTCGTACAGGTCGCGCACGGCGGAGACCGGCTGTTCCGTGGCGACCAGGCCGATGTCCTGGCCGAGCGTGGGTTCGTCCACCGCGACTGCTGCGAACCGGCCGGACAGACCGGCCTCGCGCCAGCCGTGCTCGAGGTCGAGTGGGTAGTACTTCTCCCCGCCCCGGTTGATCCGCTCCCCGGCGCGGCCCCGGAGGACCAGCAGGCCGTCCCGCAGTTCGCCCAGGTCGCCGGTGCGCAGCCAGCCGTCGTCGGTGACCGCGGCCGCCGTGGTGCGGCTGTCCTGCCAGTAGCCGGTCATCAGGTCCGGCGTTCTGATCCAGACTTCGCCGGACTCCAGCCGCAGTTCGGTGCCGGGCAGCGGTGCCCCGACCGGGGGCGTGTGCTCCAGGTACTGGTCGCGGAACCCGGCGTCGTCGAGCCGGGGCATGGTGAAGCTGAAGTTGACCGCCTCGGTCAGGCCGTAGCCCTGCCGCAGGCGCGGGCCGTAGCGGCGGTGGAACCGGCGGGCGAGATCGCTGGTCAGCGGGGCGGCCGCGGTGATCAGGTATTCCAGGCCGTCCGGCCAGTCGGGGCCGGCCTCCAGCAGGTCCGCCAGCAGGGCGGGCACGATCGAGGCGGTCCGGGCCCCGCCGGCGTCCAGCGCCGCGAAGTATCCGGCCGGGTCGAAGGCGGCCTGCAGGGTCAGCGGCGTGCCGGTGAGGTGGGTGCCGAGCAGCGACATGACCAGCGCGTTGCAGTGGTACAGCGGAAGGCAGGTCCCGTGGGGGCGCTCCGGTGTCAGTCCGTGCAGTGCCGCGGTCTTGGCGGCGTTGCCCAGGACGGCCCGCCGGCTGAGCATGACCCCTTTCTGCGGGCCGGTGGAGCCCGAGGTGAACATGATGAAGGCCAGGTCGTCCGGGGCCGTGTGGACGTCGGGCAGGCCGGTGCGGTGCAGCCCGTGGAGGTCCACCAGAGCCGCCGCGGAGACGCGCTCGGCGATGCCCGCGACGGCCCGGTCGGTGGTGCGGGGGTGCAGGGGGACCGCGACGAGGCGCAGGTCGAAGCAGGCGAGCAGCACGTCCGCCAGTTCGCGGCCGTTGGGCAGCCGGATCACCACCCGGGCGCCTGCGGGCAGTCCGGCGAGGGCGCCGGAATCGGTGCGGATCAACGCTGCCTCCTCAGCAGGTCGCGGAGCTGGATCCCGACTTCGTGCACGTGCTGCGGCTGCATCGCCCGGTAGTGGCGCGCGGTGACGTGCCCGACGGTCAGGTCGCCACCGACATGGGGCCGCCACAGTTCGTGATTCGGGACGGGGCGCGGACCGTCCCCCGTCGCTTCGATGTAGGTGGCGTCGCCGGGGTAGTGCGGGGGCCGGTAGGCCCGCGCGAGCTTGTCGTGGTGGCGCGACACCGCGATGACACGGCGGATGTCGTCCTCGGTGAACCGGGCGAACACGCTTCCTTCCCGGCGCAGCAGGGCCGAGACGGTGGCGAAGTCCAGGCCCGTCGCGGCCCAGCGTTCGTCGTCCAGGCCCGCGGCCGTCAGCAGCACCCGGTGGATGCGCTGGTCGTTGATGGGCTCTTCCGGTGCGGCCGCGGCGTCGGCGGTCGTGTCCACCAGGCACAGCGAGCCGGCCGGCTCGCCGAGCTCGTGCAGCCGGACCGCCATCGCGTAGGCCACCAGCCCGCCGAAGGACCAGCCGACGAGGTGGTACGGGCCGTGGGGGCGGACCGAACGCATCAGGTCCACATAGCGCTCGGCCATCGCTTCGACGCTGCCGGGCAGGTCGCTCACCCCGCCGGGCCCCTCGGCCTGGATGCCGTACACCGGGTGGTCCCGGTCGATGTGCCGCAGCAGCCCCGCGTACAGCCAGCTGATCCCGCTGAGCGGGGGCGCGCAGAACACCGGCGCCGCCGGCCCGCCCGTGCGGAACGGTACGAGGTGCGTGGGTCCGTTCTCCGGCGACGCCCGGTTCAGGAGACGGGTCAACGCGGCGGGGGTGGCCGCCTCGAAGACGTTCCGGATCGTCGGTTCCAGCCCGAGTACGGCCCGTACCCGGTCGGTCAGCCGCGCCGCGAGGAGCGAGTGTCCGCCCAGTTCGAAGAAGTTGTCGCCGGGACCGACCCGGGGCAGGTCCAGCACGTCGGCGAAGAGTCCGCACATGAAGTGCTCGTTCAGGTTCTCCGGAGGCGCCGGGTCTCCTGCGGGGGCCCAGTCCGGTTCGGGCAGCCGGTCGCGCAGCAGCTTTCCGTTGGGGCTGAGGGGGAGCTCGTCCAGCCCGAGCAGGCGGGCGGGCAGCATGTAGTCCGGCAGGTGCGCGGCCAGGTGCGCGCGCACGGAGCGCAGGTCGGCACCGGCGGGGACGACGTAGCCGACCAGGCGGCGGTCGTCGGCCTTCCGGTCGTGTACGGCCACCGCGGCCGCGTCGACGTCCTCGTGGCGGGCGAGCACGGCCTCGATCTCGCCGAGCTCGACGCGATGGCCGCGGATCTTCACCTGATCGTCGGTCCGGCCGTGGAAGCGCAGTACCCCGTCGAAGGTCCACGACGCGAGGTCGCCGGTGCGGTACATCCGGTGCCCCTCCGGTCCGAAGGGGTCCGGGACGAACCGGGTCGCGGTCAGCCCCGGCCGGTGCAGGTACCCCGTCGCCACGCCGGCGCCGGCCAGGTAGAGCTCGCCGGTCACGCCCGGGGGCACCGGCTGCAGCCGGGCGTCGAGGACGTAGCACCGGGTGTTCCACAGGGGACGCCCGAGCGGCACCGTGGCGCCCGCCGCGCGGCCGACCGGGTGGGTGGTCGACCAGACGGTCGTCTCCGTCGGGCCGTAGCAGGCCAGCAGCGACGCCGTGCGGCCGGACAGCGCCCCGGCCAGCTCCGCGGGTACCGCTTCGCCGCCGATGACCGCGCGGACGTGGCGCAGCCGCTCCGGCCGCCGGGCCACGAGGGCCTGCCACAGCGACGGCGTCGCCTGCATCACGGTGACCCCGTGCCGGTCGAGCAGCGCGGACAGTTCGTCGGGCTCGCGCAGCGCGCCCTGGCCGGCGAGCACCATCGTGGCGCCGGTGACCAGGGGCAGCCACAGCTCGGGCTGGGACATGTCGAAGCCCGCGGGCGCGGCGGCCAGGACCCGGTCGGCCGCACCGACCGCCAGCTGCTCGCGCAGCGCGAGCACCAGGTTCGTCAGCGCGCTGTGGGGCACGACGACGCCCTTCGGCCGCCCGGTGGAGCCCGAGGTGTACATCACGTACGCCGTGTTCTGCGGCACGACCGCCGGTTCCGGGGCTCCGGCGGTGACGGTGAGCCCGTCGTCGTGGCGCACCACCAGCAAGGGGCGGGCGTCCGCCAGCAGCGCCGCCTTCCGCTGCGGTGGCAGCGCGGGGTCGACGGGCAGCCAGGCGGCACCGACCGACTGGACCGCGAGCAGCGCGGCGGGCAGGTCGGCGTCGCGCCTCAGCTCCAGTGCGATCAGACTGCCCGGACCGGCTCCGCGGGCCCTCAGCTCCGCCGCGATCAGGGCCACCCGCTCGGACAGTTCCCGGTAGGTGCGCACGGTGTCCCCGTGCCGTACGGCCGGTGCGTCGGGAACGCGGAGCACCTGGGCCGCGAACAGTTCGGCCACGGTGCTCCCGGGCACGTCGTGGGCAGTGGCGTTCCAGCGGACGGTCATCTGCTCCCGCTCGCCGGCGACGAGGACCGGGAGGTCGGCGATCGGGCGGTCGGGCTCCGCCACCGCCGCCCGCAGCAGCCGTTCCAGCCGTGCGAGCAGCAGACGGGCGGAGGCGGGGGTGAACAGTTCGGTGTCGTACTCCAGCTCGCCCTCGACGCCGGCTTCCGCACCGTGGTCGCCGTGGCGCGGGCGCAGGCTCCACAGCAGGTCCATGCGGGAGGCGCCGCCGGGCGCGGCGACCGGCTCGACGCGCAGCCCCGGCAGGTCGAACACGGCGGGCGGCGTGTCCTGGAAGGCCAGCATCACCTGGAAGACGGGGTGGCAGGCCAGCGAGCGCGGCGGGTTGACCGCCTCGACCACCGCCTCGAACGGCACTTCCTGATGGGCGAAGGCGTCGAGATCGGTGGCCCGGACCCGCTCCAGCAGTTCGGCGAACGTCGGCGTCCCGCCGAGGTCGGTGCGCAGCACCACCGTGTTGACGAAGCAGCCGACGGTCTCGTGCAGCGCCTCGTCGTGCCGCCCGGCAACCGGTGTGCCGATGGGGATGTCCGCACCGGCGCCGAGCCGTGACAGCAGCGCGGCGATCGCAGCGTGCATCACCATGAACAAGCTGGTGCCGGTGGACCGTGCGAGCCGGCCCAGCCGCGCGTGCAGGCCGGCGTCCAGGGTGAAGCCGACGGTCTCCCCGCGGTGCGCGGACACCTGGGGCCTGGCGTGGTCGAACGGCAGCGAGAGCGCCTCCGGGGCGCCGCGCAGCGTCTCCTTCCAGTAGGCGATGCCGGCGCCGAGGTCGGTGCCGTGCTGCCAGAGGGCGTAGTCCGCGTACTGCACGGGGCGGCCGGTCCACCGTGGCACCCCGCCCGCGACGCGTGCCCGGTACGCGGTCGACAGGTCGCGGGCCAGCGGAGCCAGTGACCAGCCGTCGGCGGCGATGTGGTGCAGGAGGATCAGCAACGCGTACTGCTCGGGTGCGGTCTCGAAGAGCACGGCCCGGACCGGGAGTTCGCCGCCGAGGTCGAAGACGTGCGCCGCCGCTTCGGCGAGCAGGCCGGGCAACTCGGCCTCCGACGTGGTCACCACCTCGAACGGCAGCTCCTCCGCGCTGCCGATGCGCTGGTGCGGCTCGCCGCCGATCTCGGTGATGGTGGTGCGCAGGCTCTCGTGGCGGACGAGCACGTCGCCGAGGGCCGCGCGCAGGTGCCCGGCTGCCAAGGGGCCGCTCAGCCGGACGGCGAAGGACATGTTGTAGACCGAGTTGGGGCCGGCGAACCGGCTGAAGAACCACAGCCGGCGCTGTGCGGGGGAGAGCGGGATCCGTTCCGGCCGCGCGGCCGTGGCGAACCCGGCACGCGGGGTGCCGGCCGGCTCCGGCAGGCGCTTCGCCAGGTCGGCGACGACCGGGGCGTCGAAGAGGGTACGGATGCTCAGCTCGGAGCCGGTCTCCGCCCGTACGCGGTTGATCAGGCGGGTGGCCAGCAGCGAATGCCCGCCCAGATCGAAGAAGCTGTCCTCCGCGCCGACCTCGGGGACCCCCAGCGTCTCGGCGAACAGCGCGCACAGGAGCCGTTCCCGCTCGGTCGCCGGCGGGCGGCTCACCCGCACCGCGGACTCCGGTCGCGGCAGGGCCCTGCGGTCCAGCTTGCCGTTGCCGGTCAGCGGGATCTCGTCGACCGGCAGGATGAACGCGGGCACCATGTGCGCGGGCAGGACCGTCCGGGCGTACTCGCGCAGCTCGGCGGGTGCCGGCTCCCCCTTCGTCACGGCGTAGCAGAGAAGTCGGCCGCCGTCGGCATCCGCGTCCGCGAGCACCACGGCGCGGTCCACGGCGGGGTGCCGTTCGAGGACGCGCTCGACCTCCCCGGGCTCGATCCGGTAACCGCGGATCTTCACCTGGTGATCCGTCCGGCCCAGGTACTCCAGCGTGCCGTCGGCCCGGCGCCGCGCGAGGTCCCCGGAGCGGTACATGCGGGCACCGGGCGCGCCGAAGGGGTCGGCGACGAAACGGCTCGCGGTGAGCCCGGGGCGTCCCAGGTACCCTCGCGCCACCCCGGGGCCGGCCACGTAGATCTCACCGGGGCAGTCCGGCGGGACCGGCCGCAGCGCGTGGTCCAGCAGGTGCAGCCGCAGGTCGGGCAGCGCGGTGCCGATGACACCGGCGGTCTCGTCGGGGTCGGTCAGCTCGGCGTAGGTCGTGTGCACGGTGGTCTCGGTGATCCCGTACATGTTGACGAGCCTCGGCCGGCCGGGGCCGTGCCAGGAGCGGATGCGCGTGGGTTCCAGCGCCTCACCGGCGAACACGACGACCCGCAGCGCGGGCAGCGCGCCCGGCTCCGCTTCCGCTTCGGCCTGCATGAGCTGGTAGAACGCCGAGGGGGTTTGGCTCAGTGCGGTGACCTGCTCCCGGGCGAGCAGGGCCAGGAGCTCCCGGGGCGACTTGGCGACGTCGTCCGGCACCACGACCAGGCGGCCACCGCGGCCCAGCGCCGTCCACAGCTCCCACACCGAGACGTCGAAGGCGTAGGAGTGGAACAGCGTGTGCACGTCGTCGTCACCGAAACCGAACCGGGCGTCGGTGACCGCGAGCAGCCGCCCGACGTTGTGGTGGGACACCACGACGCCCTTGGGCGCTCCGGTGGAGCCCGAGGTGTAGATCGCGTAGGCGACGCTGTCGGGGTCCACGGCCAGGCCGAGGTCGTCCGACGGGTAGTCGGCGGCCGGATCGGTGCCGTCGAGCACGATCTGCGCATCCGGCACCGCGAGCGGCCCGGAGGTCACCACGAGCACGGGAGCGGCGTCGGCCAGCACCTGCCGCACCCGCTCCTCCGGGTGGGACGGGTCCAGAGGGAGGTAGCCGGCTCCCGACTTCAGCACGGCCAGCACCGCTACCACGAGGTCCGTGGAACGTCCGAGGACCAGGGCCACCAGGCGTTCGGGTCCGGCCCCGTGCGCGACGAGGAGCCGCGCCAGACGGTTCGCCCGCGCGTTGAGCTCCCCGTACGACAGGGTGGTGTCCCCGCAGGTGAGGGCGGGGGCCGCCGGCCGGCGGCGCACCTGCTCCTCGAACAGCGCGGGCAGGGCGACCGGGGCCGTCTGCACGACGGTGTCCGCCGATGTCTCCTGTTCGTCCGGGAGCAGCAGACCGAGCTGCCCCAGCCGCGCCTCCGGATGCGCGGTGATCCGCTGGAGCAGCGCGCCGAGGCGATCGAGCAGGCGGTGGGCTCCCTCCTCGTCGAGCAGGTCGGCGCTGTGGTCGAGGCGGAGCCGCAGGCGGTCGCGGCCCGGCATGGCGATCAGCGTCAGGGGGTAGTGCGTGCCGTCCCGGCCCTGGACGTCCCGCAGTTCGAGACCGGGCACGAGACCGCGCAGCGCGTCCTCGTCGATCGGGTAGTTCTCGAAGACCACGACGGTGTCGAAGAGTTCGGCGTGCCCTGCGATCGACTGCAGCCGTGTCAGGTCGGCGTGCTGGTGGTCCAGCATGGACGATTGCTGGGTGCGCAGCTCGGCGAGGCACTCGGCGACCGACCGGCGCGGATCGAGGCGGACCCGCACCGGAACGGTGTTGATCAGCAGGCCGACGATGTGTTCCGAACCGGGCAGTTCCGCCGGTCTGCCGGAGACCGTCGCACCGAACACCACATCGTCCCGGCCGGTCATGGCACCGAGCAGGACGGCCCACGCCAGCTGTACGACGACGTTGGCGGTCAGCCCGTGCTGCCGGGCCATGGCGTCGATCCGCGCGCTCGTGGCGTCGTCCAGCTCCGCTGTCCGCCGGTGGCGGGCCGCGGCCGAACCGCGCCGTCCCGCGCTGCCGACCAGCGTCGGACCGTCCACGGAGGACAGCAGCGCGCGCCAGGCGGCCTCGTCCGCGCGGGAGTCCCTCGTCGACAGCCAGTCGAGGAAGTCGCGGTACGGCGTCGCGGGCGGGAGCTCGTGGCCGGCGTAGAGCGAGAACAGATCCTTGATCAGGATCGGCATGGACCAGCCGTCCAGCAGGAGGTGGTGCGTGGTGAGGACGAAGGTGTGCCGCGCGTCGGCATGGGCCAGCAGGGCCGCGCGGACCAGCGGGGGACTGGCGAGGTCGAACCGTCTCCTGCGGTCGGCATCGAGGAAGCGCTCCAGGTCCTCGTGCGCGGGTATCTCCTGCCATTCCACGGAGAAGTCCGGGAGGACCACCTGGACCGGACGCCCCGACGGACCGTGCCGCACGCCCGCGGAGAGCTGAGGATGGCGCAGCAGCAGGCGGTGGAGCGCGTCGCGCAGCGCGGCGGGGTCCAGCGCTCCGCCGAGCTCGAAGACGAACTGGACGAGGTACGGGTCGGTGCCGTCGTGGTCGTAGAGCGAGTGGAACAGCAGTCCCTGCGCCAACGGCGGCAGGGGCAGCTCACCCGTCGCCCGGGCGCGGCCCCGCCGCACCAGGGCCTCGAGCACGTCGAACCACCGGTGTGCGAGCCCGGAGATCCGCTCTTCGGTGAGCAGTTCGCCCGGCCAGGACCAGTGCGCCACGAGCCGGGGGCCGTCCGGACGATCGGTGATCACCGTGTCGAGTTCCACGGCGTGGCCCATCGCCAGCTTTCCGCCGGTGTCCGGGCCGAGCACCGAGGAGTCGGCCGGCACCGCCCAGTCGCCGTCGCCGCCGACGTCGAACCGGCCCAGGTAGTTGAACGCGAACTGCGGCGACGGCCGGGCGGCCAGCGCCGGACCGGTCTGCGGGTTGCCGTAGCGCAGCAGACCGTAGGTCAGGCCGGCGCGTGCGGCGTCCCGTACGCAGGACCGGACCATGGCCACCGCGCCGTCCAGCGCGGCCGGATCCGTGCGGGCGTCCGCCCAGGAGCAGCCGGGATCGAGCACCACCGGGCACAGGGTCGTGAACCAGCCGACCGTGCGGGACAGGTCCAGGTTGGCGGCGAATTCCTCGCGCCCGTGGCCTTCGAGGTCCACCAGCAGCGCGTCCGGACCCTCCCGCCAGTCGGCGGCGGCCAGCGCGAACGCGGTCAGCAGCAGTTCGTGCACCGAGCAGTCGAAGGCCGCGGTCGCGTCGGTCACCAGACGCGCGGTGAGCGCGCCCGGCAGGGTGACGGAGTGCCGGAGGCGGGTGTCCTCGGTGTCCACTTCGCGGTCCAGCGCACGGCCGGCGACGGGGGGATCCTCGGGTATCGCCTGCCACCGGGAGAAATCCCCGAGGACGGACGGGTGGTGCGCGTACTGGACCAGCGCCTTCGCCCACTGGGGGAAGGAGGTCCCCGTCGGTTGCAGCTGCGGTGTGCGCCCGTGCCGGACGGCCTCCCATGCGGTGCGGAGGTCTTCCTGGAGGATGCGCCAGGAGACGCCGTCGACGCCGAGATGGTGCACGGTGAGGGTCAGTTCGCCCGGTTCCGTTGGCCCGGGATCCCGCCAGCTCGCGCGGACCACCTGCCCGTTCCCGGGGTCGAGCACGGTGCCCGGCCGGTTCAGCTCGACGGTGGCGCGCGGCAGCACTTCCAGAGCCCACAGCCCGTCCACCGCTCTCAGCGACAGCCGCAGCATGCCGTGGTGATCGACCAGCGCCTGCACCACCGCGCGCACCTGCGCCTCGGTCATGCCCGCCGGAGTGCGCACGGTCAGGGACTGGACGAAGCCGTCGACCGGGCCGCCGCGTTCGCGCAGCCAGTGCATGACGGGCGTCAGCGGGACCGTGGGGTCGTCCGCGTCACCCAGCGCGATCCGGCGTCCCGGCTCCGGCACCGCTCCGATGCCTTCGGCGAGCGCGGAGACGGTGGGCGTGCGGAACACGTCCGGGGTGCTGACGGCCAGACCGGCCCGCTGCGCGGCGCCGGCGAGCTGGATCGCCTTGATGCTGTCGCCGCCGAGCTGGAAGAAGTCCTTGTCGAGCGGAACGCTCTCCAGCCCGAGGACCTCGCCGAACAGCTCGGCCAGCCGGTGCTCGACGGCGGTGCGAGGAGCCCTGGCCACGTCCGTGCTCGCGGCCTCCGGAGCGGGCAGCGCGAGCCGGTCGAGCTTGCCGTTGCGGGTCAGCGGCAGCCGGTCCACCGCCACCACGACCGACGGCACCATGTACGGGGGCAGCCGGTCCGCCACGCCACTGAGCAGCCGAGTCGTGTCACCCGAGGCGGCCACGTAGGAGACCAGCCGCCGCACTCCCGGCCGGTCCTCGCGCAGGATCGTCGCGGCCTGCCGCACCCCGGGCTCGGCCAGTAGCGCGGCGTCGATCTCCCCCGGCTCGATCCGGTAGCCACGGAGCTTGATCTGTCCGTCGGCCCGCCCGGCGAACTCCAGCCGGCCGTCGAGGTTCCAGCGGGCCAGATCACCCGTGCGGTAGACGCGGGCACCGGGCGGACCCGACGGGTCCGGCACGAAACGCTCGGCGGTCGCGGCCGCCCGCCCGAGGTAGCCGCGAGCGACCCCCACACCCCCGAGGTACACCTCGCCCACCACGCCGGGCGGCACCGGCCGCAGCGCGTCGTCGAGCAGCAACACCCGCTTGCCGTCCAGCGGCGTACCGATGGGTACCGAGCCGGCGTCCTCCGGCAGTTCCTCGACGGCGAACCTGGTCCCGAACACCGTGGTCTCGGTGGGCCCGTAGCCGTTGACGACGGTGAGTTCCGGCAGCGCGGCCCGCACGCCGCGCACCGCCGCCGGGGACACCACGTCACCGCCGGTCCAGACCTGGCGCAGCCCGGCCAGACAGGCGGGGTCCTCGGTGGCGAACGCGTCGAACAGCCCGGCGGTCAGCCACAGTCCGGTGATCCCGGTGGCGGCCGTGATCCGGGACAGTCCGGCCGGGTCCAGCCTCCCCGGCGGGGCGACGACCACCTCGCCACCGGTCAGCAACGGCACCCACAGTTCCAGGTTGAACGCGTCGAAGGCGTGCGGCGAGTGCAGCAGCACCCGGTCCGCGCCGCCCTCGGACCACCACCGGTCGGCGGCGAGCCCGGCCAGGTTGCCCTGGGTGATGGCAACCCCCTTGGGGCGCCCCGTGGAGCCGGAGGTGAACATCACGCACGCCAGCGCGTCCGGCGTCGACCGAGGCTCCCCGGCCGCGGTTCCTCGCGCCCGTACGTCCAGCTGCCGCACATCACGATCGCGTGCCAGCGCGACGATGCGATCCTCCTCGGTGTTCCGGTCGGTGAGCAGTACCCGTGCTCCCGCGTCGGACAGCACCGCTTGCTGCCGGGCGACCGCGTCGTCCCGTTGCAGGGGAACGTAGGCCGCGCCCGCCTTCACCACCGCGAGCGCCGCGACGACCAGGTCCACCGACCGTTCGAGCAGCAGCGCGACGGTCTGCTCCGGGCCCGCGCCGGCCGCTGCGATCGCGGCGGCCAGCGCCGAACTCCGCGCGTCCAGCTCGCGGTAGGTCAGCCGCTCCCCGGTCCCGGCCGAGCGGACCGCGACCGCGTCGGGGGTGCGGGAGGCCTGTTCGGCGAACCGGCCGACGGCCGTGCCGGCGGGCGCGGCTGCCGTGCGGTCACCTGTGCCGAGAGCGGCGACGTGCCGGCGCTCCTTCACCGTGGACGCCGCCACCCGCGCCGGTGGCGTCTCCCGGTCGGCCTCCGCCACCTGCCACAGCACGTGCAGGAAGCGGTCGGCGACGTCCTGCAGCAACTCCTCGCCGTGGTTGTCGGGATTGGCGTCGAAGTCGAGGCGCAGCACACCGTCGCCACGGTCGTAGGCGACGATCGAGAGGTCCTCGGACGGCGGCGCCTGCAGGTTGTGGACGGTCGCCGTCGTCGGGCCGAACCGCAACGGCCGGTCGAAACGCTGGATGTTGAGCACCGGACCGAAGAACTTCCGGCCGTCGTCGGGATAGCCCAGCTCACGCCGCAAGTGCTCACCCCGGTACCTCTGGTGACGGCGCACCAGCCGCAGTTCGTCGCCGGTCCGGTCGAGCAGGGTGCCGAGGGGGGCCGCCGGATCGACGTGCAACCGCAGGGGGAGGACGTTGGCCGACATCGCGGGCACGGTCCGGGCGAGTCCGTCCGGGCGGCCGGCGACCGGCAGGCTCAGTACGACATCACGGCTGCCGGTCACCGCGTGCAGGTGGACCGCGGTCGCCGCGGTGAGCAGCCGGGTCCAGCGGTGCCCGAGTCGTTGCGCACCGTCCCGTAAACCGGTGAACTCCTCGGCCGACAGTACCTTGGTCAGCCGTAGCGAGCGGGCCGTGGCTGCGGCCGCGTGGGTGCCGAGGCTCAGGAAGTCCGGCCGCCCGGCCAGTCGCTCCAGCCACCAGTCCCGGTCCGCGGTGCGTTCGGCGGCCTCACGGTAGGCGGCCTCGGCGTGCACCAAGGGGCGGAGTCCGGCCCAGCCGCTCTCCGGAACGGCGCGCCCGTCGTACAGACAGCTGTAGACCTCGGCGACGCGTTCGGCGAACAGGGCCATGCCCGCCCCGTCCAGAGCGATGTGGTGAACCCGGTGGTACACCAGCGAGCGGTCGTCGGTCACCCGCAGCACGGCCCCCAGGAACAGCGGCCCGGTGTCGCTGCCCCCGGCCTTGGCCAGCTCGGCCCGCATCCACTCCAGTGCGGCGGCGTCCGGTGCGGGCGCTCCCCGGAGGTCGACCACTTCGACGGTGTGTTCCCGGTCCCGGAGGAGCCGTTGCACCGGTGAAGAACCCGCCGCTTCGATGATGCGGACGTTGACCGCCTCGCAGTCGGCAGCCGCTCTGGTGACCGCGGCGGCCAGGAGGCTTACGTCGACATCGCCGTCCAGGACGAGGTATTCAGCCCATTGGTAGGCACCGGGACGGCCGTGCCTGGCACGCTCCGCCAGCCAGACCCCGAGTTGAGCCTCGGAAAGGTGTAGTTCAGGACAGCGTTCGGGCATGAGTATGAGCATCCCTATCGGTCTTGCCGACGTGACGCCGGCGACTGCCGTCGGATGTGCGCGGTTGATCAAAGTGGCCCGGTCCATCGAAACACAGCAGGCAATGGGAGAGTAAAGACGCAGTAATATGGTCTATCTCACGTTTACTCGAAACCTCCCCGATGTGCGGATGAGGGAGCGCTGCGCTCGCCGTCCCGGGAGGCGTGATACGTCGAATGCCACCGCGGGGAGGGGAGAAAGGTGGACACCGTGTACCGGGGCACGGGAATGTGCAACGCTTCGGTGAGACGTATCGCGTAGACGAGGCGGGCCAGTTGAGCTGGTCCCGTGCCGCCTGCGGTGTGTGTCGGGTTCGGCAGAGCGGGACGGCGTACGGGCTCGGGCGGTCGGTTTCGGCAGGCAGCTTTCGGGACCTTCGTCGGCCGCCGCCGTTCCGTCGCCATGGTGAAGAGGCCGCCATGCTGAAGAGGCAGTATTCGCTGAGAGGGAGTGACCGGATGAGCAGCAATCCCTTCGAGGACCCGGACGGCACATACCTGGTTCTGGTCAACGACGAGGGGCAGCACTCGCTGTGGCCCTCATTCGTCGACATTCCGGCGGGTTGGCGGACCGTCCTCGAGGAGACCGGTCGCGAGGCGGCACTCGAGTACGTCGAAACCCACTGGACCGACATGCGCCCCAAGAGCCTCGTTCAGGCCGTGGAGGGCTCCGGCGCGGCCTGACCCGTGCCCGGAGAGGTCCACGCCCTCGGAAACCCCGGTGACCCCCGAGGGGTGCTCCGTACCCGTGGAGATCCGTGGAGATCCGCGACGGTGCCGTCCGCGTCCGGGTGCACGACGCCGCGGGCGCGGCGCAGGGCGCCGGCGTGGCTATGGCACCGACCGGACCAGGGCGGTCAACAACGCCTCGACGTGCGGCTGGGGCCGGCCGCGATGCCGGGCGGCGGTGGCCACGCCGATGTAGCGCGCGGGGCGCGGCGGGTCGATGGGGATCACGGCCACACCGGTGACCGACGGGTCCAGGGCGATACGCGGTATGAGGGAGACGCCGACACCCGCGGCCACCAGGGTCTGCGCGAAGAAGAAGTCGGTCGTGGCGGCCGAGACGCGCAACTCGGAGCCGGCGAGTTCGGCGTAGCGGTGCATGAAGGCCTGGGCCCTCATGCACCCCATCACCCAGCGCTCCTGCACGAGTTCGGACAGGTCCAGGCTCGCCCGGTCGGCGAGAGGGTGACCCACCGGCAGCACGGCCGACATCGGGTCGTCCATCAGCGGTACCCAGTCCAGCCCGGACCGGTCACCGGGCCGGACCGGCAGCGGTCCGTCGAAGTGATAGGCGAGCGCGATGTCGGCCCGCCCCTCGCGCACCAGCGGCAGGCTGTGCTCCGGCTCCTTCTGCAGCACGGTCAGCTCCACCTCGGGGTGCTCGGCGACGAACCGGGTCAGCACCGGCGGCAGCAGCCGGTGACCACCGCTGGTGAACGTGGCCACGGTCAGCTTCGCACGCCCCGTCGCCAGCCGGTCGATCTGCTCACGGGCGTGTGACAACTCGGCCGAGATCGCCTCGGCGGCCTCGACGAGGAGCCGCCCCGGCTCGGTCAGGGAGACACCCCGCGTACTGCGCTCGACGACCTGGGTGCCGAGTGTCCGTTCCAGCGCGGCGATCTGCTGGGAGACCGCGGACGGCGTGAGCAGCAAGGAGGCCGCGGCCTTGTTGAAACTGCCGCTCCGGGCGACCTCGCGGAGCGTACGGAGCCGCTGGACATCGATCATCAGTTGTCCTTCATACGGGTTAAGCAAGTCACCACTTCTGCTGATGATCGCATTCCGGCAGGCTCGTGCACACAGCGAGGCGAGCACGCACCGCAACCTCACCACCCGTGTACAGAGAAGAGGTTCCCGCCATGCGCACACGCCGCCTGGGTGATGTCCACGTCAGCGCGATCGGCCTCGGCGCCATGCCGCTGTCCATCGAAGGCCGGCCCGGCGAGGACGCGGCCATCGCCACGATCCACGCCGCCCTCGATGCCGGAGTCACCCTCATCGACACCGCCGACTCCTACCACTGGCACGCGGACGAGACCGGCCACAACGAGTCGCTCGTCGCCCGCGCCCTGACCCGCTACGGCGGCGACACCACACCGGTCCTGGTCGCCACCAAGGGCGGGCGCGGCAGACCCGGAGACGGTTCATGGACCGTGACGGGCACGCCCGAACACCTCAAGAGCGCCTGCGACGCCTCACGCCGGCGCCTCGGCGTCGACACGCTCGGCCTCTACCAGCTCCACAAGCCCGACCCGCAGGTCCCGTGGGCCGAGTCCGTCGGTGCCCTCGCCGAACTCCTCGACGCGGGGAAGATCCGCGCGGCCGGCATCTCCAACGTCGACGCCGACCAGATCCGCGAGGCCCACGCCGTACTCGGCGGGCGCCTGGCATCCGTACAGAACCGCTTCTCCCCGGCAGTCCGCGACAGCGCCCCCGAACTGCGGCTGTGCGAGGAACTCGGGGTGGCGTTCCTGCCGTGGAGCCCGCTCGGAGGCATCTCCAGAAGCGTGCTGGAGAGCCCCGTGGCGGACGATCGAGGTACGGCACACGGGACGTACGAGCCGTTCCACGAGGTCGCCCGTGAGCACGGCGTGAGTCCACAACAGGTCTGCCTCGCCTGGCTGCTGGCCTTGTCCCCGGCCGTCGTCCCCATCCCGGGAGCGCGCCGCACGGCGTCGATCCGCGACTCCGCGGCCGCCGCCGACCTCGTCCTCAGTGCCGAGGAGATCGCCCTGCTGACGTCAGCGACGCCGCTCGACAAGCCTTGAGGAGAGGGCGCGCAGCCGGCCGGTCGCTGTACGTGGTGCGCGGCAGGTGTGGACCAGGCGCCGGAGTCCGGCTCGGGCAGAGCGGCGGCTGTGGGGGGCGAACAGTCGTCAGCAGCGACGGCCTTGACAAGGCAACGGTGCCGGTTCCGATGCCGTCTTCTCCTCACGCCGGGACCAGGCTACGAGGAAGGTCAGCGCGATCCCCGCCGCCACCACGAACAGGGCGGTGCTGATCCCCTGTGCCGTCTCGTCCTGCAGCTGCTCTCCCGTAACGTCGTCGAGGCCGGCTGTCGCCACCAGCACCAGGACGGCGAGGCCCACAGCGGCACCCATCCCCGAGCCGGTGGAGGCGACCCCTGAGGCGATGCCCTGCTCACGGTCGGACACACCGGTTCCGGCGGCGATGAACATGCTGGTGAACACGACCCCGTCGCCGATGCTGAGCGCGATGAGCCCCGGGATCAGCGAGGCGTACGTGCCGTCCGGGGAGATCGCCGAGCCGAGCAGGGCGGCGCCGAGCGCACCGATGGCAAGAGCGCCGAGCAGCGTGCGCCGGAGGCCGAATCGCGTCACCATCTGGCCGGCCGTGGTCGACCCTGCGACGACGACCGCTGTCGGCATCAGGAAGCCGGCGCCGGTCTTCAAGGCGTCGTAGCCGAGGATCTCCTGGAAGTAGATCGAGAGGAAGTACAGCACGGAGCCGAACGTCGCCATGAACATGAACGCGATGACGAGGCTCGTGACGAGACTGCGGTTGGTGAGCAGCCGCGGTGGCACGAGCGGGTCGCTGCTGTTGCGCTCGATGAGCGCGAAAACGCCCAGCAGCAGGAGTCCCGCCGCTGCGCCGAAGAGGATGCCGGGTGAGAGCCAACCCAGTACCGGCCCCTGAACCAGGGCGAACACGATCGACGTGACCCCCAGGGTGACGCTGAGCGCACCGGGCAGGTCGAATCCCCGTCCTCTGTCGCGCGGCCGGTCCTTGGGGATCAGAGCGAACGCGAGGAGCAGGGCAGGACCTGCAAGGGCGACATTGACCAGGAACACCGCTTCCCAGCCGAAGGCGTGGGTCAGCAGTCCCCCGAGGAGTACGCCGATCACCAGTCCGGCCGCACCGGCGCCACCCCAGATCCCCAGCGCGCGGTTGCGCACGCGGCCTTCGGTGAACGTGACGTTGATGAGCGCCAGAGTGGTGGGGAAGACCAGCGCGCCACCGAGGCCTTGAACCGCGCGAGCGACGAGCAGCATCCCGGGGCCGGTCGCCAGCCCGCCCGCAAGCGCTGCTCCGGTGAAGAGGGCGAGGCCGGTGGCCAGGACCCGGCGTCGTCCGACGAGGTCTGCTGCGCGTCCGCCGAACAGGAGAAAACCGGCGGAGGCGACTGCGTAGGCGCTGATCACGGACTGCAGGTTCTGCGCGGAATAGCCCAGGTCGCGTGCGATGTCGGGCAGTGCCACAACGACGATGTACTGGTCGAGCGAGACGATCAACATGGCGAACGACAGCAGCGCGAGTGTCGCTGTCTCACGGTTCCAGCCGAGCCCGCTTGGTGGAGACGCTCCGACGGATGCCACAGCAGCACTCCTCGATGGGAGCCTTGCGAGTCTGATTCGGTAAGGAATCTACCACTTTGTCGGCAAGGGGTACTGGCAGATGCAGCAGCACATGTCGCTGCGGTGGCGACCACAGCCGCCGACGGCCGGCTATGCGATCGTCCGACGGCCCCGTCAGCGGTGGGCGATTCTGCGGTACCGGGCCGTGGCCCACGTCATGGCGACGGCGATGATGGCGAGTGAGCACAGCGTGCCGTACATGAGTGCGTGCTGGGCCGGCCAGCCGGCCGGCTGGGCAAGGTTCGGGGGCGTGGCGTTGCCGAACAGGGCGCGGGTGGCGTTCGCCAGGCCGGTGACCGGGTTCCACTCCGCGACCGTGGCCAGGGGCCGGGGCATCGCGGCGACCGAGACGAAGCCCGACGAGACGAAGGTGACCGGGAACAGCCAGATCAGGCCCAGGCTCTGTGCCACCTCCGCGCTGCGGGCGACCAGGCCGATGACGGCGCCGGTCCAGGACATGGCGAAGGCGAAGAGCAGGAGCAGCGCGTAGCCCAGGACGGCGTCGAGGGGCGGGCCGTGGACGCGCCAGCCGACGGCGAGCCCGCACATGCTGGTGACCAGCAGGCTGACGGCGTTCATCGTCAGGTCGGACACGGTGCGCCCCAGCAGGACGGCGACGCGTGACATCGGCAGGGAGCGGAACCGGTCGACGATCCCGCTCTGGAGGTCCTCGGCCAGGCCGACCGCGGTGAAGGAGGCGTTGAAGGCGACGGTCTGGACGAAGATGCCGCCCATGAGGAACTCGCGGTAGGCGGCGCCGCCCAGGCTGCTGCCGAAGACGTATCCCAGCAGCAGGACGAACACGACGGGCTGCACGGTGCTCGCCAGGACCGCACCCGGCGTGCGCCGGATGGTGAGGAGGTTGCGCCAGGCCACGGCCCCGCTGTCCGAGGCGACGCGCGCGAGGGCGTTCACCTGCGCACCGCGTCCCGGCCGCGGCCCCCGGCCTGCCCGGCGTCAGCCTGCCGGGACCGGTGTGCAGGCGGGTCCGGTGGCGTCCCGTCGGGCCCGTGGTCGGCCGACGGTGACGTCCCGGTCAGGGTGAGGAAGACGTCCTCCAGGGTGGCGCGGCGGAGGCCGAGGTCGAGGGCCCGGATGCCGGCGGCGTTCAGGTCCTGGGCGACGGCGGCGAGCGCACGCTGGCCCTCGCCGGGTCCGACGGTGAGCTCCAGGCGCCCCGCGCGTCCGTCCGCCGGCGAGCACGTCGTTCCCCGGGCGGTCAGGATCCGCCGTGCGCCCTCCGTGTCGCGGGGGTCGGCGACGACGACCTCGATCCGCTCGCCGCCGGTGACCGCCTTGAGCTGGTCGACCGTGCCCTCCGCGACGACCCTGCCCCGGTCGAGCACCGCGATCCGGTCGGCCAGGTGGTCGGCCTCCTCCAGGTACTGGGTGGTCAGGAGCACGGTGGTGCCGTCGCGGACGAGGTCGCGGACGACGTCCCACGTGTCGAGGCGGCTCTGCGGGTCCAGGCCGGTGGTGGGCTCGTCGAGCACCACGACCGGTGGCGCGGCGACGAGGGCACCTGCCAGGTCGAGCCGCCGGCGCATGCCGCCGGACCAGGTCCCGGCCGGGCGGTCGGCGTCGTGGTGAAGGCGGAACCGTTCGAGCAGCTCGCGCGCGGTCGCCGCGGCCCGGGTGCGCGGCATGCCGTACAGGCGCGCAACCAGGCGGAGGTTCTCGAAGCCGGTCAGCTTGTCGTCGACCGCCGCGTACTGCCCGGACAGGCCGATGAGCCGGCGCACCCGGCCGGGGTGCCGGACGACGTCCGTGCCGAGGACGAAGGCCCGTCCGGCGTCGGGGCGCAACAGCGTGGTGATGATCTGCACGGTGGTCGTCTTGCCGGCCCCGTTCGGGCCCAGGAGGGCCGTGACCCGGCCCGCCGGGATGTGCAGGTCGAGCCCGTCGAGCACGGCCCGGCCGCCGAAGGCCTTCCGCAGACCGCCGAGTTCGACGGCATTACCGACGGCATTACCGACGGCTCTACCGGCGGCGATACCGGCTGCGGTCCCTTCCGCGGTCACCGGCCGTTCCCCGGCAGCGGAAGGCGGGAGAGGGGCCGGTCCGGCCGGGCGGCCGCGCTCTCCAGAAAGGCGAGGAACCGCTCCCGGTGGGTGGCGATGTCGTCCTCGGTGTAGAGCGTGGCGTTACCGAGGAATTCGATCTTCATGCTGTCCGCCTGCGGGCCGGCGCCCGTGGGCCCGTCCCGGCCGGCCGGGGTGCGGTAGACCTTGAGGGCCAGGTCGGGGATGAGGCCGGCGGGCAGTTGCCGGGGAGTGGTCGCGCACGAGCCGAAGCGGAAGTCCCGCCCGAAGGCCATGACGTTGACCTCGGGGCCGACGAGGGCGGCCGAGCCGGCGGGCAGGCCGAGGTCGGCGCGGAGGTACGCGGTCGGGTAGCGCTGGTGCCGGATGATGCGCCGGATCTTCGTCCCGGTCTCACCCACGAGCCGGGCGAAGGTCGTCGCGGGGCCGACGGGCAGCCGGAGCGGCAGCACGTTGGCCAGCATCGCGGGCGTGGCGAGGGCGGCCCGCGAGTGCCGCGCCGCCATGGGCAGGCTGGTGATGACCTCGGGGTGGCCGGTGAGGCGGTGCGTGTACGCCGCGGTGGCGGCGACGATCGTGGCGGACCAGCGGCCGACGCCCGCACCGACCGTGCCGAGCAGCGTGCTGAGCTGTTCGGAAGAGAGCAGTGCGGTGCCGCCCACTGTCCCGCCGGAGGACGCGGCGCGCCCGGTCAGCGGGGTGCCCTGGGGCGGTGCGGCGAACTCGTCCCGCCAGAACGCGGCGTCCGCGGCGCGGTCCGGCGAGGAGAGGTAGGCGGCTGTCTCGTCGAGCAGCCCGGCCAGCGGGGCGGCGGCGGACGGTGCCGGATCGCGCCCGCTCTCGTACGCGGTGTACAGCTCGGCGAGGCGCCGGCAGTGGAGGTACTGGCCGAAGCCGTCCAGGGCGATGTGGTGGTACCGGAAGTAGAGGAGGCTGCGTTGGGGGCCGAGGACGAACAGGACGTGCGTGCAGGGGGCCTCGGTCGCCAGGTCGGTCGCGGTGCGGAGGTCCTCGTCCATCAGCTGCTCGGCCGCGGCCTCCGGCTGCGCGTGGCCGGAGAGGTCGACGACGCCGAGCAGGCCCTTCCCCGCCTCCTCTGTTTCCCCGGTCTCACCCGCGGGTTCCACGGTGAGGCCGACGCCGTTGTCTGTGGCGTGGAAGCGCGTCCGCAGGGTGTCGGCCTCGGCGACCGCCCGGGCCACGGAGCGGCGCAGGGCGTCGTGGTCGAGCGTCCCGTCGAGGGCGATGGCGACGGCGCAGTTGTAGAGCGGGTCGTCCGGCGCCTGCTGCTGCGCGGCCCAGATGCCGGTCTGGGCGACGGTGGCGGGGCGGAGGACGGTGAGGTCGTGGTGACGGTGGCGATGACGGTGGTCGGACACGTGTCCCCTTCACTCGGTGGTGTCACGGGCGGGGGTTGCGGGCGTCCCGGTCACGTGCCCTGGGCGAGTTCCTTGGTGACGGCCTCGACGAGTGCGTCGATCGTCGGGTTGTCCCACATCATGGTGGGGTCGACGTCGATGCCGAAGCGGTCCTCTATCTCCGCCGCGACGGACAGGGCGTAGACGGAGTCCAGGCCGTAGTCGCTGAGCGGGACGTGCGACGCGATGTCCTCGCGGGGCAGCTGCACGTGCTCGGCGACCAGGCCGAGGAGCCAGTCCCGGAGGGCGTCTCTGTCGTGTCTGTCGTGTCTGCCGTGCTCGGCCGTCGGATCAGCCATGTTCTCTCCTTTTTCACGGGTTTCAGTTTCACGGGATTCAGTGGGGGACAGTGGTGCCGTGCGGGACACCGGGATGCCATGCGGGCCGGCCGCCGCCCGTATCACGTGGCCGTGCGCGGGGTCCGCGGGAGCAGCCCGTAGCCGAGCGCGTGCTCGTGCCGGTGCAGCAGCCGTTCCCACAGGGCGTCCTCCAGGTACGGCGGCAGCGTGGGGGGCGCGGCGCCGAGAGGGGCACGCAGCCGGTGCAGCGCCGCGGCTGCCCAGACGGGGTCCGCGAGACCGGAGTCCATGGCGCCCGCCTCACGGCCCGGCCACGCCTCGCGCCAGGTCCCGAAGCAGGCCGCGGCGACGAGCACGTTCACGTAGCGCGTCGTGAGGTCGTAGCTGGACGACCGCGCCATGACGGACAGTTCGCCGGGCCGGAGCACCGAGCACTCCCCGGCGAGTGCGGCGAGCTCCGCGGCGAAGTGCTCCCCGTGCTCCGCGAGCGCGCGGTGGGCGGGCCCGTCGCCGTCGGGCATGGCGGCGAGCCCCCTGGCCAGCGAGGTGCTCAGGCTCTCGCGTCCGCCGGCGGTGAGGGCCAGGGCGCGGAAGTCCATGGGCGGCAGCTCCGCCCCCGGCCGGAACAGCCCGGCGGGAGTGGCGGCGGCGTCGCGGAGCCAGGAGCGGCGGGCCAGCAGGGGGAGCTGCGGCAGGAGCGACACCTGGCAGGCGGCGCGCGCCGCATGCCCGAACCCGACGGGCTGGAGGTCGCGCAGCAGCTTCTGGAAGATCGCGCCGGGGCCCTCGCGGAGGTAGAAATGGGCGCCGAGGACGGAGGAGAGCCTGTTCACGGCGTCCATGAGCGCTTTGGACACGAAGTACTTCACTGCTTGGGCGTGGACGGCGGTCTCGGCGGGCAGCAGCTGCAGCGCCCGTGTGGCGATGGTGGCGAAGCAGTCCGCGGTGAGCAGGTCGGCGAAGGCCCCGGTGAGGACGGAGCGCACGTGGGGCAGGTCGGCGGCGGTCCTGCCGTAGAGGCGGCGGTTGCGGACGTGGCGCAGGGTGACGTCCAGCGCCGTCTCGACGACCGCCGTGGACATGGCCGCGAGGGTGGTGCGCGTCACCTGGAACGAGCGCAGGGCCGTCTCCAGGCCCAGCCCCTCACCGCCGAGGACGGCGCGCGCGGGCACCGGGCAGTCGCGGAACTCGACGCCGCCGAGCTGGACCCCGCGCATGCCGGTGGTGCGGTAGCGCGGCAGGTAGGTGACGCGCCGGGCAGGCAGCAGCGACTTGTCGACGTAGACCTGGGAGTGGCTGCGGCTGCCGCGCGCCGTCGACGTGCGGGCGAAGACCACCACCGCTTCGGCGCGCCGGAGGTTGGTGACGACCTCCTTGCGCCCGTTGAGGAGGAGCGTCGTCCCGTCGCTGCCCGGCAGGGCGCTGAACTCGGTGCCCGCCATGTCGTTGCCGTGGGCCAGCTCGTGGTAGGCGACGGCGATGCGCCCGCCGCCCCGCAGCAGGGCCGCGGCCGCCCGGCAGTGGTCGTCGCCGCCCGCGGTCCAGACGTTGACGCCGGCGATGAAGGAACTGGCGCCGTAGCCGAGACCCAGGCAGGGGTCGCGCCGGTAGACGGTGCGCATGACGTCGACGAGCCGGTCGAGGCGGGTGAGGCGGCCGCCGAACGCTGCGGGCACGAACTCCTCGTTGAGGCCGAACGCGTCCAGGGCCTCCTCGCCCTCCGCGAGCATCTCGCCGCGTTCGTCGGCCGCGAGCACGGCGGCGAAGCCGAGGGGGTTGCCGGGGTCGGCGGGGTCGCCGAGGACCCGGTCGAGCGCGTGCGCCCGGTCCGTGCAGGCGGTCGCCGCGGGAGTCGAGGTCACGAGACGCCCCTTCGTACGGGCCCGCGTCGTGGCGGGGCCGGTGGAGTGCCGCCGGAAGCCGGTGGCGTGCCGGTGGCTTCCGGCCTGGCGGGCGCGGGGGCGCCGTCGGCCTGCGGCGGCTGCCGCTCGCACAGCAGCCGGTCGGCCAGGTGGTCGAAGGCCTCGGCACGGGCCTCGCCGAGGGGATGGCCGAGGCGGTTGAGGACGAGCGCCAGGCCCGCGGACAGCCGCAGGACGTCGTGCGGGGTGCCGGCACCGGCCAGGTACAGGTGGATCAGGGCCGCTCCGGCGAAGCACAGTTCGTACTGCTCGGCGAGGTCGAAGGCGGCCTGCGGAACGGTGCGGGGAGCGCGCTTCTGTTCGCCGAGACCGGTGTGGAGCGCGTCGGCGAAGGCGACGAGCTCGTCGGCCGCGCGGGACGCCTCCCACGGCACCAGGCCCTCCCCGGCGGCGCGCCTCAGCCGTCCGGCGGCCTCGGGGAGCAGCTGGACGAGGCTGCAGCCGCGGGTCGACAGCATCCTCAGCCGCGCCGGGTCGAAGGGAAGGACGGGGGCGCCGGGCACCGTCCGGGCCACGGCGTCCCGGTCGGCCGTCCCCTTGCGCCAGGCCCGGGACAGGGCGGGGAAGTGATCGACGAGCAGGCTGCGGTTGACGGCGGTGCTGCCGTCGAAGACCGCCACGATGCGGTGGTCCCGCTCCAGCTTGGCGAACGCGCCGTCCGCGTAGGACTCGCTCAGGAAGCCGCGCACGCCCAGGAGTTCGGCGAGCGTGTCCAGGCTGTCCTGGACGAGACTCGGGACGAGGGCCTTGGTGACGGCGGAGACGACGCTCAGCTCGGAGGTGAGCGTGTGGATGCTGCGGGCCGCGACGTCCACCACCGACTCCGCGACGGCCAGGGTGGCGGCGGCCCGCCCCAGGATGCGGCGGACCCGCGGCAGCTCGGCGAGCGTGCGCCCGTACAGGACGCGGCTCCGGGCGTACCGGACGGCGATGTCCAGGCCGTGGTCGAGGGCGCCGAGCGAGAGGGAGGTGCACAGGGTGCGCGTGAGCTGGAGGGACGTGAGGACCGTCTCGACACCGGCGCCGGACTCGCCGACGAGCGCGGTGCCGGGGACGACCGCCCCGTCGAAGACGATGCCGCTGATGTCCGCGCCCCGGATGCCGTGGGTGCGCACCTTCGGCAGGGTGCGGTACGAGCCGGGCGCCAGCCGGGTCTTGTCGACCAGGAGCAGGCTGAAGCCCCGGGGGCCGCCGGCGTCCGCCGTGCGGGCGAGGACGCACAGGTAACGACCGCGCGTCGCGTTGTTGATGAGCCACTTCTCGCCGTCGAGCCGCCACCCGCCCTCGCAGGGGCGGGCCGTGAGCTCCCCGGCGAGCAGGTCGCTGCCGTGGTCGCGTTCGGTGAGGGCCCAGGAGACGACGCCGCCGCTGCGGACGGCCCGCGCGAGCCGGGACGCCTGCTCGTGTGCCCCCGCGACCCAGACGGGTGCGGCGCCCAGGAACGTCTTGCCGTGGGCGACGGCGACGGTCAGGTCACGGCGCGCCACGGTGCGCTGCAGCTGGACCAGCTCGGCCATGTCGCGCATGCGACCGCCGTGGCGGACGTCCACGTAGAAGGAGCACAGGCCGAAGGAGTCGAGGGCGGCGCAGGCCGTGGCGGGGAACGCCTCCCGGCGGTCGAGGGCGGAGAGCTCGGCCCGGGCGAACGGGGTCTCGCCGGCCCAGGGCCGGTCCAGGAAGGCGTCGAGGGCGATCACGGAGTCGTAGGTGGTCGCGAGGCCGTAGGAGGTCGCGGGGATGCGTGAGGTTGTGGGGCTGTGGGAGACCGCGGGGGCATAGGAGCCCAACGGGCCGCCGGAGACCGCGGAGCGGCGCGAGCTCATGGAGTGGCGTGAGCTCACGGAGTCGTCATGGGACACGGCGCACGTCCTCCGGTGTCGCGCCGGCCCGGCCGGTCGCGTCCTCCGCGCTCAGCGGCACGGTGCGCGCCAGGGCCGGGCCGAGCGCGGTGTGCACGGGCCGGAGCTCCCCGGAGCACAGCAGTTCGCGGGTGCGCAGCCGCTGGATCTTCCCGCTGGTGGTGCGCGGGACGGTACCCCGGCGGACGAGCACCAGGCCGCCCAGGTGCGCCCCGAAGCCCTGGAAGACGGTGTTCCTGACCGAGGCGGTCAGCTGTTCGAGGTCCGCGCGGCCGTGACGGCCCCGGATCTCGTGCACGAGGACGAGGGCCTCGTCCTCGCGTCGGCCGCCCGGTCCCCCGGCACCGCCGACGGGCACGGTGAAGGCGGCGCCGCACAGGCCCTGCAGCGGGGCGTGCCGGTCGCGGACCTCGTACTCGATGTCCTGCGGGTAGAGGTTGCGGCCGCGCAGGATGATCATCTCCTTGATGCGCCCGGTGACGAAGAGTTCGCCGTCGAGTACGGCGCCGAGGTCCCCGGTGCGCAGATGGCCGTCCGCCCGGTCCGTCCCCTCCGCGCGGTGCCCGGTGCCGGGGGCGGGCCCGGCGGCGCCGGCGGCGGGTCCACCGGCACCGGCCACAGGCTCCGCGAGCGTCGCGCGGAAGACCCGGTCGGTGGCCTCCGGGGCGTTCCAGTAGCCGCGGGCGACACTGTCGCCGCGCAGCCAGATCTCGCCGACCGTCCCGTCGGGCACCGGCCGCAGGGTGGCGGGGTCGACGATGGTGACTTCGAAGTCGGCTGGGTAGCCGCAGGAGACGAGCTCGGTGGTGGCGGCCCCGGCGCCGGGCCCTGCGGCAGCGGCAGCGGCAGCGGCGGGGACGAGGGCGCCGGCGGCCAGGCGTCCCTCGTCGAAGCGGCGCACGACCGGATCCCGGCCGGCGGGGGTGCTGACGAAGACCGTGGCCTCGGCCAGGCCGTAACTGGGCTTGAAGACGTCGGCCCGCAGCCCGGCCGGGGCGAAGCGCTTGGCGAAGTCGGTGAGGGTGGCGGGCCGCACCGGCTCGGATCCGTTGCAGGCGATGCGCCAGCGGGACAGGTCGAGCCCGGCCAGTTGCTCGTCGGTGACTCTGCGGGTGCACAGCTCGTAGGCGAAGTCCGGGGCTGCGGAGACGTTGACGCCGAACTCGTCCATCATGCGCAGCCACCGGTGGGGCCGCTTGAGGAATCCGGTGGGACCCATCATCACGGAGGACGCGCCCAGGGCGAGCGCGGGCAGGACCATGCCCAGGAGTCCCATGTCGTGGTAGTGCGGGATCCACGAGCCGAAGACCGTGGTGCGGTCGACGCCGAACGCGCGCCGGATGCTGTCGGCGTTGTGCAGGAGGTTGCCGTGGGTGACGACGACGCCCTTGGGGTCGCCGGTGGATCCCGAGGTGTACTGCAGCAGGGCGACGGTGTCGTGGTCGAGAGCCGGGGCCGGGGACGGGGCCGGATCCGTGTCGACCAGTGCTCCGGCCGCGTCGGGGGGCACGGTGCCGAGGCAGTCGGTGAGCAGGACGCCGCAGCGTTCGCCACCCAGGCTCTCCCCGCTCAGGCTCTCCGCCCACGCGGTGACCTCCGGCAGGCTTGCGGCGCTGGTGAGGACGAGGGCGGTCCCCGCATCGGTGGCGATGGCGGTGACGCGCCGCTGCTGTGGCCGGAACCGGCCGGGCAGGGGCGAGGGAACCGCGATGACGCCCGCGTACAGGCATCCCAGGAAGGCCACGACGCACTCCGGCCCCTCGGGGTGGAGCAGCAGCGCGCGATCGCCCGGAGCACACCTCCGGAGGAGCGCGGCCGCGATCGACCGCGCCCGGAGGTCCAGCTGCTCGTACGTGAGGGACGTGCGGCCGTCGGCGGCGTCGAAGTCGTGCACGAACGTCACCGCCGTGCGGGTCCGGGTGGAGCGGTCGGCGGCCTGCCGGCGGATCGCGTCGGCGTAGTTCCGGTGCACGGCGTCCTCACGACCCGGGCTCCGGCGGTTCCTCTCGCCCACCGTCACCCCTTCGTGCCGCGGGGCGCGGCGCCTGCGGGCGCGGCCTTGTGCGCGGAGGACGTGCCCGCGGAGGACGTGCGCGCGCCGGCCGACGACGGTCCGCCCGCCGGGTCGGCCGACTGGGCGAAGTCGTAGACGGCCCGCTCCTCGGCACCGAGGTGGGTGGAGCTCAGGTTGGGGCCCTGCAGCCAGCCGATGATGCCGATGATCTGCCCCGGGTCGTCGTAGCGGGAGAAGACCCCGACCTGGACGCCCTCGCCGGTGGCGGGGTCGAGGCCGGCCAGCAGGGGGCCGCCGCTGGTCCCCGGCGACAGCGCGCCGCGCATCACGTCGCTGTAGTAGACCGGGTCCGCCCAGGAGGTGCCCTGCGCCACCATCAGGGAACGGCCGTCGAAGGTGCGCTGGAGGCCCGAGGACACGTTGCCGGGGCGGTAGTAGTTGCGCTCGTTGATGGTGGGGTAGCCGAATACGTGGTGCTGCTGGCTCTGCGGCTGGTCGAAGGCGATCCGCTGTGCGCCGGTGACCTGGGCGATCGGCCGCGGCTCGTCGGGGTTGTCCACCAGGATCGCGGCCATGTCGTGCCCGAGCAGCCAGTCGGCGCTCTCACTCCAGGTCTTGGTGAAGAACTCGCGCGTCACGCCCCAGACCCCGTACGGCGCGATGTCCTTGCCGGGAAGTGCGGTGCTGGTGGTGCGGCGGGGCAGGTTCGCCCCGTTGAACCCCGGCACGAAGACCATGTTGGTGACGACCGTGTTCCCCCACCCCAGACCGAAGGGGGTGTGGACGCGCACGCAGTGCGCAGCGGTGAGCACGGTGCTTTCGTTGGCGCCGGTCACCACGTTGCCGGAGCACGAGGACCGGGCGACGGTGCCGTTGTCCAGATCCTTGGTCTCCATGAAGATCTTGCCGGCGGTGCGGGAGATCAGCCCGGCCTTCCGCGGCCACGGTTTGCTGAGGTCGTCCCAGCCTCCCGGCGGCGGGGCCGCGTCCTGGTCCTCGTGGTTGAGGCCGGCGGCGGCCATCTTGTCCAGGGTCCAGTACTCGACCTCGGCCCTGAGCCGCTGGTCGTAGTCCGCGCCGGCCGGGACCAGCGGACGCAGCTCGAACGCCGGCACGTCGGCACTGGCGGGCGGCGCCACCGTGAGCAGCGCGGCCATCAGCCCGAGCGCGCCGAGCACGCTCGTCCTCGTACGTCTCGACCATTTCCCGAGAGACAACGTCTTTCCCTTCAATCGTCTTTCCCTACAAGGGATTCCGGGGGTGCTGCGGGCGGGTCAGGCGGCGGAGGCGAAGGCCGCTTCCAGGCGCGGGACGTAGTCCACGAGGTCCTGCGCCCAGCAGCCGTAGTTGTGGCCGCCGTCGCACGCCCCGCCCCAGCCGGAGCCGTTGCCGTAGTCGACGTAGTGGTACGGGTGGCCGAGCCGGTCCAGGCCGTCCTTGGCGTGCTGCGCCGCCGATCTGACCCAGAACTCCGGTTCGGCGGGGTTGCCGTTGCCGTCCCCGGTGTAGAGCGCGACGCCCATGCCCTCCAGGCGGTCCATGTGGGAGGACGGGTCGGCCTCGTTCCAGAGCCGGTCGGCGTTGAGTATCGGGTACGGGGAGCCGAAGATCGCGTCGCTGGAGACCGTGGGCCCGAAGTCGAGGGAGCAGGTGGGGCCACTGGAACCGCACAGCGCGGCACCGGCGTTGGTGAGGGTGGCGACGACGGCTCCGCGCATGACGAGGTGGTTGGCGGAGAGGTCGGTGGCGCCGGAGAGGGAGGCGACCTGGCCGAAGAGGCCGGGGTGGCGCTGGGCGTAGTGGAGGGCGCCGAAGCCGCCCATGGACAGGCCGGCGACGGCGCGGTTCTGTTTGCCGGTGAGGGTGCGGAGGTTGGCGTCGATGTAGGGGATGACCTGGCTGATGTGGAAGGTCTCCCAGTTCTGGGCGCCGGCGGCGGTGTCCTGGTCGCGCCAGTCGGTGTACCAGCCGCGGCGGCCGCCGTCGGGGATGACGGTGATCATCGACTGGGCGGCGGTGAGGGCGGGGTAGGCCAGGTTCGGGTTGCCGGGGTCGTCGGAGGCGCCGTGCAGAAAGTACAGGACCGGGTAACGGCGGGTGGTCTCGGCCGTGTAGTCGCGCGGGAGCAGGATGCGGATGCGGTGCTCCCCGGCGACCTGGGGTGTGGTGACCGTGACGACGAAGTTGGTGGCCGTGCCGGTGACCGGGCCCGTCCGGGTGAGGCCGAAGCCGTCGTGCATCGGGGGCGGGACCGGGGCCTCGGCGGCGTGGGCGGCCGGCAGCGGCAGGCCCACCAGAACGAGAACCGCGACGGCGACGGCGGCGACGACGGCGGTCACGGCATCCACCGCCCTCCGCACACGCGGCAGCGGAAGGAAGGGAGGCCGGGAAGGCGGAAGCCGGGAAGGCAGGAGCCAGGAGGGCAGGACTGATCTCATCGGAGTCCTCGCGGTGGGCTGGGTGTCGGGGAACAGTGGTTCGGCCGGACACCGGGAATCTCATCGCAGCGACCGGCCCCGCGCCATACGGCAAGGCGGCCTACTTGGGCCACTGGCGCAGGTGTGCCACTCCCGCTGTAAGGTTCGGTGGTCGGGTTGCCCGGCGTTCGAGTACGGCGAGGGGAGAGTCGTGCACGACGTGTTGGACCCGGCCTCCGAGCGCGGACGTGTGTACCGGTCCCTGGTCGGCCATCCGGGCGAGCCCCTGGGGCGGCTGGCGGCCCGGTCCGGTCTGAGCGAGTCCGCCGTCACGGCGGTGCTGGAGGAACTCGCCGCCGAGAACATCGTCATGGCGACGGGCTCCGCCGCCGGGGAGGCCCTCTGGGAGGCGTTGCCGCCCACGCAGGTCGTCGAGGTGCTGCTGCAGCGCGACGCGGCCCTGCGGTCGGCCCTGCGCCGGGCGGGCACGGAGCTGGAGCAGCTCTACCGGTTCGCCCGGCGGGAAGCCGGTCACTACGGCGCGCTGGAGGTCGTCGAGGACTCCGTGCGCCTGCTCGTGATCAGCCGGCAACTGCAGCTGGCGGCGCGCCACGAGCTCCGGGTCATCGACGTCCCGCCGTACTCCGGGACGCCCGACCACTACCTGGAGCAGGAGACGATCCAGCGCGAGCGCATGGCCGCCGGAGTCGTCTACCGCACCATTTACCACGGCACAGCGTTCGCCGACCCGGTCGCGGGGCCCAACATGGCGCGCATGATCGAGGCCGGAGAGCAGGCGCGGGCCCTGGACGACCCGCCCATCAAACTCGCCATCCGTGACGGCGACCTGGCGGTGGTCACCGTCGTCGCCGACGACCACCCGGGCCTCGTCTCCCTCCTCGTCCGCCCGTCCGGCCTGTTCCAGACGCTGTCCAAGGTGTTCGAGTCCCTGTGGAAGCTCGCCGTTCCGGTGTCGGCTGCGGGCATCGGCCCGCAGCTCGACACCCGCGACCGGCAGATCCTCACACTCATGGCCAGCGGTGCCACGGACGACGCGATCGCCAGGCGCCTGGGCCTGGGCCGCCGCACCGTCGTGCGCCGCGTCTCGGCACTGCTGACCCGGCTGGGCGCCACGACCCGCTTCCAGGCAGGCGTCCAGGCGGCCCGGCGTGGCTGGCTCTGACCGCATGCACCCCCGCAGGCATCACGGGGCGAAGCCCTCTCGTCTTCGCAGCTGCTTCCTGACCCTCACCAGCATCGAACGAACCCTCATCTGCTGCCGCCGACTCACCCATTGAGACTGCAGTCAAAGGACGTCCGGGAACCGTGGAGGCCTCCCGGCGTCTTCCCGATTGAGTGCAACTCCCCAGCAGCGGATAGGATTTGATTGTTCTTGAGAAGGGGCGCTGATGGGCACCAGATTTATTGAGGTAGACGAATCGCGACAAGGTGAGACGGGTGTGCGGAAGGGAGGCAGAACATTGACGGTGGGAGACCAGTCCATCACCCAGGAGACATGGGTGAAGGTGGAAGCCTACGACGACCTCGATCCGACCGTGACCGGGGATGTCCATCTGCACACCTTCGCAGTTCCGGGTATGGACGTGCGGGTCGGGGCCGCGAAGGACGACGAGGACGGAAGCAGCGAATTCGAAACCAGATTGGTCCCGTCTGTCCAGTATTACCAGATCGAGCTCGGGCCCGACTCGCTGAATAAGCTCCATGATGCGCTCAAGCCCTTCATCGCAGCCGCGAAGGAATGTGAGCCGCCAAAGGGCCGCAAGGTGCGCGCCAAGTAGTCCACAATGTCCCCTCCCGCGAGGGGACATTGCCATATTGCGGACGGCGGGCCTGTCTTGTCGGAACAGCCGCCGGCCTTTCTTCCAACCCCGTCCGTATACGGTCTGAGCATGATCGACTCATCGTGGGACGTCCTTCTCCTCGGCGGCGCTTCGGGCGTGGGCAAGAGCCGGGCCGCCGCCCGGTTGGCGCGGTCGAGCGGCGCGTTCGTGGTCGAGTTCGACGACGTGGTCAGCGCGGTCCAACGCCTCACCACTGTTGAACAGCACCCCGGCCTGCACTGCTTCGACGGGATACCTGACACCTCCGTGCTCGACGTCGACCGTGTGGTGGAGTTGCAGATCGCCACGGCCGACGCGTTGCAGCCCGCCCTCCTCGGCGTCGTGGACAACCGGTTGACCATCGACGTGCCGGCGGTCATCGAAGGTGACTACCTCACCCCGGCCGCCGCCGCCCGCGCCGTAGAGGAAGGCGCGGTGATCGGCCGTGACATACGGGCCGTCTTCCTGCACGAGGACGATCCGGAGCAGATCACCGCCAACTATGCCGCCCGCGAGCCGAACAGCGGTCTTCAGACCCATAGAGCCCAGGTCAGCGCCCGGTACTCACAATGGCTCGCCGACCAGGCCGCGCTCCACGGGGTGCCTGTCGTGCCGTGTCGCCCGTGGCACGATGTGGCCGTACGCATCGAGCGGGCCCTCGGACGGGCGGCCTCGCAGTCCTGAGGGACGGAGCGCGGTCGTTGCGGCGAGGTCAGTGGCTCAGCGCGGCCATGGCCGCGTTGTGGCCGGGGATGCCGCTGACCAGGCCGCCGCGTGCCGCGCCCGAACCACACAGGAGGATGTTGGGGTGGGCGGTCTCCACGCCCCACCGGGCGGCCGCCGAGACCTCGTCACTGTTGTCCGTGCAGGGGAATTCGAGTGCGGAGTGGAAGATGTTGCCGCCTGGTAGCCCTAGTTCCCGCTCGAGGTCCAGGGGGCTCTTGGCCTCGATGCACGGGCGGCCGTCGCTGCCGACGGCCAGGCAGTCGGCGAGGGGCTCGGCGAGGTGGGAGTCGAGCTGTTCCAGCGTGGCCCGGAGCAGTCGCTCCCGGGTGGCGTCGTGGTCGGTGGTGAACAGCCGGGCGGGCGTGTGGAGCCCGAAGAGGGTGAGGGTGTGGTACCCCTCGCGGGCCAGTGCGGGGCCGAGGACGGAGGGGTCCGTGAGGGAGTGGCAGTAGATCTCCGAGGGCGGGGCGGAGGGGAGCCGGCCGGTGGACGCCTGCTCGTAGGCGGTCTCCAGCTCCTCGTACCCCTCACTGATGTGGAAGGTCCCCGAGAAGGCGGTGCGCGGCTCGACGGCGGTGTCGCGTAGCCGGGGCAGGCGTCGCAGCAGCATGTTGACCTTGAGCTGGGAGCCCTCGGCCGGCGGCGGGGGCTCCTCGCCCAGGAGCCGGGCCAGTTCGTACGGGGAGGCGTTGACCAGGACGTGCCGCGCCGCGAACACACCCCGTGTGGAGGTCACCTCGGCCGTACGGCCGTCCGTGGCGATGTGCGTCGCCTCGCACTCCGTGAGGATGTGTGCGCCGGCGGAGCGGGCCGCGTCGGCGAGGGCGTCGGTCAGTGCCCCCATGCCGCCCACGGGGACGTTCCAGTCACCGGTGCCGCCGCCGATGACGTGGTAGAGGAAACAGCGGTTCTGGCGCAGCGTGGTGTCCTGGGCATGGGTGAACGTGCCCACGAGGGCATCGGTGAGCACCATGCCGCGCACGAGGTCGTCCTGGAAAGCGGCCTCGATGGCCTCGCCGAGGGGTCGCTCGAAAAGGGCTTCCCAGGCGGACCGGTCATCGATCCGGGCGCGGAGTCCGGCGCGGGTGGGAAGCGGCTCGGTGAGGGTGGGGAAGACCCGCTCGGCCACGTGCCGGGTCATGCCGTGGAACCGCTGCCAGGAGTCGAATTCCTTGTCCGATCCCGTGAGCCGGGCGAACGACGCGCGGGTGCGGGACTGATCGCGTTCCACCAGAAGGCCGGTGGGCCGCCCGCCGCGCACGGTGGGGGAGTAGGAGGAGACTGCGCGCCTGCGGACGGTGAAGCGCAGCCCGAGGTCCTTCACGATCTTTCGGGGCAGCAGTCCGACGAGATAGGCGTAGCGCGAGACCCGGGCGTCGAAGCCGGGGAAGAGGCGCGTGGAGACGGCGGCACCGCCGGTTCGGCCGAGGCGTTCCAGGACGATCACGCGGCGTCCGGCGCGGGCCAGATAGGCGGCGGCGACCAGACCGTTGTGACCACCGCCGACGATCACCGCGTCGTACGCCCCGGCGGCCTGCCCGGCCGGGGGACGGGCTCCGACCCGGTGGGCGGCGTCCGGGATCGTCCCGGGCATGTCCCTCGATGTCGCCATGCCTCTTCGTAGCACGCGTCGATCGGCGCGGCCAGACCCCGGCGCAGCGAGGCCGGGGCATCCGGAGCCCCGGCCTACGGCGGCCGACGCAATGCCCGCGATGCAGGGCTACGCCACGTGCGACGGCGAGGCGCCCGGGGGTCCTCCTCCGGATTCGTCGCCGGAGCCTCGCGAAGATCGCTCGTCAGGCGGATGCGGGCAGGTGGATGTCCAGGAGGCACACGTCGTCGCGCTGTTCGTCCGGGAGGAGACGGGCCAGCAGGGTGTCGAGCGAGCCGGAGCCGTCCGTGGACAGTTCGGTCTCGGCGGCGCGGGCGAGACGGCCGAGCCCCTTGTCCAAGTGTTCCCTGGGGCGTTCGATCAGGCCGTCGGTGTACAGCAGCAGGTGGTCGCCGGGTGCGATCCGGCACACGGCCTCGTCGAAGGAGGGCCGCAGCGTGGCGCCGAGCAGTATGCCCTCGGGCGGGGAGAGGAACTGCGCCTTCCCGTGGCGCACGAGCAAGGGCGGTGGATGGCCCGCCTGGACCCAGGTCAGGCAGCGGTCGGCGGGGTCGTAGCGGCCGAGCACGAGGGTGGCGGTGGCATGGTGGTCGCGGGTGTGCAGGAGCAGGGTGTTGAGCCGGTGCAGCGCACCGGTGAGCGACGAGCCGGTGACGACCATGCCCTTGGCCGTGAACCGCAGCTGGGCCATCGTGGCCACCGCGTCGATGCCGTGTCCGGCCACGTCGCCGACCGCGAAGAGCACGCCGCCGCCCGGCATTTCGAGGGCGCTGTACCAGTCGCCGCCCACGTTGATGTCGTCGTGGGAGGGGAGGTAGGCGACGTCGACGCGCAGATCGCCCAGGTTCAGCGACTGCCCGGGCAGCGGCAGAAGGGCGTGCTGCAGGCGGGCGGCGACCGTCCGTTCCTCCTGCAGGACGTTGCGCTGGGCCAGGACGGCCTGCCGGGTCTCCGTCAGGGCCAGTTCGGCGGTGCGATGCGCTGTGACGTCCTGGACGAAACCGTGCACTTCGACGGGGGTGCCGTGGGCGTCCGGCACCGCCTCGGCGACGACCCGCAGGTGCCGGACACCTCCCCGCGTCGTGATCCGGACCTGGTGGTCGACGGGGGTGCCCGCGCCCAGGAGCTGCCGGAGCGCGCCGGTGAAGCCCGGGGCGTCCTCGGGCAGGACGTCACCGGGGAAGGCGTCGAGGGGCAGCGGGCCCGCTTCCGGGTCGCGGTCGAGGACGGCGTGGACCTGGGGTGACCAGGTGATGGCGCCCGTGACGAGGTTCCAGTCCGTCCAGCCGAGGTTGCCGAGCCGCTGCAGGTCGGCCAGCAGGGCCTGCTGCCGGGCGACGTCGTCGTGGCCCGTCCAGGTGACCACGAGGGCGTCACCGAGTTTCACTGCACGGACGGAGAAGACGGAGCGTTGCCGCAGGCCGGCGACGACCCCCTCGTAGGTGAAGGGCTCGCCCTCGTACGGCGTCCCCGTGGCGAGTGTCCGCAGGCAGCCCTGCCAGACATCGGCGCCGGCCACGGCGGGGTAGCACTCCAGGACCCGCAGCCCGACCAGCCGGCGGCCGCGTCGGCCGGCGACATCGACGGATTGCGGCGCGGCGGCGTCGATGCGGAAGTCCTCGACGTCACCCGACGGTGACCGCAGCGGGGTGAGGAGGATGGCGGGGCCCTGGAGGACGTCGAGGACGGCCTGGACGAGTGCGGTCGTGCCGGCTTCGGGCCCTCCCGGGCAGCCGGGCTGTACGGGCTGCCCGGCCGGCGCGCACCCTCCGGGCGCCTCCGGGGCCCCGGACCTTCCGGACCACGTGGACGGACCGGGTTGTCCCTTCAGCCGGAGCGGCCCCGGACGTACCTCCCCTGCGCGGAGGCTCCCGGCGCACAGCCGGGCGACGGACTGCAGCAGCTCGCGCACGTCCTCGCCGAAGGGGGCGTCCACGGTGCGCAGGACGCCGAGGGCCGCGGTGACCCTGCCGCCGGTGGTGACCGGGAGCCAGGCGCGGGTGCGCCATTTCTGCGGCGGCTGCCCGATCAGGTGGTAGCGCTGTGCGTCCTGTGCCGGGTCCTCCAGCCACACGGCTTCGCCGCGGCGGATCGTGTCCAGGGCGGCGATGCCGCCGACGGGCGGCACGGACCGCCACTGGGCGGCGACCGCGGCCCCGGTGCCGGCGTGCCCGGCGAGTTCCAGGGCGTCGTGCACGGTGAGGGAGAAGAGGAGGACGGCGTCGGCCCGGACCGGGGAACCGGCCAGGTGGTCCAGCAGCCGTTCCGCGACGTCCTGCGGGCAGGTGGCACCGGTGAGTGCCTTGCTGAGGTTGCCGAGGAGCGCGGTGCGGGAGGGCGGGCGCGGCTCCGTGCCGGATTCCAGCGCCTGCCCGGCCGCCTGCCCGGCGGCGGCGGGGGCCGGGCCGTGACGCGTCGGTCGGGACGGCCCCGGGGAACCCTGGTCCGGGACGTCGGGAACGTCCGTGACGCCCTGGACGGGGAGGAAGGGCGGGTGGGGCGCCTGCGGGATGTCACCGAGGGCGATCCAGCACTCCTCGGTCAGCGTGCGGCCGCCGGCTCGCGCCCGCCGGGTCAGTTCCTCGTGTGCTTCTGCAGCCGAGCACCCCGACCGTGCCATCAGAAAGCCTTTGGCGCGCTCCAGCACGGCCGCGGTGGACGCCTGGTGGCGCAGGCGCTCGTTCTCGGCGCGTAACGCGGCCACGACCTTGGCCGGCGCGACGACGTCGGGTGCGACGCCGGACTCCTCGTCCTTGACAGGTTCGCTCGTCACGTCACCGAGGATGTCACAGGGAGCAGCCGCGGGATCCGTGTGCGCAGGCGCCGGTAGCCGGCCGGGCGGGTGCCTGAGGGGAGGTAGGACGGGCCGCGCTCACGCGGCCGTACGGCACCGGCGCCGGTAGTAGCCGTACGTCAGGGCGAGGATCAGCGGTCCCCACAGCGCCATCAGGCCGCTGACCACGGCGGCCAGTAGCCGCCACCACCCGCTGGTGTACGGGACATCGGAGAAGCCCGTGAGGTGGAACGTGCAGAGCACCCACTGGACCAGCAGTGCGGTGAAGAGCGCCCCCATGAGAGCGGCGGGCACGATCACCGCGAACGGGGGTATGCGCCTGCCGCGCAGCACCGGCACCCAGCGCGGCACCACCTCGCCCCACGGCCGCACCAGGCCGCGGCACAGCAGCGCGAACGCCTCGGACAGCAGGCTGAGCGTGACGACGTAGGACACGTTGGCCCACCGGGTCCACGACATCGGGGCCGCGTCCGCGCCCATCGGGAAGTCGAAGCCGATGGGCAGCCGCCACAGGCACACCGGCAGGGCGAGGAGGGGGAGGAGCCGGGCGATGCGTTCCGCCCAGAGCGGCACGGGGTGCTCGGTCCCGCCGGACGCCGTGGCGCCCGCCGGGCCCGGCTGCGCACTGGCTGAACTTGCCTTGTATGTGGGGGCTGTGGGGGCTGTGGGGCCGGTCGGGCTCGTCGTAGTCGTCGCTCTGATCGCCATGCGTCCACTCTGGTCGGCCGTGGGCGAGCGGGAATCACGCGCGAGCAGGAACCGGCTCCCCCGTGTGGCGGAGGCGCGCCCCACTCCGAAGTCCAGGCCGTGATCCTGTTACGACACCTGAGGCCCGCAGTAATTACTGCGGGCCTCAGAGGTGTCACGGCTCGGGGAGCCGGTAGGTCCTACTGGTGCTCGGCGAGGAAGCGGACGCGGTCCTCGGGCGTGCCGTTGAGGGCCTTCTTCGCCGCGGCCTTGAACTCCGGGGAGGGGTTCTTGGAGACCAGCTGGACGATGGCGACCTGGTTGTCCGAGTCGCGGGCGACGAACTGACCGGACTCCAGGAAGCGGACGCGGTCCTCAGGGGTGCCCTTGAGGGCGGCCCTGGCGCCTTCCTTCATCGCCGCGCCGGGGTACTTCGAGACGAGCTGGACGATGGCGACCTGGTTGTCCGAGTCGCTGGTGTTGCCCTGGGTTGCCGAGGCCGGCGCCGTAACGGGAGCCTGCACCGCACCGGCGGCGAGCGCCGGGGTGGAGAGCAGGACGGCCGGCGCGATGGCGGCGGCGACGACGAGGAGCGACACGCGGGTCAACTTCATGTACAAAACTCACTTTTCCTGAAGACGATCTTGAAATCTTCCCTGAGGGTAAGTGGATCTTGTGGCGATGGCCACCAAATATCCGCCGGCCCCCGGCCCCCGGTCGCCGCGGGCGCAACCTTGTCAACCCGTAGCGTTCCCGATGCCCTCACCGGGCAGCCGTGGCTAGCGTCCACCCCGCCGGTGCGCGAGCCGTCGCTCGGACGACCCGCGACCGTACCTCACCCGTCCGTTCCGACATGACCCCGAGGGGGAAGGACGCCACGTGCTAGACGGTCTTTCCAGACGTGCGCTGCGCCTCGTTCTCGCGGCGGCAGTCACCGTATTGCCGTCGTTGGTGACGACGTCCCCGGCCGCCGCGCGAGCCCAGGCAGCCGGATTCGCCGCCTCCTGCCCGACGGTCGGCTTCATCTCCGATCCCTACGGCGGCGCTCGCGATCACGACGGCATCGACATCGCCAGCAACTACGGCACTCCGATCCATGCCGTGGGCGACGGCGAGGTCATCAACTCGGGTCCCGCCGACGGCTACGGACAGTGGATCCGCATCCTGCACCCCGACGGAACGGTGACCGAGTACGGGCACATGTACCGTCGCGACGTCGCCGTGGGCGACCGGGTGACGGCCGGTCAGCGCATCGCGCTCATGGGCGCCGAAGGCCAGGCCGACGGTCCCCACCTCCACCTGCGGGTGCGACGCGACACCAGCATGAATCATGGCATCGACCCCGTTCCCTACCTCGCAGAACGCGGCGTGACCATACCGTGCACGCCGGGCCAACGCCCCGGGCCCCCGCCGCTGGTGTATCCGGTGGAGTCGGGCCGGGTGGTGTCGGCGCGGTCGGCCGACGGCCGGCTGGAGATCTTCGCGGCCGGAGCCGACGGGGTGCACCACGCCTGGCAGACCCAGGTCAACGGCGGCTGGTCGGAGTGGGAGCGGCTGGGCGGACCCGGTAACGCGCAGCTCGCGGTCGCTCCCAATGCCGATGGGCGGCTGGAGGCGTTCGCGGCCAACGGCGACACCGTCCAGCACCGATACCAGCTGACGCCGTCCGGCGCCTGGTCGGACTGGGAGAACTTCGGAACCGGTGGAACCACCGTCGCTGCCGGAGTCAACGCCGACGGCCGTATCGAGGTGTTCGCCTCCGGTCCGGTGGGCGTCTTCCACCGGTATCAGACCGCGCCCAACAGCGGTTGGTCGGAGTGGGAGCCCACGGGCGGTGGCCCCGCCGGCAGCCGGGTGAAGATGGAGAAGGCCCCCGACGGCCGGCTCGAGGTGTTCGCCCTCAACGGGAACGTCTTCCAGCACCAGTACCAGACCGCCGTCAACGGCGGCTGGTCGCCGTGGGAGGACTTCGGCGGTGGCGGTCACGACGTGACCGTCGACCACAATGCCGACGGTCGTCTCGAGGTGTTCGCTTCGGGGCCCGTGGGGGTGTTCCACAGGTACCAGACGAGCCCCACCAGTTGGTCGGAGTGGGAGCCCACGCGAGGCCCTGCGAATTCCCGGCTCACGAGCGACCGCACCGCCGACGGGCGTGTCGAGGTCTTCGCCATCAACGGTGAGACCGCCGCGCACATCTGGCAGAAGGACGCGAACGCTCCCTACAGCGACTGGGACGACTTCGGCACCGGCGGAACCGAGATCACCGCCGCCACCAATGCCGACGGCCGCATCGAGGTCTTCGGCACCAGCCAGGCGGGGGTCCACCACAAGTGGCAGACCGGGTTCAGCACCTGGTCGCAATGGACCTGGGTGAACAGCACCTCCGGTCCCCCCGTGAAATGACCGGCCACCTGAAGGGGCAGCAGTTGATATCGATCCTGGGCTCCCGGCGAGCGAGAACGGCCTCGCCGGCCGGAGGCGCCTGCCGCCGTATCGTCGTGTCGGTCCTGGCTCCGCTGCTCGCCGCGGCGGGCCTGGTCGCCGGCGCCTCACCGGCACGAGCGGACGCGAGCGACCTGTGCGCCCAAGTCGGCTACAACGCGGGCTGGCGCGGCGAGGCCCTGGAACTCGCCGTCGCGGTCGCACTGGCCGAGTCGAGCTGCAACCCGTCCGCGTCCAACACGACGGGCAACACCCCCGCGTCGACCGACCGCGGGCTGTGGCAGATCAACAACTACTGGCATGCGGAGGTCGACGACGCCTGCGCCTACGACGCCCAGTGCAACGCGAACGCGGCCTACCGCATCTCCAACGAGGGGAAGAACTGGCAGCCGTGGTCCACGTACGTCATGGGCCATCACCTGCGGCACATGGACGAGGCACGCGCCGCGGTGGCGCGTCTCGGGCATCCGGGCCCCGGCCCCGCGCCGTTGGTGTACCCCCAGGAGTCCGGCCGGGTGGTGTCGGCCCGGTCGGCCGACGGCCGGCTGGAGGTGTTCGCGGCCGGGGCCGACGGGGTGCACCACGCCTGGCAGTCCCAGGTCAACGGCGGCTGGTCGGAGTGGGAGCGGCTGGGCGGCCCCGGCAATGCGCAGCTCGCGATCGCGCCGAATGCCGACGGGCGTCTGGAGGCGTTCGCGATCAATGGCGACGTTGCCCAGCACCGCTATCAGCTCTCCCCGTCCGGCGCCTGGTCGGACTGGGAGGCGTTCGGTACCGGCGGGAACAGCGTGGCCGCCGGGGTCAACGCCGATGGCCGTATCGAGGTGTTCGCTTCGGGGCCGAAGGGAGTGTTCCACCGGTATCAGGCTGCTCCGAACAGCGGCTGGTCGACCTGGGAGCCTTCCGGCGGTGGTCCTGCCGACAGCCGGGTGAAGATGGAGAAGGCTGTCGACGGCCGCCTTGAGGTGTTCGCGCTCAATGGGAGCACGTTCCAGCATCAGTACCAGACGGCTGTCAATGGTGGCTGGTCACAGTGGGAGGACTTCGGTGGCGGCGGTCATGACGTGACCGTCGACCACAACGCGGACGGCCGCCTGGAGGTGTTCGCCTCCGGTCCGGTAGGGGTGTTCCACAGGTACCAGACGGGACCGACCAGTTGGTCGGGCTGGGAGCCGACGCACGGCCCTGCGAATTCCCAGCTCACCAGCGACCGCAGTCCCGACGGGCGTGTGGAGGTCTTCGCCATCAACGGTGAGACCGCCGCACACATCTGGCAGAAGGGCGCGAACGCTCCTTATGCCGACTGGGACAACTTCGGAACCGGCGGCACCGGGATCAGCGCCACGGCGAATGCCGACGGTCGCATCGAGGTCTTCGGGACGAGCCAGGCCGGGGTCCACCACAGGTGGCAGACCGGCTTCAGCACCTGGTCCGAATGGGCCTGGCTCAACAGCACCGCCGGCCCGCCCGTCAAATGACCCGACACCCGCGGCCGGCCGGGGCGACGAGGCCCGGCCGGCCGCGGCACCCCTGCGGGAGGACCCATGCATCCGATCAGCAGACGCCGTCTGCTCCAGGGCTGCGCCGCGGCGGGCGCACTCGCGCTGCCGGGAGCCGTGGGCGGCGCGGTCGCCACCGCTGCGCCGCCCCCGCCCCACCCGTGGCTCGGCGTGGGGCCCTTCACGCACGTCCACGATCCGTCCACCCCCGGTGGGCGGCGCTACCTGAACGACCACACGCTGATCAAGGCGGCCGGCCGGTGGCACCTGTTCGGCATCGTCGGTGCCGTCGCGCCTGCCGGCCAGGCCCCCGACAGCGCGGCCGAGGTCTCCTTCGCCCACGCCTCCGCCCCGGATCCGTACGGACCGTGGACCACGCACGCCGACGCGCTGACCGTCGACCCGGCCTACTTCGGCGAGGAACACCTGTGGGCGCCGCACGTCATCGAGGCAGGCGGCACGTACTGGATGTTCTACGCCGCCGGCGGCCGGAGCGGTGCCGCGATCAACCTCGCCACCTCGGCCGACCTGTTCACCTGGACGCGGGTCCCGACAGGCCCGCTCTTCCGGGGGCGCGTGGCCCGCGACCCGATGGTGGTGAGGATCGCCGGACAATGGGTGATGTTCTACACCGAACTGTCCGGCCAGGACGGCCGGCACGTGGTGGCCTTCCGGCGCTCCGACGACCTGTTGCACTGGAGTGAACCGGGAATCGCGTTCACCGACGCGACCACCGCCGCGACGGTATCGGTCACCGAGTCGCCCTTCGTCGTCGAGCGGGACGGCTGGTACTACCTGTTCATCGGGCCCCGCAACGGCTACGACGGCACCGACGTGTTCGCGTCCCGGAACCCGTTCTCCTTCGACCTCGGCGGATACGCCGGCCACGTGCCCGGTCACGCGGTCGAGGTGGTCCACGACGGACAGGAGTGGCACGGGAGCGCCGCGGGCTGGTTCCACCAGGGGCTGTACCTCGCCCCCTTGCAGTGGCGGGACACACCACCGCCCTGGCAGAGCGTGGACAACCCCGTCGCCGGACTGGATGTCGACGGCCGGCTGACCGTCTTCGCGCTGGACGCGAGCGACGGTTCGGTACTGCGACGCGTCCAGCTCGACCCGCAGGCCGACACGTGGTCGCCGTGGGAGCCGTTCGGCGGGTCGGCCGGGGCGGTCCCCACGCTCGGCCGCAACACCGACGGCCGACTGGAGGTGTTCTCCCTCGCCCCGGGCGGTGCCGGCCTGCACCACCGGGTGCAGCGGCCGGACGGCGGCTGGCACGACTGGGAGGAGTTCGGCGGCGCGGCAGGCGCAGCCCCCGCCGTCGCCCGCAACGCCGACGGCAGACTGGAGGTCTTCGCGCTCGGCCCGGGCGGCACCGCCGTCGCCCGGCGACGGCAGGCCTCACCCGGATCGCTGACCTGGGACGCGTGGGACGGCGGCTTCGGCGGGCCCGCAGGCGCACCGCCCGTCGTCGCGGCCAACGCCGACGGACGGCTGGAAGTCTTCGCCCTCTCGCCCGGTGGCTCCGGGATCTACCACCGGTGGCAGGAGACACCCAACGGCCCCTGGGCGCAGTGGAGCCGCTTCGGCACCGCGGCCGGCACTGCGCCACGCGTGGCACGCGACGGCAGCGGCAGGCTCACCGTCGCCGCGACGGCCCCGTCCGGTGTGGCGACGTTCTCCCGGCGTCAGACCCTGCCGAGCGGAGGCTGGGACGGCTGGCAGCCGATGTTCGGCTGGACCGCCACGGCCCCGGCGCTCGTCGCCGACGCCGACGGCAGGCTCGACGCCTTCGCCCTGTCTCCCGGCGGCGCCCGGCTCGACCACCGCCGGCAGGTCGCCCCCGGCGGCAGCTGGGAACCCGCCGACGACTTCGGCGAACCCGGCGTCCGGCTCGCCGCCCTGCCCACGGCCACGGTCGACGCCACCGGACGGATGCACGTCTTCGCCGTCACCGCCGAAGGGCGGATACGCACCCGTGTACAGGCCCGGCCCGGCAGCGGCTGGCGGCCGTGGACCGCATTCGGTGACCGCACCGTCGCGCCCGTCCCCTCGGGCAGTCCCACCTACTGAAGGCCGAAGCGGTCAACGCCGGCAGCAGCGGCCGTTTCGCGCAGCGACCGGGCCGGTCAGGCCACGTTCTTGATCAGGAATTGCTGCTCCGGTCCGTCAGCGCACCGTTTCTCGACGGCTTCTGCCTCCGGGCGGGTGTCGTCGGAGGAGATGCCGATGCACTGGGACGTGGACTCCGCGCGCAGCCGGTAGCGCGACTCGGTGCCGGCGGGCTCTACGCGGAACTGCTGGTCCTTGTTGGCGCGGGTGCACGCGTCCCAAGGTTCGAGCATGCCCTTCGCCGGGGCGCTGCGCCGGATCGTCAGGCAACCCCTGCCGTGTGTCGGGTGGTGCCATTCGATGTAGTGCGGGGCGTCGGGGCCGTCGTGCACCGGCTTGAGGTAGGTGTGCGGCGGCCTCGCCTCCTTGCAAGGGCGTTGGGCGGCGATCGCACTGGTGTACGCCCCACTGCGGTCGCGCCCCTCCGTCAGGCACAGGTGCGGGGCCCGGGCCGGGCGGATCTCCACCCAGCCCCGAACCGCCGCGGCGGCCGGCGTACGTGCCTCCCCTTCGTCGTCGGGCAGCAGCGTCCACACGCCCGCCGCCAGCAGGAGAACGGCGATCACGGCCACGGCGGCGGCCAACGGCTTGGACCGGAGGCGTCGCCTGCTGCCCGACGCGCCCTCTATACGGGTCCGCGTCTCCAGCCAGGCCGCGATCTCGCGCTCGTCCTCCACCCCGCACACGTGAAGGAACGCGACGAGCAGTTCCGGCCGGGGCAGGGACTGGCGTTGCAGTACGTCCGAGAGGGTGCTGCGGGGGAGGACCTCGCCGCGGTCCTGCGCCCGCTGTTCCAGCTCCCGGTAGGTCAGGCCCGATCGCTCCTTGAGCCGCCGCATGCGGTCCGTGAACTCGCCCGCGTCGCGTGCCCTGCGCAGCTGTCTGCCCGTCCCCCTCATGCCGGAATGGTTCCGGGCGCCGCCCGGGGCCGCAATCCGCGAACCGGCCAACCTGTCCGGACAAGGCCCGGACAAAGCCCGCCACCAGGCCGGACACGGTTTCCGCGTCCGGGACGGACCACGGCATTGACCCGGTTTCGCCGGTGCTCACAAGCTCGTCCCGGGCCACCCCGAGGACCATCGGGGCCGAGGCTCACCTTCCACTTGAGGCACAAGGAGCCATCGTGTTCAGACGCGTAGCCACCGCCGTCGCCGCCCTCTCCCTCGGCGCGGCCGGGTTCGCCCTCGCCCCCGCCGCGCAAGCCGGAACGAGCGGTACCGAGAAGGCATGGACCCCGCCGAGCTGTCAGGGTCACCGGGCCAACACCGCCGTATGGGTCACCTGCAAGGGCAAGGGATCCGCCAGCCAGGTCCGCATGGTCTACGCCTGCCGGGTCCTGGGGCAGGTCGTGCGGCACACCACGGCGTGGGAGTCGCTGGGTGCCCGCAGCTCCACCACGATCAGCGAGGAGTGCACCTTCGAGGCCGTGTCCGCCAAGGGCGAGTACCGCAGGCCCTGATGCCACGGCGTACGACAGCGCCCGCCTCTCACCGGGCGGGCACTTCGGGTCACGCCACGGTGCAAAGCGGCTCCCGGGCCCGGGTCGGCGAGCGCGCGGTCAGAACCAGTGCAGGCAGTGCGGGGAGCGCTCGGCGCGGAAGAGGGCGTCGGCGAGGGCGGCTGCGCCCGGGCGGTGGGCCCGGATGTGTCCGGCACGCACGAGCGTGCTCGGGGCGGTGCCGCCGAGGTGGACCGAGCCCAGGTCGCTCACGTCCAGGGACAGGTCGGGCTCCCGGTCCGTCGGGACGCAGTCGGCCTTGCCGTCCCGGACGGTCAGCAGGTAGCGGCCGTGCTCGCCGAGGAACGGGTCCGCGACGTCGAGGACGAGCTCGCCGTCCGTGAACCAGCCGCGCGCGGTCAGCGCACGCGGGACGTCCAGCAGCCGCACCCAGAGCCAGTCGGTGTCGTCGTTCACCTGGGCGGCGCGGAAGTCCGCGAACTGCCAGCGCAGCGGGTGGTCGGGCGGGACGTGCTTGAAGACGACCTGAGTGACCAGGTCGTGTCCGAGTACGAACCGGGCCAGGGCCGTGAAGACCGTGTCGTCGGTGGCGATGGTCTCGTCGACCGTCAACGTCTGGTGCTCGCCGATCGAATAGCTGGCGTACCCGTCCGGGACGCCGTCGGCGTCACGGTGAACGGCGACGTAGCGCGGCGCCGGCGAGATCGGGGGCTGCCCCGCGCGCAAGGCCCACCAGCGGTGCGGCCGGGACAGCGCGCCGGGCTGGGCGCGGCGATACCGGTCGTAGACCTCTTCCAGGATCGCACCGCACCCGGCACGACGCAGCACCTCGACCGAGCCGTTGTCCGGGCCGGTCGCCGGTGCATCGGCCACTGCGCGCGCCCGGGGAACGGCGAGGGCGGCCTTGTGGCGCGGCACCGTCAGCTGCGCCGTATAGGTCGCCGGTCCGTAGCCGAACCTGCCGTAGATCGGGGCCTCGGAGGCCAGCAGCACGGAGAGGAACTCCCCGCGGGCCCGCAGCTCGGTGAGCTGATGCCGCATCATCGCGCTGAGCACGCCCTGGCGCCGGTGCGAGGGCAGGACGCCGACGGCGGTCACCCCGGCGGCCGGGACGAGGGTCTCACCGGGCAGGGTGAGCTCGAAGGAGTGCGCGGCGGCGGTGCCGACGGGCCGCCCGTCCGCCGTCAGGGCGAGCAGGCAGCGGTCCATCTCGAGCGCCGACCACCAGAGCCCGCCGCCGTCGACCGGGGTTTCCGGGAAGCGCCCGAACGCGGTATGGACCGTGTCGACGAAGACGTCAAGGTCCTCATCGGTCGTGGAACGAATCTCCATTGCCGCTGCTGCCTCCTCGAAATACCGGCACCACGGCTCGCGGTGCCCGGCCACAGTGCAGCTTTGATCCGTGACCAGGGCAAGCGAATTACGACCGGGCCCGCGGCCGTACACCCGCCTCAGCCATCAGGCCGCCGCCTCCGCCCCCCCCCGCGCAGATGTAGCGGGTGCGGGCCGCGTAGGAGCGGGCCGCCACGATGAGGGCGAAGCCCAAGCCCGCGAAGGCCAGGCCGCCGAACCACACCATCCAGGTCAGGGACGCGCTGGTGTCGAACGGCGGCTTCGGCTCGACAGGCGATGTCACCCCGGTGACGCTGAGCAGAACCATGACGTTGAGGACCACCCCGTACACCGACAGGGCGCCGCCTGTCAGCCAGGCCGGGACCAGCGGCAGCAGGCGCGGGACCCGGCGCCCGGACAGGAACAGCGTCCAGCGGGGGAAGACCATCCCCCACCGGTACATCAGCCCTGTCAGCAGGAAGACCCCGAGCAGCGCGGCCATCACCGACACGTCGAGCCCGACCGAGGCGAGCGCCTTGGCGGCCCCGGCGTCCTCGTTCAGCTTTCCCCAGCCCTCCGCCGTGACGCCCAGCGCGTCGCCGCCCAGCGTCCAGACGGTCTTGACGCCCGCCCACGGCAGCAGGCCGCACATGAGGACGTACGCCGTCACCTGGGTCCGCGCCGAGGCCGTGGAGGCGCCCGGGTGGACCGGCGCGGCGTCGACGGCCCCGGCATGCGGATGCCCGCACCGCGGGCAGCTGCCCTGCCGCCTGCGGCGATACGCCACCACGGCCATCAGCAGGACGGCGGCGCCGGCTGCGTTCAGCAGGGTGTGGACCGCTCCGGTGGCGCTCTCGATCCCGGAGAGCGTCACCAGCGCCACGACGATCATCACCACGCCCAGCGCGCCCACCCCGAAGACGAGGATGGCAGCGGCGAGCAGCGCCGACATCACCACCCGACCAGGTCTGCCGAGCGGCCGGGTGGTGGCCCAGGCCGCGGCGCCGCCCAGCACGGCGAGGGCGGCGAGCGCGAGTTGGACCGCCGGCGCGTAGGTCGCGTGCGGTTTCACGGGCACGCTGGTCCCCATCGCCGCCCAGGCGGTCTGAACGACCGCGTACACCGCGCCCCACACGGGGGCGGCGTGGGGCGCCCACGCCGGCCATCGCCGCCACCACGTCGTCCCTGCACGGGCATCGGGCGGTTGCCCGGCACCGACACGTGTCCGCGAGCTGGTGGAAACAGGCACCACAACCTCCGTATGTCCGCCGCACTTTCAGATGAAAGGCTCTGCGACAGACAGGCCGGGACACATCCCCCGCGCGGACCACCCGACTCCGCCGCACGGCGGACCGGCGTCACCCGGCGGGGCCGGGGCGATCAGGTGCCCCGGGCGAGGAGGGCGCTCGAGAAGGCGATGAAGCCGGGGCCGGACGAGGTTCCGTCGCAGCCTCGGAACACGCTGTGGTACGTGCGGTCGGCGACGAGTGTCAGGGTCTGCGCCGAGGCGGTGTCGTTTCACGGGAACTCCTCCGCGGGTCGTGGGGGCGGGGACATCGGCCGCCGGGCGCAGCCCGGGCGGGGCCCCCGGCGCCGGGGAGGCGCCTGGGGTCGCGACTCCCGGCCACGGCTCCCGTCTGCCACCAGGACACCTCCCATCACGGCGGTGTGCAACACGCGCCCGGCGTACCAGGTCGTATCCGTGGCCCGTGGGCGTACCGCATTCCGCCAGGGGTAACCGAAGAGGCAGGCAGGCGAATGCTGACGGAGGGCGTGATGGCGCGCGAGGACCCGCACAGCAAGGCCGAGAAGGACACCGAGGACCGTGCGGAGGCCGGCGGCGGGCGCCGTCTCACACGGCCGTTACGCATCGTGGTCATGCTGCTGGCCTTCGCGGGGATGGTGGCCTTCGGCGTGGTGCTGGCCCGGCTGACCCTGGAACCCTCCGCCGCCTCGGAATCGCTGACGCACAGCAATCTGCGCCCAGGCGACTCCATCCGCGACTATCTCTCCCGGCCGGCCTTCCGGGACACCGTCAAGCAGATCGGCGGCAACATAGCGCTGGGCATTCCGTTCGGTCTGCTGCTGCCGGTACTGGTGCCGCGCGCCCGGGGACCGGTCCGCGTCGCCGCCGTCACGGCGGTGGTGATGCTGCTGGTCGAGCTGGTCCAGGGCGCCCTCATCACGGGCCGGGCCTTCGACATCGACGACGTGCTCCTCAACACCGCGGGCGCCCTGCTGGGCTATCTGCTCCTGGGCCGCAGGCTGGGCCGCGCCGTCCACCCCCGGCGCCGCCACTGGTGGCACCGCTTCACCCGGCGCGAGGCCTCGGGGACGCGTGAGTGAACCCCTTCGGAAGCAGGCCTTCGACGGAGCCGGGCCGCAGGGCGCGCTCGGCGCCGCCGGATGACCGACGATGGACAGGGATCAGGCGGCGGGGCCCTTCCGGGGCGCCGCGTTCATCGCCTCGACGAGGCTCCTGGGCCGCATGTCGGTCCAGTGCTGCTCCACGTACTCGAGGCAGGTCGCCCGGTCCTGGTCCTCCAGGGCGACGGACCACCCCTCGGGGACGGTCGCGAAGACCGGCCACAGCGAGTGCTGGCCCTCGTCGTTGACGAGCACGTGGAAACGCCCGTTGTCGTCATCGAATGGATTGGTCATGTCCTGTCCTTCCTCGCGTGCAACGTTGCAACGTTTCGCCTTCTCCTCCGGCCGTCGGTTCGGGAAAGAACCCCGTGCCGACGAAGTACTCGACGTACTTCGCGACCAGGTCGTCGCCGACGACGGGACACGTGATCCCTGAGCCCGCGAGACCGTGCTCCGTGTTGCACCGGTCGTAGCGCGGGCTGGCGACCCCGACCTGCAGCCCCTGTGCCAGCAGCGCGGCGGGGGCCAGCGAAGCCTTTCCGTCGGCGGCGCCGAGGAGTACGTGCTTCCACTCCTCGTAGGGCAGGCTCGCCACGTCGTAGCCGAGCCGCCGAAGGCAGTCGATCAACGCGTCGAAGCCCAGCGGCTCCGGATTGGTCACGTGAAAGACCTTGCCCTCCGACTCCGGCTGCCGGCCGAGGTGCACGATCGCCCTGGCCACATGGTCGACCGGCACGAGGTCGACATCGAACCGCATCCCTTCCCGTACGGTCCGGTCGGGCGCGGCACGCAACTCGATGACGGCCCGGACCATCGTCCACAGCGCGTCCCCCGTCGTACAGGCACCCGTGCCGGTGTGCCCGCTGACCCGGCTCGGCCGGTAGATGACGGTGGGGACACCCCGCTCCCGGGCTGCTCGCACCAGTTCCTCGGCCACCCACTTGGTGGCGACGTACCCGTTCGCCGCCACGGAATCCGGCGCAACGCGACGGCTTTCCCGGACGACGTCCGGAGTCCGGTCCCGCCCCACCGCGGCAGCCGAACTGGAAATGTAGTGCAGCGGTTTGACGCGCTCGGTGGCGGCCAGGCGTATGACTTCGCGGGTACCCAGGACGTTGGCGGCCTTCAGCCTTGCGTACGAGTCGACGATGTTCACCCGCGCGCCATTGTGGTAAATGACCTCGATCCGGTCCGCCAGCAGGGCGAACCGCTCCTCGGTCAGGCCCAGCAGCGGCTTCTCCAGGTCTCCTGCCACGGCGACGATGCGCCCGCGCAGGGCCTCGTCCCAGAGCCCGTACGCAGCCAGGCCGGCTCGCAGCCGCTCACCGGCCTCTTCGTCGTCCGCCGCTCGCACCGGACACCACACATGGGCTTCCGTCCGGTCCAGCAGCTCGCGGAGGAGGAAGGAGCCGAGGAACCCGGTGGCGCCGGTGAGGAGGATGTGCCGGGGAGCGCTGTTCACCCGGGGGTCGGCGGGCCGGCAGCCCTCGGCCGTGATCGCCGGATCGAGCACCGCTTCGGCGCGGAAGTCGATGCCGTCCGCCGGGTCGGTGCCGGAGCCGGAAGAGGGCTTCTCGGCGGCGTCGACGACCGCTGCCAGTCCGGCGACGGTGGGCGCCTCGAAAAGGGCCCGGACCGGCAGCTCGACGCCCCGTACCGAGCGGATCCGGTTGATCAGGCGGGTGGCGAGGAGCGAGTGCCCGCCCAGCGCGAAGAAGTCGTCGTCGATCCCCACCGACGGCAATCGCAGCACCTCGGCGAACAGGCCGGCCAGGACCTCCTCCCGGGAGTTCCTGGGGACCCCGCCGGCGGACGGCGCGCCCGTCTCAGGCGCCGGCAAGGCGTCCCGGTCCAGCTTCCCGTTGGGGGTCAGAGGCAGGGCGCCGAGCCCGATCACGACGGCAGGAACCATGTGATCCGGCAGAAGTGCCGCCAGGTGCCGACGCAGCTCGGAAGGCCGCACCTGCCGTCCCGGCCCGGGCACCACGTAAGCCACCAGGCGCGTGTCGCCCGGCCGGTCCTCCCTGGCCAGCACGGCGGCCTGACCGACGTCCTCGTGCCGGGCGAGGGCCGCCTCGATCTCGCCGGGCTCGATGCGGAACCCGCGGACCTTGACCTGCCGGTCCGCTCGGCCGATGTACTCCAGGTGCCCGGCGGCGTTCCATCGCACCAGGTCCCCGGTGCGGTACATCCGCGTCCCCGGGCCGCCGAACGGATCGGCCACGAACCGCCCGGCGGTCAACCCCGGGCGCTGCAGATAGCCACGAGCCAGTTGCGCGCCTGCCAGGTACAGCTCCCCGACCACGCCCGGTGGCGCCAGCCGCAGGCCGGAGTCCAGCACGTACACCCCGGTGTTGAGGACCGGTCGGCCGATCGGCGCCGCGGCCGGCCAGTCCGCTTCCTCTCCCGGCAGGGTGAACGCGGTCACCACGTGTGTCTCGGCCGGCCCGTAGTGGTTGTGCAACCGGCGCCGTACACCCCGGTGGAACCGGCGGACCGGCTCGCTCAACCGCAGCGCCTCACCGGCCTGCGCCACGTCCGTCAACGCGGGCAAGGGCTCTCCGCTCTCGGCAGCCGCCTCGCACAGCGCCTCGATCACCAGGCTCGGTGCGAACAGCTTGCCGACCTCGTGCCGCCGCAACCACGCCACGAAGGCCGCCGCGTCACGGCGGACGTCCTCGGGAGGAACCACCAGGCACGCGCCGGACACCAGCGTCGACAGGATCTCCTGGACCGACACGTCGAAGCTGATCGCGGTGAACTGGGCGACCCGTACGCCAGGCCCGGCCGGCACCGCCGCGGCATGCCAGGCCAGCAGGTTCCCCAGCGCGCCGCCCGGCATCATGACGCCCTTCGGGCGACCCGTTGAACCCGACGTGTAGATCACATAGGCCAGCTGATCCGGGGACAACGGCCCCGGCCGGTCCGCGTCGGTGAGGTCACGAGCGTCCTCCCGGTCGAGGTCGAGCCGGTCGACGAGTACGGAGGGCACCTCGCCCGGGTCCGGCAGGACCGCTGCAGTCGCGGCATCGGAGAGGACGCAGGCGGGCCGGGCATCGGCCAGCATGAACGCGATCCGCTCCGCCGGATACTCCGGATCCACGGGCAGATACACGCCGCCCGCCTTGAGTACCGCCAGCAGGCCGGTCACCATATGCACCGACCGGGGCAGCGCCACGGCCACCACCCGCTCAGGACCGACACCGCACCGGACCAGCACGCGAGCGAGCTGATTCGCCCGCGCATTCAGCTCCGCGTACGAGATCTCCACGCCTTCGTGCAGGACGGCGGCGGCCGCGGGCGACTGTTGCGCTTGAGCCTCGAACAGGGCGGGGAGCAAGCCGCTCGAATCGGGCTCCGCCGAGGGCCGTGCTCGGGCATTGCCGCGCTTCGGCAGGAGACGGAGCCGCTCCTCGGCAGTCAGTAGATCGACGTGCCCGATGGCCTGCCCGGGGTGCGTGACCACTGCCTCCAGCAGCAGCCGCAGCCGTGTCACGAGGGTCTCGGCCGCATCCCGCTCCACCGCATCCGGCCGGTACTGCAGGCGCAGCCGCAGACCGCGACCGGGAATCACGGCGAGGCTGAGGGGGTAGTGGGTTCCGTCGGCGGCTTCGATGTCCACCAGCCGCAAGGCAGGACCGGACTTCTCCAGCGCCCCGCTGTCGACCGGATAGCTCTCGAACACGGTGGTCGTGTCGAACAGCGTGCGCGCACCGGCCAGCTGCTGGATCTCGGCCAGGCCCAGATGCTGGTGCTCCAGCAGCGCCGACTGTTCTTCCTGGAGCCGGGTCAGCAGCTCCGCCCACGACTCGGATTCGTCCCAGCGCACGCGTACGGGCAAGGTGTTGATGAACAGACCCACCATGTCCTCGACACCGGCGACCTCCGGCGGGCGGCCGGAGACCGTGGCGCCGAAGACCACGTCGCGCCGGTCGAGCAGGCGCCCCAGCAGGACTCCCCAGACGCCCTGGACGACGGTGTTGGGCGTCAACTCGTGCCGGCGAGCCCAAGTCATCAATGCCGCGGTCAGCGTCTCCGACAGCTCACCCGTCACCTCGGCGGGCAGGACTGCTCCGCCGGCCGAGCCGGCCGTAGCCAGCAGCGTGGGCTCTTCCAGGCCGATCAGTGCTTCCTGCCAGGCTTTCTTGGCTGCGTCGTGGTCCTGTGCTGTGAGCCAGGTGAGGTAGTTGCGGTAGGGGATGGCGGGTGGGAGGGCGGTGTCGGCTCCGTCGTGGGTGTAGAGGGTGAAGAGTTCGCTCATGAGGATGGGGAGCGACCAGCCGTCGAGAAGCAGGTGGTGGTGGGTGAATACCAAGCGGTGTTGCGTGGGGCCGGTGCGGATGAGGGTGAAGCGGAGCAGTGGGGGGTGTGCAGGATCGAAGCGTCGGGCGCGGTCCTCGGCGAGCAGCCGGGCCAGCTCCTGCTCCTGATCGCTGTTGTCGCTCAGGTCCACCTCACGCCAGGGCAGCACCACCTCACGTGGAATCACCTGCACGGGGTGTTCCCCATCCTCCTGCCAGAAGCCCGCCCGTAGGTTCGCGTGCCGACGCAACAACGCCGCCGCCGCGGCCTGCAGCGCCGTCACGTCGAGCCGTCCTTGGAGACCGAGGATCAGCTGGACGGCGTAGACATCGGGTGCCTGTGCATCAAATGCCGTGTGGAAGAGCAGGCCCTCCTGCAGCGGCGACAGCGGCAGGATCTCCTCAAGGCCCGCCCCCTCCGCCCGGGACTCGACGAGACGATCGAGCCGGCTCTGTGTCAGCGAGACGAGCGGGAGGTCCGACGGCGTCCAGCCGCCCGCTCCGGGTCGGCGGGTGTGGGTGATGAGTGCGTCCAGTGCCCGGGACCACAGGTCCGAGAGTTCATGGACGTCCGTCTCGGACAGAGCCTGTCCGTTCCATGTCCAGGAGGCCACGAGCTCGGGTCCCTGGGCGCCGTCCCTGGCGAGGACGTTGACGTCGAGGTGGTGCGCCGGCCCCGGCAGGTCGGTGCCGGCCGGGTCGAAGAGGGCGTCGGCTTCCTCCGCTACGGTCCACCGCCCGGTGTCCGCCGTGGAGATGCGTCCCAGGTAGTTGAATCCCACCTGTGGAGTGGCCAGGTGTGACAGCCGTTTCCGCGTGTCCGGGTTGAGGTGGCGGGCGAGCCCGTATCCGATGCCGTGGTCCGGGACCGCCCGAAGCTGTTCCTTGACTGCTTTGAGTGCCTGACCGGCGGCTTGTTTCCCGGCCAGCACCTGGCCGAGGTCGATGCCATGGAGGTCGACCCGTACGGGGAACAGGCTGGTGAACCAGCCCACCGTGCGCGACGCGTCCACACCGGGAACGAACTCGTCCCGGCCGTGTGCCTCCAGGTCGACCAGCAGCTCCGCCCCCGGCCTTCCTCGCTGCTGATGCCGGGCCAGCACCGCTACTGCCAGAGCCGTCAACAGGACGTCGTTGACGTTGGAGTGGAAGGCAACCGGCACGTCCGCCAGCAACGATGCTGCTCGTGCCGGAGGAATCGTCATGACGAAGGACCGCGTCGTGTCGTTCTCCTGGGGCGGCCGACTGGCCAGCATTGCGCTCGGACCGTCGAGAACCTGTTCCCACCATGCAGCCTCGGCGACGCGCTTCGGCTCCTGAGCCTGTTCCACGAGCAGCTCGGCCCACCGGCGGAACGACGTCGGTACGGGAGCCAGGTCCACGACGCGGTCCGCTGCGATCGCTGCGGCGGCGGAAGCCAGGTCCGGCAGCAGAATGCGCCAGGACACTCCGTCCACCACCAAGTGGTGCAGTACCAACAGCAGCCGGCCCGGACGAGCGGACCCGGCATCGAACCACACCACCTGGATCATCGCCCCGTCGCCGGGAGCCAACCGCCGCACCGCGGCAGCGCCATCTGCAGCGATCGCCGCGCGCAGGCCCGTCCTGTCAAGCCCTGTCACGTCCGCACGGCGGATGCAGGAGCTCGCCGTGATCGTGGCACGTGGGGCGATCTCCAGCTGCCACTCGCTGTCCGGATGCCTGATCAGCCTCATCCGCAGCACGTCGTGGTGATCCAGTACGGCCTGCACCGCCGCGGTGAGGCGAGCCATGCCGAGATCAGCGGGAACAGTCAGGAGCACCGTCTGGTGGAACTGATCGAGCGAACCCCCGCGTTCCCGCAGCCGGTGCATGATCGGCGTCAGCGGCAGTCGGCCGATGCCGGCATCGGGCCCTTCACTGACGAGCTCGCTCTTCCCGTCCGCCGCAGCAGCCACGGCCAGGGCCAGAGCCGCAGGAGTCTTCTGCATGAACACGTCGCGGAGGGAGAAGACCAGGCCTGCGGCCCGGGCCTTGGACACGAGCTGGATGGACATGATGCTGTCGCCGCCCAGCTCGAAGAAGTTGTCCTCGGCGCCCACCTCGGGGGCGTCCAGCACTTGGGCGAAGAGGCCGCAGAGGAGTTCTTCCTGGGGCGTGCGCGGAGCACGCGTGGCCGGCGCTGCACCGGCCACGGGTGCGGGCAATGCCGCCCGGTCCAGCTTTCCGTTCGGCAGCAAGGGCAGCTCGTCGAGGAGTACGAACACCGCGGGGACCATGTAGTCCGGCAGCGCGCTCCGCACAAAGCCCCGCAACGCTGCGACATCCACGGTGGCCCCGGGCACCGGCACCACATACGCTACGAGGCGCTTCCCGGAGGGCTTGTGCTCCTCGGCGACGACGACCGCGCGCGCTACGTCGGGGTGACGGCAGAGGGCGGCTTCGATCTCACCCGGTTCGATCCGGTAGCCGCGGACCTTCACCTGGTCGTCGGCACGGCCCGTAAAGACCAGTTCGCCTTCGGGGCTCCAGCGGACCAGGTCCCCGGTGCGGTACATCCGCGAGCCGGCCGGGCCGAACGGATCCGCCACGAACCGCCCAGCCGTCATACCGGGGCGATTCACATACGCCCGCGCCATCCCCGCCCCGGCCACGTACAGCTCGCCCACCACACCCGGCGGTACCAACCGCAGGCCACCGTCCAGCACATACACCCGCGTATTCCCGATCGGGCGGCCGATGGGCACGCCTCCCGGCGGCAGGGCGGCACCGGGGGCGATCCGGTACTGGGCACAGCTGACCGTGGTCTCGGTCGGACCGTAGACGTTGAACACCGTCACCGACGGATGCCGGCGACGCCACTCCGCAAGCGGCTCGCCCAGCAGCGCCTCACCGGCGAGCAGCAGTTCCTCGGTGGGGGAGAACTCCTCGGGCAAGGCGTTGAGCAGGGCCAGATGGCTCGGCGTGCCCTTGAAGAACGTGGGCCGGGCCCCCACCAGTCCCTCTCGGGGAAGCGAGCCCTCCTCGAGCGCTGCGAGGTGAATGCAGCCGCCGACCAGCAGAGGTACGAAGAGGGCCGTCACAGTCATGTCGAAGGCCGCCGAGGAGTGCAGGAGCACTGTTCCGCGCGCACTCGGATAGGCCTCGCGGGCCCAGACCAGATAGTCCGTCAGCGACCGGTGCTCCACCGCAACGCCCTTGGGGACGCCGGTGGATCCGGAGGTGTGGATGACATAGGCCGGGTTGGCCGGCGAAAGCGGGGCGACACGGTCGGCGTCGCCGGGATCCGCGTCCGGGTACCGGCTCATGTCGTCGGTCATTCCAGCGGCGTCCAGGACCACCGCAGGTCGAATGTCACCGAGCACGAGCGCCAGACGTTCGGACGGGTACGCCGGATCCACCGGCAGATATGCCGCCCCCGCCTTGAGCACACCGAGCAGTGCCACCAGAAGCTCGACCGAACGCGGCAGCACCACCGCCACGACGTCCTCCGGTCCGACTCCCCGCGCGATCAAGTGGTGAGCGAGCCGATTCGCCCGGGCGTTGAGCTCCGCATACGACAGAGCCGTGTCCTCGAAACGCACGGCCGGACGCTCGGGCGTACGGGCCGCCTGCTCCTGAAACAACTCCGGCAGGCTCGCCGACGGTACGGGGTGCGCCGTGTCGTTCCACTCCACCAGCAGCCGATGGCGTTCCCCGGCGGTCAGGATGTCGCTCTGCCCGACGAGGCGCCCGGGATCGGCGACGACGGATTCCAGGAGCAGGCGGAGCCGCGCCGCAATCGCCTCGACCGCGTCCCGTTCCACCAGATCCGGCCGGTATTTCAGGCGCAGGTGCAGACTGCGCCCGGGGATCACCGCGAGGCTGAGCGGGTAGTGGGTGCCGTCGCTCGCGTCGACGTTCCGTACCCGCAGACCGGAGCCGAGCTTCTCCAGAGCCGAGGCATCCATGGGGTAGTTCTCGAAAACGGTCGTGGTGTCGAACAGCTCCCGCATCCCCATCAGCTGCTGGATCCCGGTCAGCCCCAGATGCCGGTGCTCCATCAGGCCCGACTGCTCGTCCTGCAACCGGGCCAGCATGTCCGCCCACGACTCGGTCCGACCCCATCGCACCCGGACCGGCACCGTGTTGATGAACAGCCCCACCATGTGCTCGACATCCGCAACCTCCGGCCCACGACCGGAGACGACACCGCCGAAGACCACGTCGTTCCGGCCGAGCAGACGCCCCAGCAGGACTCCCCAGACGCCCTGGACCACGGTGTTGAGCGTCAGCCCGCGGCCGCGCGCCATCATCGCCAACGCCGACGTCGACTCTTCCGGCAGTGCGACGCGCAGCACTTCCGGAGCCACCGAGGAGTGGTCGTTGCGATGGGTCACGGCAAGCAGCGTGGGCTCTTCCACGCCGGTCAGCGCTTCCTGCCAGGCTTTCTCGGCTGCGTCGCGGTCCTGGGCTGCGAGCCAGGTGAGGTAGTTGCGGTAGGGGACGGGGGGTGGGAGTGCGGTGTCGGCTCCCTTGTGGGCGTAGAGGGTGAAGAGTTCACTCATGAGGATGGGGAGTGACCAGCCGTCGAGGAGAAGGTGGTGGTGGGTGAACACCAAGCGGTGTTGTTCGGGGCCGGTGCGGATGAGGGTGAAGCGGAGCAGTGGGGGGCGTGCAGGGTCGAAGCGTCGGGCGCGGTCCTCGGCGAGCAGCCGGGCCAGCTCCTGCTCCTGATCGCTGCTGTCGCTCAGGTCCACATCACGCCAGGGCAGCACCACCTCACGCGGGATCACCTGCACCGGACGGCCTTCCCCGCGCTGGAGAAAGGCAGCCCGCAGGTTCGCGTGCCGGCGGAGCAGCCCTTCGGCAGCCGCACGCAGAACACCGGTATCCAGTGCACCTTCGAGGTCGAGGGCCACTTGAACCGCGTACGTATCAGGCGTGCGGGCATCGTAGACCGCGTGAAAGAGCAGCCCCTCCTGCAGCGGCGAGAGCGGAAGGACGTCCTGAAGACCCGGCTTCCTCATTCCTGTACTCCCCACTCCGCTTCCAGCGCGTCGATCTCGGCCTGGTCCAGCGAAACCAGCGGGAGGTCCGAGGGCGTCCAGCCGCCGGCTCCGGGCCGGCCGGCGTGGGTGATGAAGGCGTCCAGCGCCTGAGACCACAGGTCCGTGAGCTCGTGCAGATCCTTCTCCGACAGCGCCTGCTCGTTCCACGTCCAGGAGACCACCAGCTCGGGCCCCTCGGCACGGTCCGTGGCGAGGGCATTGACTTCGAGGTGATGGACCGGCGGCAGCGTGGCGTCATCCGGGTCGAAGAGGGCGTCGGCTTCCTCGGCCACGCCCCACTCACCGGTGTCCGCCGCGGAGAATCGTCCCAGGTAGTTGAATCCCACCTGTGGAGCGGCCAGGTGTGACAGCCGTTTCCGCGTGTCCGGGTTGAGGTGGCGGGCGAGCCCGTATCCGATGCCGTGGTCCGGGACCGCCCGAAGCTGCTCCTTGACTGCTTTGAGTGCCTGACCGGCGGCTTGTTCCCCGGCCAGCACCTGATCGAGGTCGATGCCGTGCAGGTCGACCCGTACGGGGAACAGGCTGGTGAACCAGCCCACCGTGCGCGACGCGTCCACACCGGGAACGAACTCGTCCCGGCCATGCCCTTCCACATCGACCAGCAGCTCCGCCCCGGCCTTTCCGCGGCGCTGATGCCAGACCAGGACCGCGACGGCCAGAGCCGTCAACAGGACGTCGTTGACGTTGGAGTGGAACGCAACCGGCACATCAGACAGCAAGGACACTGCGCGTCCCGGAGGAACCGTGACCACCAAGGACCGCGTGGACCGCTCCTGCGTACGCAGCCGACCGGCCGGCAGCACACCCGGATCATGGAGGACCTGTTCCCACCACGCCGCCTCGGCGACGCGCTTCGGCTCCTGAGCCTGCTCCACGAGCAGCTCGGCCCACCGGCGGAACGACGTCGGTACGGGAGCCAGGTCCACGACGCGGTCCGCTGCGATCGCTGCGGCGGCGGAAGCCAGGTCCGGCAGCAGAATGCGCCAGGACACTCCGTCCACCACCAAGTGGTGGAGCACCAACAGCAGCCGGCCCGGGCGGGCAGGTCCGGCATCGAACCACACCGCCTGCACCATCACCCCGTCGCCGGGCCGCAGCCGACCGCGCGCTTGACGGGCCTCGTCCGCGACCGACCCACCGGCCAGTGCGCGCTCGTCCTGATCACTGACGTCGACCCACCGGATCAGGTCCGCTGCGATCACACAGCCACGAGGGCTGCTGTACAGCGACCACTCACCGTCGGCCGACCGTTCCAAGCGACTCCGCAGGGCATCGTGGTGATCGATGACGGCTTGCACGGCGCCGGTCAGCTGCTGCCCGGTCAGGCCCGGGGGAGTGGCCAGCAGAACCATCTGGCCGAACCGGTCGAGAGCGAGCCCCTGCTGCTCCTGCTCCCGCAGCCAGTGCATGATCGGTGTGGCCGGTATCCGGCCGACACCGAGATCCGAAGGGTGTCCGTGCTCCTCGCTCGCGGCGACGACGCCCGCGAGCCCGGCAGGGGTCTGGTGCCGGAAGACGTCCTTGGTGCTCATGGCCAGCCCGGCGGCACGGGCCCTGGAGACGAGCTGGATGGACATGATGCTGTCGCCGCCCAGCTCGAAGAAGTTGTCCTCGGCGCCCACCTCGGAGGCGTCCAGCACTTGGGCGAAGAGGTTGCAGAGCAGTTCTTCCCGGGACGTGCGCGGGGCCCGGCTCCTCGGCACCGCGGAGAGGCCGGGTGCCGGCAACGCTGCCCGGTTCAGTTTCCCGTTCGGCAGCAGGGGCAGCTCGTCGAGGAGTACGAACACCGCGGGGACCATGTAGTCCGGCAGCGCGCTCCGCACAAAGCCCCGCAAGGCTGCGACGTCCACGGTGGCCCCGGTCACCGGCACCACATACGCTACGAGGCGCTTCCCGGAAGGCTCGTGCTCCTGGGCGACGACGACGGCCCGCAGCAGATCGGGGTGGCGGGAGAGGACGGTCTCGATCTCGCCGAGCTCGATCCGGTAGCCGCGGACCTTCACCTGGTCGTCGGCCCGGCCGAGGAAGGCCAGCTCGCCTTCGGGGGTCCAGCGGACCAGGTCCCCGGTGCGGTACATCCGCGAGCCTGCCGGGCCGAACGGATCCGCCACGAACCGCTCAGCCGTCAGTCCGGGGCGATTCACGTATCCCCTCGCCACCCCGGCCCCGGCCAGATACAGCTCGCCCACCACGCCCGGAGGCACCAGCCGCAGACCGCCGTCCAGCACGTACGCCCGCACATTGGAGATCGGAGCGCCGATCAGCGGTGTGGCGTCCGGGTCGTCGCCCGCGTACCAGGCCGTCGCGTAGACGGTGGCCTCCGTGGGGCCGTAGATGTTCGCGACGCGGCAGCCCGGGAGGGCCGTGCGGACGTCACGAACGGCGCGGGCCGGGAGTGCTTCGCCCGCCAGGACCACCGTATCGGCCGTGATCTTCACGTCGTTGGCGAGGAGCTGCGACAAGGCCGACGGCACCGTGCTGACCAAGCTGCCGGCCCAGCCGCGGTCCCCGGGGCGCTCGGTCAGGGCAAGCACGTCGCGCACGATCTCGATGGTTCCGCCGGACGTCAGCGGCCCGAACATCTCGAAGACGGAGACGTCGAAGCTCAGCGACGTCGAGGCGAGCACCCGGGACAGCTGCCCGGAGCCGAACTCCGTCACGGCCCAGCGCACCAGGTTCCCGGCACTGCGGTGGGAGACCACCGTTCCCTTCGGCCGGCCGGTGGAGCCCGAGGTGTAGATGACGTACGCCGGATGGTCCGCACCGGCCCTGTCGCCGTCCGCCCGGCGTTCCGCCTCACATTCCGCAGTGCCGAGGTCCCCCGTTGCCCGGCGGCCGATGTCCGCGCTCGTCGCGGGCAGGTCGACCACGATCAGCGGTGTCTCCGTCCGGGGCAGGCCGTCGGCGGCCGCACGCGTCGTCAGCCACATCACAGGGCGGGCATCGGACAGCATGAACGTGATCCGGTCGGCCGGGTATCCCGGATCCACGGGGAGGTAGGCGGCTCCGGCCTTGAGCACCCCCAGCAGGGCCACCATCATCTCGGCCGAGCGGGGCACGGCGAGGCCGATCAGGGCTTCCGGTCCCGCCCCCCGGCCGACGAGATACCGAGCCAGCTGGTTGGCCCGGGCGTTGAGCTCTGCGTAGGACAGTTCGACGTCCTGGAACACCACCGCCGTCGCGTCCGGTGTCCGGGCCGCCTGAGCCTCGAACAGCTCGGGGAGCGTGGTGGCGGGGACGTCCCGGTCGGTGGCGTTCCACTCCACCAGCAGCCGGTGCCGCTCCTCCGCGGTCAGCACGTCGACCCGGTCCAGCGGCTGCTCGGGATGCGCGGTGACCGCCTCCAGCAGCAGGCGCAGCCGCGTCACCATCGGCTCGATCGTGCACCGGTCGAACAGGTCGGTGCTGTAGTCGATGCTGCCTTCGAGGCCGTCCGGGCGGCCGTCGCCCGACCTGGTTTCCCGTACGTTGATGGTCAGGTCCAGCTTGGCGACGCCGGCCTCGACGGGCTCGAGGGCGCAGTCGAGCCCGGCGAGCTCGGGGCCGGCCTCCGGGGTGTTCTGGAAGGCCAGCATCACCTGGAACAGCGGGTGGCGGGCGAGCGACCGGTCCGGATTGAGCAGCTCCACCAGCCGTTCGAACGGCACGTCCTGATGGGCGTACGCAGCCAGGTCGGTCTCCCGGACCCGCTCCAGCAGCGTCCGGAAGCTCGGGTTGCCGGAGGTGTCGGTGCGCAGCACCAGCGTGTTGACGAAGAAGCCGACCAACTCGTCCAGCGCCTCGTCCGTGCGACCGGCGATCGGGCTGCCGAGGGGGATGTCCGTTCCCGCGCCCAGGCGCGTCAGCAGGGCGGCGACCGCGGCTTGCAGCACCATGAACAGGCTGACCTGGTTGCCGTGAGCGAGGGAGACCAGGGCGCGGTGCAGCTCCGGCTCGATCCGGAACGCGACCGACTCCCCGCGGTAGCCGGCGACGGCGGGCCGAGGGCGATCGGTGGGCAGACCGAGCTGGTCGGGCAGCCCGTCCAGGGCGCTGCGCCAGTAGGCCAGCTGCCGGGAGATCAGGCTGTCCGGGTCGTTCTCGCTGCCGAGCACGTCCTGCTGCCAGAGCGTGTAGTCGGTGTACTGCACCGGCAGCGGCGGCCAGGACGGCGCCTCGCCCTGAGAGCGCGCGGCGTATGCCACGCCGAGGTCACGCGCCAGCGGCGCCAGCGACCAGCCGTCGGCCGCGATGTGGTGCACCACGAGCGCCAGCACATGGTCCCGAGCGCCCAGGGTGAAGAGCCAGGCCCGGACCGGCAGCTCCGCGGCGAGGTCGAAGGGGTGGCGGGCCGCCGCCCTCAGGACCGCGGCCAGGTCCGCCTCGCCGGTCCGCACGACTTCGAGGACGGGACGCGGCAGGGTGGCGACGACATGCTGCCGCGGCACGCCCTGTGCCTCCGGGAACACCGTTCGCAGGCTCTCATGCCGGTGGAGGACGTCGCCCAGAGCCGCCTCCAGGACGTCCGCGTCCGCTGCGCCGGACAGGCGCACGAACAGAGGGAGGTTGTACGTCGGGCTCGGGCCTTCCAGCTGGTTGAGGAACCACAGCCGACGCTGCGCGAAGGACAGCGGGACTTCCTCCGGCCGTGCCGTCGCGCGCAACGGGACGCGTGTGCGCGAGTGCCCGGAGAGCTGCTCGGCGAGGCCCGCGACGGTGGGGGCGTCGAAGAGCGCGCGGACGGACAGCTCGACACCCCATGCCGAGCGGATCCGGCTGATCAGACGGGTGGCGAGGAGCGAGTGTCCGCCCAGCTCGAAGAAGTCGTCCTCGGCGCCGACTTCGGGTACGTCGAGCACCTGGGCGAAAAGGCTGCAGAGGAGTTCTTCCTGGGGCGTGCGCGGAGCACGCGAAGTCGGCGCTGCACCGGCCCCGGGGGCCGGCAACGCTGCCCGGTCCAGCTTTCCGTTCGGCAGCAAGGGCAGCTCGTCCAGGAGGACGAACACGGCCGGGATCATGTAGTCCGGCAGTGCTGTACGCCCGGCGAAGTCCCGCAAGCCTGCGAAGTCCACGGTGGACCCGGCCACCGGTACCACGTACGCCACGAGGCGCTTGCCCGAGGGCTGCCGATCCTGGGCGACGACGACCGCCTGCACGAGTTCGGGGTGGTGGGAGAGGGCGGCTTCGATCTCGCCGAGCTCGATCCGGTAGCCGCGGACCTTCACCTGGTCGTCGGCCCGGCCGAGGAAGGCCAGCTCGCCTTCGGGGGTCCAGCGGACCAGGTCCCCGGTGCGGTACATCCGCGAGCCGGCCGGGCCGAACGGATCCGCCACGAACCGCTCAGCCGTCATACCGGGGCGGTTCACGTACCCCCGTGCCACCCCGGCTCCGGCTACGTACAACTCACCCACCACACCCGGCGGAACCAGCCGCAGACCGCCGTCCAGCACGTACACCCGCGCATGGGGGATCGGGGCACCGATCGGCGCCGCCGACGGCCACTCCGAGGTGCGCTCCGGCAGGTGGTACGCGGTCGCGACATGCGTTTCAGTGGGACCGTAGTGGTTGTGCAGCAGCCGGGTGCCCTCGCTGAAGAACTGACGCACTGCATCCGTCAGGGCCAGTGCTTCCCCGGCCTGCGCGATGTGCCGCAGCGCCGGAAGCCGCCGACCCTGCTCGACCGCTGCCGTGCACACCGCGTCCACGACCAGGTTCGGGGCGAACAACTCACTGATCTCGTGCTGCTCCAGCCAGCGGACGAGCTCATCGGCGTCACGGCGGACCTCGTCGGTGGTGACCACCAGTGTGCGACCGGACGTCAGAGCCCCGAGGATCTCCTGCACCGATACGTCGAAGCTGATCGTCGTGAACTGTGCCGTACGACCTTCCTCGCCCTTGCTTTCACCCTCGCCTGCGCCTTCGCCGGTCGGCATGGCCGTCTTCTGCCAGGCCAGCAGGTTCACCAGCCCATGACACGGCATGCCGACGCCCTTGGGCCTGCCGGTGGAACCCGACGTGTAGATCACGTAGGCCAGGTGGTGCGGCGAGAGGGGGCGGATCCGGTCGGCGTCGGACAGGTCGGCGTCGGGCAAGCCGTCGACGACAGCCCTGGTGTCCTGTTGGTCGAGCATCATGCGCGGCACGGTCCCCGCAGAACCACCAGCCGCCGCAGAACCGACAGCCCCCGCCGGACCTCCGGCCTTCACCTTGGAGGCCGTCAGTACCAGCGCCGCCTCGGCGTCGTCCAGGATGAAGGAGATGCGCTCGGCCGGGTGTTCCGGATCGAGCGGCAGGTATGCCGCTCCCGCCTTGAGCACCGCGAGGACGGCCACCAGCAGCTCGACCGACCTGGGCAGGAGGAGGGCGACGACCTGCTCGGGGCCGATCCCCCGCCGGACCAGCTCCCGCGCCAGCCGGTTGGCCCGTGCGTTGAGTTCCGCATAGGACACCGCGGTGTCCCGGAAGATCACGGCAGCCTTTCCCGGCGTGCGGGCGACCTGCGCCTGCAGCAGTTCCGGCAGGCTGCTCGCCGGCGGCGGCACCGCTTGTTCCCTGCTGTTCCACTCCACCAGCAGCCGGTGCCGTTCCCCGGCGGTCAGCACGTCGGCCTGCCCGATGGGCCGTCCGGGGTCGGCGGCCACCGCCTCGAACAGCCGGTTGAGGCGTGCCGCGATCTCCTCGGCCGCGTCCGGCGTGAACAGATCCGGCCGGTAGCCGAGCGAGAACCGCAGGCTCCTGCCCGGGAACGCGATGAGGGTCAGCGGGTAGTGCGTGGCGTCGTGGGCGGTCAGACCCGTCACCTGCACGTCCGCCAGGGCCGCCTGGACGGCGTCCGTGTCGAGGGGATAGTTCTCGAACACCGTGGTGGTGTCGAACAGCTCGCGCATCCCCGTCACGTGCTGGATCTCCGCCAGCCCCAGATGCTGGTGCTCCAGCAGCTTCGACTGTTCGTCCTGGAGCCGCGCCAGCATGTCCGACCACGACTCGGACGCGCCCCAGCGCACGCGTACGGGCAGGGTGTTGATGAACAGCCCCACCATGTCCTCGACGCCCGGGATCTCCGGAGTACGACCCGAGACGGTGGCTCCGAAGACCACGTCGTGCCGGTTCAGCGCGCGCCCCAGCAGGGCTCCCCAGACTCCCTGGACCACGGTGTTGAGCGTCAGTCCGTGACCACGCGCCACACCCGCCAGCGCCGAGGTCAGCTCCTCCGGCAGCTCCCACACCACCTCCTCGGGCGGCGTCACCGTACCGCCGGCACCGGCCGGGGCCAGCAACGTCGGCTCCTCCACCCCCGCCAGCGCCTCCCGCCAGGCTTCCCCGGCCGCGCCCCGGTCCTGTCCCGCCAGCCAGGCCAGGTAGTTCCGGTACGGCACGACGGGCGGCAGGCCGGCGTCGTTCCCGCGCCGCGAGTACAGAGCGAACAGCTCTTGGACGAGGTTCGGCAGCGACCACCCGTCGATCAGGAGGTGGTGGCTCAGGAACACCAGGGAATGCTGCTCGGGAGCGCGCCGGATCAGCGTGAAGCGCAACAAAGGTGGGCGCGCCGGATCGAAACGCCGGGCCCGGTCCTCGTCCACCAGCCGAGCCAGCTCCTCCTCCTGCTTCTCCTCCTGCTCCTGGCCGTCGCCGCTGCTGCTCAGGTCCACCTCACGCCACGGCAACTCCACCTCGTGCGGGATCACCTGCAGGGGCTGACCGGCATCCTGTTGCAGGAACCCCGCCCGCAGATTCGGGTGCCGGCGCAGCAGCGCCGCCACCGCCGCCCGCAGCGCTTCGGCGTCGAGACGCCCCTGGAGGTCGAAGACCAGCTGAACGGTGTACACGTCCGGTGTCTGCTGATCGAACAGCGTGTGGAAGAGCAAGCCCTCTTGAAGGGGCGAGAGCGGGAGAACCTCCTGCAGCGCCGACGGGCCGTCACCCCAGGCCTCCGCCAGCCGGTCGCGCTGGTCCGGCGTCAGCGAGAGCAGCGGCGGACCGGGCTCGGCGTCCACTCCGTTCTCGTCGACGGCAACCGCGGCCAGAGCTGCTGCCGTCTGGTGCAGGAACACGTCGCGAGGGCTGATGACCAGGCCCGCTTCGCGTGCCCGGGACACCAGCTGAATGGAGACGATGCTGTCCCCGCCCAGTGCGAAGAAGCCGTCCTCGGCACCGACCTCGGCCACGCCCAGCAGCTCGGCGAAGAGGCCGGACAGGATCCTCTCCCGGGGCGTACGCGGCGGCCGTCCTCCGGGGGCTGGAGTGACATGGGGTGCGGGGAGGGCCGCGCGGTCCAGCTTTCCGTTGGGCAGCAAGGGCAGCTCGTCCAGCACCACGAAGGCAGCCGGGACCATGTGGTCCGGCAGCAGGCCCTGCACGTGTTCTCGCAGCCCCGCGGCATCCACTTCCCGCAGTCCTGTGCCGGCTGCGGCGGCACCGGCGGCGGGCGCGGCAGGCACCACGTACGCCACGAGCCACTGCCCCGACGGGCCGTCCTCCCTGAGCGTCACTGCGGCGCGGGCCACGCCGGGGTGGCGTGCCAGCGCCGCCTCGATCTCGCCGGGTTCGATGCGGAAGCCCCGGACCTTCACCTGGTCGTCCGCCCGGCCCAGGAACTCCAGCGTTCCGTCCGGACGGCGGCGTGCCAGGTCTCCCGTGCGGTACATGCGCGAGCCCGGCGGGCCGAAAGGATCGGGCACGAACCGCAGGGCCGTCATTCCGGGCCGGTTCACGTACCCGCGGGCCAGCCCCCGTCCAGCCAGGTACAGCTCGCCCACGACGCCCTGCGGTGCGAGCTGCAGGGCGTCGTCCAGCACGTGGACGCGCGTGTTCGAGATCGGCGTACCGATCGACACGGGTCCGGTGAAGTCCCGAGGGCATGCCCAGGCCGTGACGTCGACGGCGGCCTCGGTCGGCCCGTAGAGGTTGTACAGCCGCGCGTCCGACGTGCTTTGGAACCGTGTGATCAGTTCGGCCGGCAGTGCTTCGCCGCTGCAGAACACCTGGCGCAGCGTCCGGCAGTCCTTCGCCGCCGGTGTTTCCAGGAAGGCGTGCAGCATCGACGGTACGAAATGGACCGTGGTCACCTGTTCGGTGCGGATCAGGCCGGCGAGGTGGGCGGGGTCCTTGTGGCCCTCGGGCTTCGCGACGACCAGCGTCGCGCCCTCGATCAGGGGCCAGAAGAACTCCCAGACGGAGACGTCGAAGGTGAAGGGCGTCTTCTGCAGGACGCGGTCGGTGGCGTCGAGGCGGTATTCGTCCTGCATCCAGTGGAGGCGGTTCACGATCGCGGTGTGCGGGACCGCAACGCCCTTCGGCCGGCCCGTGGAACCGGAGGTGTAGATGACGTAGGCCGGGTGGAGCGGGGTGAGCCGGTCCGTCCGGTCGGGGTCGGTGCTCGGGCAGGTGTCCAGGGCGCCGGCCGCGTCGAGCTCGTCCAGCACCGTCCGGGGCGTGTGCGGCGGCAGTACGGGCCCGCCCTCGGCGGTGGTCAGTACGGTCACCGGCCGCGCGTCGTCGAGCATGAACGCGGTCCGCTCGGCGGGCTGGGCCGGATCGAGGGGGAGGTAGGCCGCGCCGGTCTTGAGCACCGCCAGCAGCGCCACGACCAGCTCCGCCGAACGCGGCAGGGAAACGGCCACGACGCGTTCGGGGCCGGCACCCCGCGCGATCAGGAAGTGCGCGAGCCGGTTCGCCCGGGCGTTGAGCTCGTGGTAGGTCAGCTCGGCGTGGGCAGACCCGGTGCGGTTCGGCTCAGTGCGGTCAGGCCCGGCGCGGTCAGGCCCGGCGTCCTCGGACACCACGGCGGGGGCCCCGGGGCTGAGCGCGGCCCGTGCCTCGAACAGCGTGGGCAGATCGGACTCCGGTACGGGCCGTGCGGTTTCGTTCCACTTCACCAGCAGGTGCTCGCGCTCCTCCTGGCCGAGGATGTCGATCCGGCCGATCGGCTGGTCGGGGTCGGCCACGACGGCTTCCAGCAGCCGCCGGTACCTGCTGATCAGGGTCCGTACGGAGGCGGCGTCGAACAGGTCGGTGCTGTACTCGACGAGGCCGTCCATGCCGCCGGCGGCACCGCTCCCGGCCTCCCGGCGCTCGGTGAGCTCGACGGTGAGGTCGAACTTGGTGGTGCCGGTCCGCACGCCCTCGGCCTCGGCCCGCAGGCCCGGCAGGTCCAGGTCGGGCTCGGAGGTGTTGTGGAAGGCCAGCGCGACCTGGAACAGCGGGTGATAGGCCAGCGAACGAGCGGGCCGGAGGTCCTCCACCAGTCGTTCGAACGGCAGGTCCTGGTGGGCGTAGGCGGCCAGGTCGGTCTCCCGGACCTGCTCCAGCAGCGTCCGGAAGCTCGGGTTGCCGGAGGTGTCGGTGCGCAGCACCAGCGTGTTGACGAAGAAGCCGACGAGGTCGTCCAGACTCTCGTCCGTGCGCCCGGCGATCGGGGAGCCGATCGGTATGTCCGTGCCCGCGCCCAGCCGGGTGAGCAGGGCCGCCAGCGCCGCCTGGGCGACCATGAACACGCTCGCCCGGTGCTGCTTCGCGAGGTCGACGAGTCCCCGGTGCAGCTCCGCACTCAGCGTGAAGGTCCGGTCGGCGCCTCGGTGGCCGGCCACTGCCGGGCGCGGGCGGTCGCCGGGCAGCTCCAGGTGGTCGGGGAGGCCCGCGAGGGCGTTCCGCCAGTACGCGAGCTGCTGCGCCGCCAGGCTTCCCTCGCCCCCTTCCGTCCCCTCCCCGCCCTCTTGTGCGCCCCCTTCGTCGCCGAGCAGCTCGCGCTGCCAGAGCGTGTAGTCGGCGTACTGGACCGGCAGCGGCGACCACGCGGGATCGGTGCCCGTGACCCGCGCGCGGTAGGCGGTGCCCAGGTCCCTGGCCAACGGCGCCAGCGACCACCCGTCACCCGCGATGTGGTGCAGTACGAGCACCAGCACGTGTTCCCGCGGGCCGCGGGTGAACAGCGAGGCGCGCAACGGCTGCTCGGTGGCCAGGTCGAACTCGTACCGGACCGCCTCGGCCACCTTCTCCGCCAGCTTCGCCTCGTCGGCCGCCCCGGCCTCGGAGACCTCCAGCACCGGAGAGGCGTCCGCCGCGTCGAGGACGAGCTGGCGCGGCCGCCCGGAGTCCTCGGGGAACGTGGTGCGCAGGCTCTCGTGCCGGCCGACCACGTCGGCCAGCGCCGCCGCGAGCGCGTCGTGGTCCACGACGCCCGACAGGCGGACCGCCAGCGGAACGTTGTACGTCGCGCCGGGGCCCTCCAGCCGGTGCAGGAACCACAGCCGGCGCTGGGCGAAGGACAGCGGGATCTCTTCCGGGCGGGCCACCGGGCGCAGCGCCGGCCGGGCCGGACGCGTCGTGCCGAGCCGCTCGGCGAGGCCCGCGACGGTCGGCGCCTCGAAGAGCAGGCGGACCGGGAGCTCGATGCCCAGCTCCGACCTGACCCTGCCGGCCAGCCGGGTGGCCAGCAGGGAATGCCCGCCGAGGTCGAAGAAGCTGTCGTCGACGCCGACGGCGGACAGGCCGAGGACGTCCGCGAACAGTCCGCACAGGCGCTCCTCCTGGGCGGTGCGCGGTGCGCGGCCGGTCGACGCCGCGCCGAAGTCCGGTGCAGGCAGGGCCGCGCGGTCGAGCTTGCCGTTGGTGGTCAGCGGCAGGCCGTCGAGCATGACGACGGCGGCCGGTTGCATGTAGTCCGGGAGCCGGTCCCGCAGGTACGAGCGCAGGGCGGTGACCAGGGCGGCGGACCGCCGGCCGGCGTCGGGGTCGTTGGTGTAGGCCGAGAGTTCCCTGTGCTCGGTGGTGGTGGGCACGTACGTGTCCACGGGCGTCGCCGACGTGGCGTGTTCGGCGTCGAGGAAGACGACGTCGAGGGTGCCGTGGCTGTCTGTGCCCGACCACGTCACGGCGACCCAGTAGCCGAGTTCTGCACCGAGTTCGTGGAAGGCTTCGGGGTCGGGGTCGGGGCAGGGGACGGGGCCGGGGTGGGCGTCGGGGCCCTTCCCCTCGGCATCGGCGAGTTGATGCAGGGGCACGTCGATCTCGCTGCCGTCGTCCAGCAGGCGCATCGCGGCGAGTTCACCGGACAGGCGGGCGTTGGGGACTCCCACGAGCCGCAGCCGGCCGGGGCGCCGGGCGGACAGATGCTCGCGCAGTTCCTGCAGCCCCCGTTGCCCGTCGACGTCCTGTCCCCAGTGCAGGCGGGGCGCCTCGCTCAGCGTGTGGGGAGCCTTGGGCTGTTTGTGGAGTACGACGTCATAGCGGTGCCGGGTCAGCTCGTTGTGGTGCCGGCCGCGTTTGACGCGCAGATCGACGCCGTCGACACCGGCGACCGCGTGCTGCAGTGCCGTGAAGAACTCCGGGGCGACGAGCAGTTCCTTGTCCCGCGCCACGTTCTGCTCCACCGCTCGGCGGACGCGGGCCGCATCCTTCGAGGGGTCGGGGGAGTGCAGTTGAACGGCGGTGTGGAAGCACCGCTGGAGGCGAAGGTTGCGGACGTCGCCGACGAACACGGCCCCGCCGGGGACCACCAGTTCCGTCGCCTTCCGCAGCACCTCGACCAGATAGCGGGAGCTGGGGAAGTACTGCACGACCGAATTGATGATCACGGTGTCGAAGAAACCGGCCGGCAGGCCGTCGAAGACATGCGCCGGCTGGTGCCGCAGCGTCACCCGCCCGGCCGGCCCGGGGTCACGGTCGACCTGTGCCCGTAGCGCCTCGATGGCCGAGGCGGAGAAGTCGGTCGCCCAGTACTCCTCGCACTGCGGGGCCACCGGTCCCAGGAGCAGCCCGGTGCCGACGCCGATCTCCAGCACCCTGCGGGGCCGTAGCGACAGGATGCGCTCGATCGTGGCGGCACGCCATTCCTGCATCTCGGCCAGCGGAATGGGCTGACCGTCGTAGCTGCTGTTCCACCCCGCGAAGTTCGACCCGGCCTGGTGCGCGGCGGCGTCCTCGTAGAGCGAGTCGTAGATCGACTCCCATTCGCCGACCTGCTGTGCTTCGGCATGTGCGCCGGCCTTCGCGTCGGCCTTTGCCGCGGCCTGCGTGTCGGTCCGTGTCTCGGTTCGTGTCTCCGCCGGCTCCTCGCTCGCTTCCTCGCTCGCAGGTCCGGCCGCCTTCACCGGCACCGCGTAGGCGACGAGACGGGTGTCCCCCGGCCGGTGCTCATGGGCGACGACGGCGGCCTGGGCGAGGCCGGGGTGCTCGGACAGCACGGCTTCGACCTCACCCGGCTCGATCCGGAATCCTCGGATCTTCACCTGGTCGTCGGCCCGGCCCAGGAAATCGAGGGACCCGTCGGAACGCCTCCGCACGAGATCGCCCGTGCGGTACATGCGGGACGCGGCCGGGCCGAAGGGGTCGGCGACGAACCGCTCGGCGGTCGGGCCCGGCCGGCCGGAGTAGCCGCGCGCCAGCCCGGCCCCCGCGATGTAGAGCTCACCCGCCACGCCGACCGGAAGTTGTTGCAGGCCGCTGTCGAGCACGTACAGCCGCATGCCGTCCATGGCGCGGCCGATGGGCACGCTGCGGGGCACGCGGTCCGGAGCCCGCATCACGTGGTGCGCGGCGAAGGTGGTGGTCTCGGTGGGGCCGTAACCGTTGACGACCGCGGTCCGCGGGCAGTGATCCAGCACCCGCTGGACCGCTGTGGCCGGGACGACGTCGCCTCCCGTCCACACCGCCCGCACGCCGGCGAAGCTGCCGGGGCACTCCTCCGCCATGACCTGGAAGAGGCCCGAGGTCAGCCACAGGCCCGTGATGCCCCCGCCGGAGACGAGGCGCGCGAGAACCCGGGTGTCGAGCTCACCCGGCGGCGCCACGACGACCTGGCCGCCGTTGAGCAGAGGAACCCACAGCTCGTACGTCGACGCGTCGAAAGCCTGCGGGGAATGCAGCAGCACCCGCTCGTGGTCGCCGCCGCTCCAGCACCGGTCGGATGCCAGGCTCAGCACGTCCCGGTGGGTCACGGCCACGCCCTTTGCCGCACCGAGCGACCCGGAGGTGTACATGATGTACGCCAGCTGCTCAGGGTGGCCGTCCACGGCGGGATCGCCGTCGTTCTCGTCGGCGAGGGGCTGTTCCGCGTCCACGACGATGACCTGGGCGGCACCGTGCGGGAATTCCTGGCCCTGGGCGGTCTGTGCGGCCCGGTCGATGAGCAGTACCCGGGCGTCGGTCCCGGCCATGACGGCCTGTTTCCGCGCGGCCGGGTGGCTGTGGTGCAGCGGCACATAGACGCCGCCCGCTTTCAGCACCGCCAGGATGGACACCACCAGGTCGACGGAGCGCTGGAGCAGGAAGGCCACCCGGGTTTCGGATCCCACCCCCATGCCGATCAGCCGGTGTGCCAGCCGGTTGGCCCGCGCGTCCAATTCCCGGTAGGTCAGCTCTTCGCCGTCCGAGCGGACGGCGATCGCCTGCGGCGTACGGGCCGCCTGCTCGGCGAACCGGCGTTGAACGGTGCTGGTGCTGGTGCTGGTGCTGGTGCTCGTGCTCGTGCTGCCGGCTGCGGGTGTCGTGTCCGCAGTGTCGTTCCATGCTGCGAGCAGACGGTGCTCCTGCGGCGAGAGGAGTTCCATCGCGCCGACCGGCCGATCGGCATCGGCTTCCAGGATGCGCAGGAAGCGTCGGTGGTGGGCTGCGAGTCCATCGTCTTCGTACAGTGCGGGGTTGGCGTCGAAGTCGATCCGCGGTCCTTGTTCCTTCGCCCGCTGGTAGACGGTGATCGAGAGGTCTTCGACCTGGCCGGCCGAAAGGGTGTGGGACGTCGCACGGGAGTCGCCGAAGCGGAGGTCGTAGTCGAAGGGCATGATGTTGACGACCGGCCCGAAGAGTTTCCGGTCGTCGCGGAACAGGCCCAGGTCCCGGCGCAGGTCCTCGTACCGGTAGCGCTGGTGCCGGAGTACGGAGAAGACCTCGTGCGACGCCTGCCGGACGAGGTCGGAGAAGACCGTTTCCGGTCGCACCGACAGCCGCAGCGGCAGTACGTTCGACACCATTCCCGGTATTTCCTGGGAGCGCGTCGTGTCGCGGCCGGTGACACCGAGGCCGACCGTCACGTCCTGCGCGCCTGTCATGCGGTGCAGATAGGCCGCCGTGGCGGCGACGACGACCGAAGGCCAGGTCGTCCGGGCGCCACGGGCCACTGTCCGCAGGCGTTCCATGCCGGAGAGGGGCAGCTGAGCCGTCACCCGCCGCACGCTGTGGGACGTCGCGGCAGACCGTCCGGCGAGGCTCGCCGGCTCCGGCAGGTCGGCGAAACGCCCGGTCCAGTACGCACGGTCCTGGGTGAACTGTTCGGAGGCGCGGTAAGAGCGTTCCTCGTCCAGGAGGAGACGCAAGGGGCCGAAGGTCTCCTCGTCGACCGGCAGGCCGCGCGACATCGAGGTGTAGATGTCGCAGATCCGCCGGATGACGAGCGCCGCCGAGAAGCCGTCCATGACGATGTGGTGGACGCGCTGGTACCAGAAGAACCTGTCCGGCGCCGCTTTGAACAGGGCACACGTGAAGAGCGGGACGGATGCGAGGTCGAGCGGCCGCGCCAGGTCGGCTTCCATCCACGTCAGGGCGGCCCGGCGCGGATCCGGATCCGCGCTGACGTCGATGAGCGGTACGGCCAGGTCGGCCAGCGGGGTGACGGACTGCCAGGGCTGCCCGCCGGTGTCGGTGACGAAACGGACCCGGAGCGCTTCTGCTTCCGTGAAGGCCCGCCGGCACGATTCCTCAAGCAGGCGGGCGTCCACCGGGCCGTGGATTTCCAGGTATTCCCCGAGAATGTAGGTCGGGTTCTCCGGGGCCAACTGCTGGGCGTACCAGATGCCGGACTGGGCAGCCGACAAAGGAAGACGGGCGTCCCGAGAATCGAACATGCTCTCCCCGTAGAGTCCAGCGGCCGACGCAGCCGGCAGCAGCAGGCGTGATGGGCATGAATCACCCACGATGAAGGGGGGTGAGGGGTGAGGAGTGAGAAGCCTGCAGACTACCGGCGGTGATCGGTTGATCATTTTCAGGTCCAGGTCGATCCGCCGATTGTTGAGGGTGTGACGAGGGTGTGTCAATGGACCAACATCAGCCAACGTCCGCAGCCTGAAGTCGCCCTGAGATGGCCGTCGATGGCCGGGAATGCGGCCGTCCTTGCGCCCGGTTCGTCGGCAACCTGAAGCGACTCCCGGTGGCAGGAAGTGGCAGGAAGTCGTCAGCCCCGGCCCCGCGGGGGCCGACCGTTCACTCGCCATTCAGACCGGTGCCCGCGGCCATTGCGCCGCCGCTCCGCCGGCGACGGCGGTGCGCGGTGCGGTCACGCCCGGTCCCCGCCGTGAACGGCCCTCCTTGTGGCTAGGTGAGACGCGAGCGCTCCGACGCTTGTGGCGTTGGGATGAAATCGCTGGCCGATCGGCCGAATGGCCGAATGGCCGCAACCGTATGCTCCGGATGCGGTTGCTCCTCAACGAGGCATTGATTCTGTTCTCAAGGAGGTCGCTTTGTCCCTGCGAAGGATTTCTGTCCTGGGCGCTGTCAGTGGAGCGCTCATGTTGTCGGCCGTAGCCGTGGGTCATGCTGCTGGACACGCGGCTTCAGCCGATCCAGCAGATCCAGCCGAGATCGCCGGCGGGAACGGCGCGGCCAATTCCGAGGGGCGTGAGGTGTTCGTGCCGGTTCAGGCGGTCGGAATGCATCTCAACCCCCTCAGCCTGCTGATTCCCGGTGTGTGACACAGCGGCATCGCTGACCGGCTGACGGACGATGCGGACGGGGCGAGTAAGCGGACGTGCACGACGGAGGCCCCCTCGCCGGTCGTGGGATGAGGGAGCCTCTTCGGTTGCTCGATCGCGGCAAGCGGCGGTCACATGATGCTGATGACCGCCGTCGGGCACCGTACGACGGCCTCCTCCACCGCTGCCCGCTGTTCGGCGCCGGGGGTGGCGTCGAGGAGGATCACCGTGCCGTCCTCGTCGTTCTGGTCGAACACGTCGGGGGCGAGGAGCACACAGGTTCCCGCACCGCAGCAGAGGTCCTTGTCGATCTCGATCCTCATGACGGCCGCCTCCTCACCAGCGCACCGGCAGTCCGAGGACGCCGTACGTCACCATCATCTCCCGGGTGCCGACCTCTTCTGCCGGAACGGCGAGCTCCAGCCGGGGGAAGCGGCGCAGCAGTGACTCGTACCCGATGGAGAGTTCGAGGCGGGCCAGGTGGTGGCCCATGCACTGGTGGGGGCCGCTGCCGAAGGCCACATGACGGGTCGCGCCGCGACGGATGTCGAGGCTGTCGGGGTCGTCGAAGCCGAGCGGGTCACGGTTGGCCGCGGGGAGCGACACCGTGACGACCTCGCCCTTGCGGATGGACTGCCCCTCGAACTCGAAGTCCTCGGCGGCGACACGGATCGGGCCGATCTGCACCACGCTGAGGTAGCGCAGCAGCTCTTCGACGGCGTCGTCCATCAGGGACCAGTCGGCGCGCAGGGCGGCCAGCTGCTCGGGGTGGCGCAGCAGGGCGTAGGTGCCCAGCGCCAGCATGTTGGTGGTGGTCTCCAGCCCTGCGATGAGCAGGACGATCGTGATGCCGAGCAGCTCCTCGTCGGTCAGGTCGGTCTCGACGGTGAGCCGGCCGAGGATGTCCGGGCCCGGGTCCTTGCGTGCGGCGGCGATCAGGGCGTGCAGCATGCCGCCGAGCCCCATCATCGACTGCTGCATCTCCTCCCCGCTGCTGGAGAGGCTGAAGAGCACGTCGACGTGCTGCCCGAACTGCGCCCGGTCCGTCTCCGGCAGCCCGAGCAGCTCCGAGGTCACCAGGGTGGGCAGCGGCTTGGCGAAGGCCTGCACCAGGTCGACGGGCCCGTCCGCGCTCTCCATCTCGTCCAGCAGGCGGTCCGTCATCTCCTGGATCCGCGGCCGGAGTTCCCGCACCCGCCGGATGGTGAAGTGCTTGCTCAGCAGACGGCGGTAGCGGGTGTGCTCCGGCGGGTCCATGTTGACGAACATGCCCGGAGGAAGGGCGTCGGTGCTCAGCTCGGAGCCGGGCACCTTCACCGGGGAGCGCTTCCCGGCCGGCAGGGAGCTGAACCGGGTGTCGCCGAGTACGGTCCGCGCCGTCTGCAGGCCGGTGACCAGGCGGCCCATGTGCCCGTCGGGGTACTGCAGCGGGGTGATCGGGCATTCCTCGCGCGCTTGCGTGAAGGGCGCGGGCGGGTCGAAGGGGCAGCCCGAGGGGCGCGCCGTGGGAAAGGACCGTGCTAAGCGATTCTCGGCTTCTCTTGATTGCGTCATAGCGAAGAGACCTCTTCGTCAGAGGAAAAATGCGGGGAAGTTATACGGCCGATAACCATCCCACGGCGGTCCCTAGGGTTCTCCTTAGTGATGCGTCTCGGCTGCAGGTCTTCGCACATGCCGTCCGCTTGGGATTCCCCTAGACCTGATCGGCTACGGCTCCCGAACGCGGCCGTGGGAACGAAACTGGGGCCCACACCGCCACACCGCCACATGCTGCGGCCGGCCGACCGGCTATTGGGCCGGTCGGGTCGTCGGAGCCGTCGGAGCCGTCGGGCCGATCGCACGCGTTGCGGGATGGGGTGGTGCCTTTTCGTTCTCTGTGTGGGTGGGTGGAGCGCAATATGGTCGAGTCCGGGCTCAACGGATCGGGGAATCGCGCCGGTTCGGCGGTTCAGGCCGATGACATAGCTGTCATCGGTCTTGCCTGCCGGCTGCCCGGCGCCGCCGATCCGGCCGCCTTCTGGCAGCTGCTCAGCGAGGGCGCGGACGCGATCACCGATGTCCCCCCGGACCGGTGGGACGGGGCCGCGGTGGCCGACGCCGACCCGTCCGTACCGGGCAGGACCGACATCCGCCGGGGCGGATTCCTCGATCGCATCGGCCACTTCGACGCCGGGTTCTTCGGGCTTTCCCCCAAGGAAGCCGCTGCCATGGACCCGCAGCAGCGGCTCGTGCTGGAGCTGGCCTGGGAAGCGCTGGAGGACGCGCACGTGCGCGCCGGAACGCTGCGCTCCACCCGGACCGGAGTGTTCGTCGGCGCCATCTGGGACGATTACGCGACCCTGCACCACCGCTCCGGGCTCACCGCCATCTCCCCGCACACCGTCACCGGTCTGCACCGCAGCATCATCGCCAACCGGGTCTCGTACTTCCTCGGCCTGAACGGCCCCAGCCTGACGGTGGATTGCGGCCAGTCCTCCTCCCTGGTCTCCGTCCACCTGGCCTGCGAAAGCCTCCGCAAGGGCGAATCGACGATCGCGCTCGCGGGCGGGGTGAGCCTGAACATCGTCCCCGAGAGCACCCTGGGCGCCGCCAAGTTCGGCGGCCTGTCCCCGGACGGCCGGTGCTTCACCTTCGACGCCCGCGCGAACGGCTACGTCCGCGGCGAGGGCGGCGGCATCGTCGTCCTCAAGCCACTGGCCCAGGCCGTCGCGGACGGAGACCCCGTCTACTGCGTGATCCGCGGCAGCGCCGTCAACAACGACGGCGGAGGCGACGGGCTGACCGTGCCCCTGCAGTCCGGGCAGGAACAGGTGCTCCGCCTCGCCTACGAACGGGCCGGAGTCGACCCCGCCCACGTCGGCTACGTGGAACTGCACGGCACCGGCACCAAGGTCGGCGACCCGATCGAGGCGGCCGCGCTCGGCGCGGTGCTCGGCACCGGCGCCGGACGCGACCCCGAGCGGCCCCTGCGGGTCGGCTCGGCCAAGACCAACGTCGGCCACCTGGAGGGCGCCGCCGGCATCACCGGCCTGCTCAAGGCCGCCCTGTCGCTCCGCCACCGCGAACTGCCCGCCAGCCTCAACTTCGAGACCCCGAACCCGGCGATCCCGCTGACGCGACTGAACCTCCGGGTGCAGACCGAGCACGCCGCGTGGGACGCCCAGGACGACCGCCCGCTGCTCGCCGGTGTCAGCTCGTTCGGCATGGGCGGCACCAACTGCCACATCGTGCTGGCGGAACACCGCGCCGCGGCGGACGGGCAGGAACCCGCAGGGTCCGTGAGAGAGCCGGGCACGGCACCGACGCCGTGGCCGCTGTCCGCCAAGACCGCCTCCGGGCTGCGCGCCCAGGCCGCCGCCCTGCTCTCGTACGCCGAGGCGCACCCCGGCCTCGCCCTGCCCGACGCCGGCTGGTCACTGGCCACCGGCCGCACCACCTTCGAACACCGGGCCGTCGTCGTGGGCGAGAACCGCGACGACTTCCTGCGCGCCCTGCGCGAGCTGTCCACCGGAGGCATCGACGCCGCCCTGACCACGGGCCGCACCCGCCCGCGCGGCAAGCTCGCCTTCCTCTTCTCGGGCCAGGGCAGCCAGCGCGCCGCAATGGGCCGCGAACTGGCCGAGGCGTTCCCGGCCTTCGCCGCCGCGCTGGACGAGGTGTGCGCCCACCTCGACCCCCGGCTGCCGCGGCCGCTGCGCGAGGTGATGTTCGCACCCGAGGGCTCCGAGGAAGCGGCAGAACTCGACCGGACCCTCTACACGCAGACGTCGCTGTTCGCCGTCGAGGTCGCCCTGTTCCGGCTGCTGGAGAGCTGGGGCATCACCCCCGACGTGCTGATGGGCCACTCCGTCGGCGAACTCGCCGCCGCGCACGTGGCCGGCGTCCTCCCGCTCGCCGACGCCTGCGCCCTGGTCGCCGCGCGCGGCCGCCTGATGCAGGCGCTTCCCGCCGGCGGCGCCATGATCGCGGTCCAGGCCACGGAGGACGAGGCCCGCGCCCGCATCGGCGACCGCACCGACCGCGTGAGCATCGCCGCGCTGAACGGCCCGGACTCCGTCGTCGTCTCCGGTGACGAGGACCTCGTCACCGAGATCGCCGACGCCTTCGCGGCCCTGGGCCGCAAGACCAGCCGGCTGCGGGTCAGCCACGCCTTCCACTCCCCGCACATGGAACCCATGCTGGCGGAGTTCCGCCGCGTGGCCGAAGACCTGACCTTCCACGCCCCGCGCATCCCGATCGTGTCCAACGTGACGGGCCGGCTGTCCGCCGAGGGGAAGTACGAGGAGGAGTGCGAGGAGGAGTGCGAGGGGAAGTACGAAGGGGAGTACGAGGGGAGCACGGCCGACTACTGGGTCCGCCACGTCCGTGACGCGGTCCGGTTCGCCGACGGCGTCGCCCGCCTCGACGAGCAGGGCGTCCGCACGTACCTGGAGATCGGCCCCGGCGGTGTGCTGACCTCCATGGCCCGCACCAGTGCCGACGGCGACGCCCTGTTCGTGCCCGCCCTGCGCGCCCGCCGCCCCGAGGCACAAGCCCTGCTGGCGGCGGTCGCCTCGCTGCACGTCCACGGCGTGGAACCGGACTGGACCGCCCTGTTCGACGGGCGGGGCGCACGGAGCAAGGTCGCGCTCCCCACCTACGCGTTCGAACGGCAGCGATACTGGCTGGACAGTGCCGCCACGCCCTCCGCCGACACCTCCTGGGCCCCTGCCGCCCCGCAGCGGGAAGCGACCGCCGGGGCTGCGAGCGAGCCGGTGGGAGCCCTGGGCCGGCGGCTCGCCGGCCTGCCCGAGTCCGAGCGCGACGAAGCGGTGCTCGACCTGGTCCGCGCACACATCGCCGCCGTCCTCGGACACGCCGAAGCCCGCCAGGTCCAGGCCGAGTGGACCTTCAAGGACCTCGGCTTCGACTCGCTCAGCTCGGTGGAACTGCGCAACCAGCTCAGCGAGGCCACAGGGCTGCGCCTGCCCAGCGGACTCCTCTTCGACCACCCGACCCCTGCCGCCCTCGCCCGCCACCTCGGCGCGGAATCCCTGGGCGAGGGCGCGGCGGACGCCCTGCCCGGAACCGTCGCCGACCCCGACGAGCCCATCGCCATCGTGGCCATGAGCTGCCGTCTCCCCGGCGGCGTGCGCTCCCCGGAGGACCTGTGGCGGCTCGTCGCCTCCGGCGGCGACGCCATCTCCGGATTCCCGACGGACCGCGGCTGGGACGTCGAAGCGCTCTACGACCCGGAGCCCGGCACCCCCGGCAAGTCCTCGACGCGGCAGGGCGGCTTCCTCCACGAGGCAGCCGAGTTCGACGCCGGCTTCTTCGGCATCAGCCCCCGCGAGGCCGCCGCGATCGACCCGCAGCAGCGACTGGTCCTGGAGACCGCCTGGGAGGCCTTCGAACGCGCGGGCATCGACCCGGCCACGCTGCGCGGAAGCCGGGCGGGCGTGTTCATCGGCGCGACGGCACAGGACTACGGCCCCCGGCTGCACGAGCCTGTCGACGGCATCGAGGGCTACCTGCTGACCGGCACGACGACCAGCGTCGCCTCGGGCCGCGTGGCCTACTCGTTCGGCCTCGAGGGCCCGGCGGTCACGGTGGACACGGCGTGCTCGTCGTCCCTGGTTGCCCTGCACCTGGCCATCCAGTCGCTGCGCAGCGGCGAGTGCACGATGGCCCTGGCCGGCGGCGTGACCGTGATGTCCACGCCCGGCATGTTCGTGGAGTTCAGCCGCCAGCGCGGCCTGTCGGAGGACGGCCGCTGCAAGGCGTTCGCGGCCGGCGCGGACGGTACGGGCTGGGCCGAGGGCGTCGGCATGCTGCTGGTGGAGCGGCTCAGCGACGCCGAGCGCAACGGCCACCGGGTACTGGCGGTCGTGCGGGGCAGCGCGGTCAACCAGGACGGCGCCTCGAATGGACTCACGGCCCCGAACGGTCCTTCGCAGCAGCGGGTGATCCGGCAGGCCCTGGCCTCGGCCGGACTCGCGCCGGGCGACGTCGACGCCGTCGAGGCGCACGGCACGGGCACGCGGCTCGGCGACCCCATCGAGGCGGAAGCCCTCATCGCCGCCTACGGCCAGGAGCGGGACGGCGACCGGCCGCTGTGGCTGGGTTCGCTGAAGTCCAACATCGGCCACACGCAGGCCGCCGCGGGCGTGGCCGGCGTGATCAAGATGGTCATGGCCATGCGCCACGGTGTGCTGCCGCAGACCCTGCACGTCGACGAGCCGACACCGCACGTCGACTGGTCGGAGAGCGGCGTACGGCTGCTGACCGAGGCGGTGGAGTGGCCTGCGGGCGACCTGCCGCGCCGGGCGGCCGTGTCCTCGTTCGGCATCAGCGGCACGAACGCGCACGTCATCGTCGAACAGGCCGCGACGCGCGACGAGCCCGCCCGCGAGGTGACCGTTGCAGGACCGGTCCCGTGGGTGCTGTCGGCGAAGAGCGAGGCGGCGCTGCGGGATCAGGCGGACCGGCTGCTGTCGTTCATGGATGGTGACGGTGACGGTGCCGGGGGTACCGGTGGTACCGGGGTGGACCCGGTTGATGTGGGCTTCTCGCTGGCCACGTCCCGTGCGGAGCTGGAGCGCCGTGCGGTGGTCGTGGGTGGGGACCTTGCCGAACTCCGCGAGGGGCTGGAGGCGGTCGCCTCGGGTGCTGCTCCGGTGGGCGGCGTTGTCGGGGGCAAGGTCGGGTTCTTGTTCTCGGGGCAGGGGTCGCAGCGGATCGGGATGGGGCGCGAGCTGTACGCGGCGTACCCCGTCTTTGCTGCGGCCTATGACGAGGTGTGCGCGCTTCTGGATGCGCCGGTGGACGTCGAGTCGGAGGATCTGAACCAGACGGGTTCGACGCAGCCTGCGTTGTTTGCTGTTGAGGTGGCGCTGTTCCGGTTGCTGGAGTCGTGGGGCATCCGGCCGGATTACTTGGCCGGTCACTCCGTTGGTGAGATTGCGGCTGCTCATGTGGCGGGTGTGCTGTCGCTCGACGACGCGGCGAAGCTGGTGTCCGCCCGCGCTGCGTTGATGCAGGCGCTGCCTGCCGGTGGAGCGATGGTGGCTGTTCAGGCGACCGAGGACGAGGTGATGCCGCATCTGACCGACGGGGTCGGCATTGCGGCGGTCAATGGCCCGCAGTCCGTAGTGGTTTCCGGCGCGGAGGACGCTGTCCTCGCGATTGCCGAGGTCTTCAAGCAGCAGGGTCGCAAGACCTCCCGGTTGAAGGTCAGCCATGCCTTCCACTCGCCTCTCATGGACCCCATGCTGGAGTCCTTCGCCGAGGTCGTAGGCGGGTTGTCCTTCAGTGAGCCGCGGATTCCGGTGGTCTCCAACCTGACCGGCCGCCGGGCCGAGCCGTACACCCCCGAGTACTGGGTCCGGCACGTCCGCGAAGCGGTCCGTTTCGCCGACGGCATCCGTACCCTGCACGACCTGGGCGTGACCACCTTCGTGGAGATCGGTCCCGGCGGCGTCCTCAGCGCCCTCGCCCAGGGCTGCCTCGGCGACGAAGGCGATGACGTAGTCACCGTCCCCGCCCTGCGTGCCGACCGCCCGGAGCCGTACGCCATCGTCACCGCCGTAGGCCGGCTGCACACCCACGGGGTCTCCCCGGACTGGCAGGCGCTCTTCCCCGGCGCCCGCCGCGTCGACCTGCCCACCTACGCCTTCCAGCGCGAGCGCTACTGGCTCGATGCGCCCCAGGCGGCAGCCACCGGCGCACCGGAGGCGTTGGACGCCGAGTTCTGGGACTCGGTCGAGAGCGAGGACCGTGCCTCGCTCGGCGCGCTCCTGGGGCTGGAGCCCGCCGAACTGGACGTGGTGGCACCCAAGCTGTCCGCCTGGCGGCGGCAGCGGCGCGAGCAGTCCACCGCCGACGGCTGGCGTTACCGGATCACCTGGCAGCCGCTCGGCGACATCAGGGGTTCCGCTCCTTCGGGGACCTGGCTCTACGTGACTTCCGAGGAGAGCGCTTGGACCGAGGCGATCCACACCGGCCTGACGGAACTCGGCGTCGACCTCGTCCCGTTCGTCGTGGACGAGGACGCCGACCGTGACTCGCTGGCCCGGTCCCTGGCCGACGCCGGGCACGGACAGGCCGCCGGTGTCCTCTTCGCCGCGGCAGGAGCAGGAGCAGGAGCAGGGGCAGGGGCAGCGGCAGACACCGCTGCAGGCCCGGACGCCCTGCAGCGGCTCGTCCTCCTCGTCCAGGCCCTCGGCGACGCCGGGATCGAAGCCCCGCTGTGGTGCCTGACCAGCGGCGCGGTGTCGACCGGCACCTCCGACCCGCTCACCGACCCCGCCTCGGCCCGGATCTGGGGCCTGGGCCGCGTCGTCGCCCTGGAGCAGCCGCAGCGCTGGGGCGGCCTGGTCGACCTGCCCGCCGTACTCGACTCCCGCTCGCTGGAGCGGCTGGCCGGCCTGCTGACCCAGGCCGACGAGGACCAGCTCGCCGTGCGCGCATCCGGCGTGTCCGGCCGCCGTCTCGTACGTGCGCCGCAGAGCGCCGCACCGGCGGACGCGCCGTGGTCGCCGCGCGGCACCGTGCTCGTGACCGGCGGCACGGGTGCGCTCGGCGGGCATGTGGCCCGCTGGCTCGCCACCGCCGGAGCCGAACACCTGCTGCTCACCAGCCGCCGGGGCCCCGACGCTCCGGGCGCCGCCGAGCTCAAGGCGGAGCTGGAGGAACTGGGCGCTCGGGTCACCGTCGCCGCGTGCGATGCGGCCGACCGGACCGCGCTCGCCGAGCTGCTCGGCCGGCACACCGTGAACGCCGTGGTGCACACCGCGGGCGTGCTCGACGACGGCTTGGTCGAATCGCTCACGCCCGAGAGCCTGAACCGCGTGCTGCGTCCCAAGGCGGACGCCGCGCTCCACCTGCACGAGCTCACCCGGGACCGCCAGGACCTCGACGCTTTCGTCCTCTTCTCGTCGATGACCGGTGTCTGGGGCAACGGCGGCCAGGGCGCCTACGGTGCCGCGAACGCCTTCCTCGACGCCCTCGCCGAGCAGCGCCGTGCGCAGGGCCTGCCCGCGCTCGCCGTCGCGTGGGGGTCCTGGGCGGACGGAGGCATGGCCGACGGTGCCGCCGGCGACCACCTGCGGCGGCGCGGCGTCCGGGCGATCGCGGCGCTTCCCGCGATCTCCGTGCTGCACGGCGCGCTGACCCACGGCGAGACCTCCGTGACCGTCGCGGACGTGGACTGGGACCGCTTCGTCCCGGCCTTCGCCGGCACCCGCCCCTGCCCGCTGCTGCAGGGTGTGCCCGAGGCCCGCAAGGCCCTCGAAGTACGCGCCCGGGCTGCGCAGAGCACCGAAGTGCCCGCGTCCGCGCTGGTTCAGCGCCTCCTGGGCGGCACGCCGGGGGAGCAGGACCGCATTCTGCTGGACCTGGTCCGCGAGCAGGCCGCCACGGTGCTCGGCCACACGGGCAAGGGCGCCTTCGAGGCCGACCGGACGTTCCGCGAGACCGGCTTCGACTCGCTCACCGCCGTCGAGCTGCGCCACAGGCTCAACACGGCCACCGGCCTGAAGCTGCCCGCCACCCTGGTCTTCGACCACCCGACCCCCACCGCCCTCGCCCGCCACCTGCGCGAGGAACTCCTCGGCCGGCACGGGCTGGAGGCGGAGGCCGCGCAGGTGACGGCCGCCGCCGCGACCGACGAGCCCCTCGCGATCGTCGGCATGAGCTGCCGCTTCCCGGGTGGCGTCCAGTCGCCGGAGGACCTGTGGGAGCTGCTGCGCTCCGGCCGGGACGCGGTGTCCGGCTTCCCCACCGACCGCGGCTGGGACATCGACTCGCTCTACGACCCCGACCCCGACCGGTCGGGCAGGACGTACGCGCGTGAGGGCGGCTTCATCGAGGGCGCCGACCGCTTCGACGCCGCCCTCTTCGGGATCTCGCCGCGCGAGGCGCTGGCCATGGACCCGCAGCAGCGCCTGCTGCTGGAGACCGCGTGGGAGGCCTTCGAACGCGCCGGCATCGCCCCCGCGTCCGTCCGCGCCAGCCGCACCGGCGTCTTCATCGGCACCAACGGCCAGGACTACGCCAACGGGCTGCGCAACGCACCCGAGGAGATCGAGGGGTACGCGCTCACCGGCAAGGCGGCGTCGGTCGTCTCCGGCCGCATCTCCTACACGTTCGGCCTCGAGGGCCCGGCGGTCACGGTCGACACGGCCTGCTCGTCCTCGCTCGTGGCCCTCCACCTCGCCGCGCAGGCACTGCGGAGCGGCGAGTGCACCATGGCCCTGGTCGGCGGCGTCACCGTCATGACCACGCCGGACCTCTTCGTGGAGTTCAGCCGTCAGCGCGGTCTGTCGCCGGACGGCCGCTGCAAGGCGTTCGCGGCCGGTGCCGACGGCACCGGGTGGGGCGAAGGCGTCGGCCTGCTGCTGGTGGAGCGGTTGTCCGACGCCCGGCGCCACGGGCACCAGGTGCTGGCAGTGGTCCGCGGCAGCGCGGTCAACCAGGACGGCGCGTCCAACGGTCTGACCGCCCCGAACGGTCCTTCACAGCAGCGGGTGATCCGGCAGGCGCTGGCCTCGGCCGGACTCACGCCTGCCGACGTGGGCGCCGTCGAGGCGCACGGCACGGGCACCAAGCTGGGCGACCCGATCGAGGCGCAGGCGCTGCTGGCGACGTACGGTCAGGAGCACTCCGACGACCGGCCGGTGTGGCTGGGGTCGGTCAAGTCGAACATCGGTCACACGCAGGCTGCGGCGGGTGTCGCCGGCGTGATCAAGATGGTGATGGCGATGCGGCACGGTGTGCTGCCGCAGACCCTGCACGTGGACGAGCCGACCGCGCACGTGGACTGGTCGGCGGGCGCGGTGCGGCTGCTGACCGAGGCGGTGGAGTGGCCCGCGGGCGACCTGCCGCGCCGGGCCGCGGTGTCGTCCTTCGGCATCGGCGGCACCAACGCGCACACGATCATCGAGGAGGCGCCCGCGGAAGCCGAGGCGGAGCCGGCCGCGGAACACCGCCCGGTGCCCGTGCCGTGGGTGCTGTCGGCGAAGAGCGAGGCGGCGCTGCGGGCACAGGCCGAGCGTCTGCTGGCCTCCGCAGCCGACGACGTGTCGCCGGTCGACGCCGGATTCTCGTCGGCCACCACACGATCGGCACTGGAGCACCGGGCCGCGGTGATCGGCACCGACGCGGCCGAACTGCGGGCGGGCCTGGAGGCCCTGGCAGCGGGAGAACCGGCGGCCAACGTCGTTGCGGGGCGCGCGCACCCGGCGGACAAGGTCGGGTTCCTGTTCTCGGGTCAGGGCTCGCAGCGGATCGGCATGGGGCGCGAGCTGTACGCGGCGTACCCGGTGTTCGCTGCCGCCTACGACGAGGTGTGCGCACTTCTGGATGCGTCGGTGGACGTCGAGTCGGACGAGTTGAACCAGACGGGTTCGACGCAGCCTGCGCTGTTTGCTGTCGAGGTGGCGCTGTTCCGCCTGCTGGAGTCGTGGGGTGTGCGGCCGGATTACGTGGCCGGTCACTCGGTGGGTGAGATCGCTGCGGCTCATGTGGCGGGTGTGCTGTCGCTCGCCGACGCGGCGAAGTTGGTGTCGGCGCGTGCTGCGCTGATGCAGGCGTTGCCCGCCGGCGGTGCGATGGTGGCGGTCCAGGCCACCGAGGAGGAAGTCCTCCCGCACCTGACCGGACAGGTCGGTATCGCGGCCGTCAACGGCCCGCGGTCCGTGGTGGTCTCCGGCGCGGAGGACGCTGTCCTCGCGATCGCCGAGGTCTTCAAGCAGCAGGGCCGTAAGACGTCCCGCCTGAAGGTGAGCCACGCGTTCCACTCGCCGTTGATGGACCCGATGCTGGAGGCCTTCGCCGAGGTCGTCCGCGGTCTGACCTTCAGCGAGCCGCGGATCCGGGGGGTCTCCAACCTCACCGGCCGCCTGGCCGAGCCGTACACCCCCGAGTACTGGGTCCGCCACGTCCGCGAGGCCGTGCGCTTCGCCGACGGTGTCCGGACCCTGCACGACTCGGGTGTGACCACCTTCGTGGAGATCGGTCCCGGCGGCGTCCTCAGCGCCCTCGCCCAGGGCTGCCTCGACCACGTAGGCGATGACGTCGTCACCGTCACCATCCCCGTCCTCCGCGCCGACCGCCCCGAGCCGCAGGCGATCGCCACCGCGTACGCCCAGCTGCACGTCAGCGGCGTCGAAGTGGACTGGCACGCCTTCTTCCCGGGTGCTCGCCGCGTCGAGCTGCCCACGTACGCGTTCCAGCGCGAGCGCTACTGGCTCGACGCCCCCGCCTCCGCCGGTGACATGCGTGCGGTGGGCCAGGGCGAGGCCGGTCACCCGCTGCTCGGTGCCGCCGTGCCGCTGGCCGACGGCGACGGGCACCTGCTCACCGGGCGCCTCTCGGCGCACACGCACCCGTGGCTGGTGGATCACGCCGTGAACGGGGTCGTCCTGCTGCCGGGAACCGCGTTCGTCGAGCTGGCGATCACCGCCGCCGACGCCGTGGGCTGTGACCTGCTGGAAGAGCTGACGCTGGAGACACCGCTGCTCGTGCCCGGGCGCGGCGGCGTCGCCCTGCAGGTGCGCGTCGGCGCCGACGACGGCTCCGGCCGCAGGCCGCTGACCGTGCACTCGCGGATCGACGACGCGGACGCGTACGCCCACGAGGACGAGTCCGAGCGGACGTGGGTCCGGCACGCATCCGGCTTCCTGGCCGTCGCCACGGGCCCGGTGGACGGCTCGCTCGCCGCCTGGCCGCCCGCGGGCGCCGAGCCTGTCGACGTCGATGGCTTCTACGACCGCCTCGCGGGCATGGCGCTGGACTACGGCCCCGTCTTCCAGGGGCTGCGTGCCGCCTGGCGGAGCGGGGACGACTTCTTCGCCGAAGTGGAACTGCCCGGCGCCGAGCGGACGGCCGCGGGCGCGTACGGCCTGCACCCCGCGCTGTTCGACGCGGCCCTGCACACCGTCTGGCTGGGGGCGGTCGAGCCCGAGGCCGGGACGGGGAACGGCCTGCTGCCGTTCGCCTGGAGCGGCGTGCGCCTGGCGGCCGCCGGAGCCTCCGTCCTGCGGGTGAAGGTCTCGCGCGCCGGCACCGGCACCTCCACGGTGTCGTTGGTGCTGGCCGACGGCACCGGCGAGCCGGTCGCACAGATCGACTCCCTGACGCTGCGCCCGGTCCCCGCCGACCAGCTGCGCGCCGGTTCCGGTGGCGACGACTCGGTCTTCGGCCTGGAGTGGACACCGGTCAGCCTGCCGACGGCGCCGGACGGCATGAGGATCGTCACGTACGAAGACCTAGCCGCGCTGCAGGCCGCAGGCGCGCTGCCGGACGCCGGCACCGACGCCGTGGTCGTACCGTGCCCGACCGGAGCCGGTACGGACATCGCAGCCCGGGTCCGCGAGGTCGGCAATGCCGTGCTGGAGCTGGTGCAGTGGTGGCTCGCCGAGGAACGCCCGTCGCGGCTGGTGCTGGTGATGCGTACGGGAGACCTCGCCCAGTCGGCGGTCCGCGGGCTGGTGCGCTCGGCGCAGAGCGAGAACCCCGACCGCATCGTGCTGGTCGAGACCGATGCCGACGCCAATGCCGGCAGCGGTGACGATGCCCGTCTCGCCGGGCTGTTGCCCGGCCTGATCGCCTCCGGCGAGCCGCAGGCCGCGGTGCGCGCGGGCGAGGTCCTGGTGCCGAGGCTGGTGCGCATTGCCGCGCCGGAGACGGAGACGGAGCTCCCGGATCTCGGTTCCGGCACCGTCCTGCTGACCGGCGCGTCGGGTGGACTGGGTGGACTGTTCGCCCGGCACCTGGTCGCCGAGCACGGTGTCCGCAGCCTGCTGCTCGTCAGCCGCCGCGGCGGGGACGCACCCGGTGCGGCCGAGCTCGCCGCCGACCTGACCGGGCAGGGCGCCGAGGTCACCTGGGCCGCCTGCGACGTGGCCGACCGCGAGGCCGTCCGCGAACTCCTGGCCGGGCAGAGCCTGTCCGCGATCATCCACACCGCCGGTGTCCTGGACGACGGAATCATCGGTTCGCTGACTCCCGAGCGGCTGGACGGCGTGTTCCGCCCCAAGGTGGACGCGGCGCTGAACCTGCACGAACTGGCCGGTGAGCTGACCGGCGACCTGTCCGCGTTCGTGCTCTTCTCCTCCGTGGCGGGCACCCTCGGCACGCCGGGCCAGGGGAACTACGCCGCCGCCAACACCTTCCTCGACGCCCTCGCCGAGCACCGCCGTGCCCAGGGCCTGCCCGCCACCTCGCTGGCGTGGGGCCTGTGGGCGCAGGACAGCGAGAGCGCGATGACCGGCGGCCTCGATCACACCGATCTCACGCGCATCAAGCGGATGGGTCTTGCCGCGATCCCGCCGGCGGACGGCCTGCGGATGTTCGACGCGGCCCTGGCCACCGGGCGGGCGGCCGTCGTCCCGATCCGGCTCGACACCTCCGCCTTCCGCGACGGACAGGGGCAGCAGCCCGTACCGGCGGTCCTCCGCGGCCTGGTCAGGGTTGCGCCGGTCCGGCGCGCGGCATCGGCGGCGAGGGCGGCATCGTCCTCCCTGGGCCAGCGGCTGGCCGGGCTGCCGGCGGCCGAGCGCGAGCAGGCGGTACTGGAGCTGGTGCGTACCGAGGTCGCCGCCGTGCTCGGGCACGCCGGCGCCCAGGCGGTCGGCGCGGACGACTCGTTCAAGGAAATCGGGTTCGATTCGCTGACCGCCGTCGAACTGCGCAACCGCCTCAACTCGGCCGTCGGCATGCGCCTGCCCGCCACACTGATCTTCGACTACCCGAACCCGCTCACCCTCGCCCGCTTCCTCACCGCCGAAGCCGCCGGCTCCGGCGAGACGGCGACCGTGCCGGCGACCGTCTCCACGGCCACCGGTGCGGCCGACGAGCCGATCGCGATCGTGGGCATGGCCTGCCGCTACCCCGGTGGCGTGCAGTCGCCCGAAGACCTGTGGCAGCTGGTGTTCTCCGGCCGCGACGCGGTGTCGGGCTTCCCCGAGGACCGCGGCTGGGACGTCGAGAAGCTCTACGACCCGAACCCCGACCAGTGGGGCACCAGCTACACCCGAGAAGGCGGCTTCCTGCACGACGCGGCCGAATTCGACGCCGAGTTCTTCGGGATCTCGCCGCGCGAGGCGCTGGCGATGGACCCGCAGCAGCGGTTGCTGCTGGAGACGTCCTGGGAGGCGTTCGAGCGGGCCGGCATCGACCCGGCCTCGGTGCGGGGCAGCAGGACCGGTGTCTTCGCCGGCGTGATGTACCACGACTACGGCGGCCGCGTGCACACCTCGCCGGCCGGCCTTGAGGGCTACCTCGTCAACGGCAGCGCGGGCAGCGTCGCTTCGGGGCGCGTCTCGTACACCTTCGGCCTCGAAGGCCCGGCGGTCACGGTCGACACGGCCTGCTCGTCCTCGCTCGTGGCACTGCACCTGGCGACCCAGGCCCTCAGGAGCGGCGAGTGCTCGATGGCCCTCGTCGGCGGCGTCACGGTGATGGCCTCCCCGGCCGTGTTCGTGGAGTTCAGCCGCCAACGCGGCCTGTCGGCGGACGGCCGGTGCAAGGCGTTCGGGGCCGGCGCGGACGGTACGGGCTGGGCCGAGGGCGCGGGCATGCTGCTCGTGGAGCGGCTGTCGGACGCCCGGCGCAACGGGCACAAGGTACTGGCCGTCGTTCGCGGCACCGCGGTGAACCAGGACGGTGCGTCCAACGGTCTGACCGCTCCGAACGGTCCGGCACAGCAGCGGGTGATCCGGCAGGCGCTCGCGAACGCCGGTGTCTCCTCGGACCAGGTCGACGCGGTCGAAGCACACGGCACGGGTACGAAGCTGGGCGACCCGATCGAGGCGCAGGCGCTGCTGGCGACGTACGGCCAGGAGCGGGACAGTGACCGGCCGCTGTGGCTGGGGTCCCTGAAGTCCAACATCGGTCACTCGCAGGCTGCTGCGGGCGTCGGCGGTGTGATCAAGATGGTCATGGCGATCCAGCACGGTGTGCTGCCGCAGACCTTGCACGTGGACGAGCCGACGCCGCACGTGGACTGGTCCGCCGGTGAGGTGCGACTGCTGACCGAGGCGGTCGAGTGGCCCGCGGGCGACGCGCCGCGACGAGCGGCAGTGTCCTCGTTCGGCGTGAGCGGTACGAATGCGCACGTGATCGTCGAGCAGGCACCTGCCACGGCCGAGTCGTCCCCGGCCCTGTCTCCGGCCCCGACCTCGGACTCGGATGAGGTGGTGCCGTGGGTGCTGTCGGCGAAGAGTGAGGCGGCGCTGCGGGATCAGGCGGACCGGCTGCTGTCGTTCATGGATGGTGAGGGTGCCGGTGGTATCGGCGGTACCGGTGGTACCGGGGTGGACCCGGTTGATGTGGGCTTCTCGCTGGCCACGTCCCGTGCGGAGCTGGAGCGCCGTGCGGTGGTCGTGGGCGGGGATCTCGTGGAGCTCCGGCGGGGGCTGGAGGCGATTGCTTCCGGTGCTGATGCGGTGGGCGGTGTTGTCGGGGGCAAGGTCGGGTTCTTGTTCTCGGGTCAGGGTTCGCAGCGGCTGGGGATGGGGCGCGAGTTGTATGCGGCGTACCCCGTCTTTGCTGCGGCGTATGACGAGGTGTGTGTGCTTCTGGATGCGCCGGTGGATGTTGATGCTGAAACGCTTCATCAGACCGGGTGCACCCAGCCTGCGTTGTTCGCTGTTGAGGTGGCGCTGTTCCGCCTGCTGGAGTCGTGGGGCGTGCGGCCGGATTACGTGGCCGGTCACTCGGTGGGTGAGATTGCGGCTGCTCATGTGGCGGGTGTGCTGTCGCTTGAGGACGCGGCGAAGTTGGTGTCGGCGCGTGCTGCGTTGATGCAGGCGCTGCCCGCGGGTGGGGCGATGGTGGCGGTCCAGGCGACTGAGGACGAGGTGATGCCGCATCTGACCGACGGGGTCGGTATTGCGGCGATCAACGGCCCGCAGTCCGTCGTGGTCTCCGGTGTGGAGGAAGCGGTCACCGCGATCGCCGAGGTCTTCACGCAGCAGGGCCGCAAGACGTCCCGGTTGAAGGTCAGTCACGCGTTCCACTCGCCGTTGATGGACCCCATGCTGGACGAGTTCGCCGAGGTCGTAGGCAGGCTGTCCTTCAGCGAGCCGCGGATTCCGGTGGTCTCCAACCTCACCGGCCGTCTCGCCGAGCCGTACACGCCGGAGTACTGGGTTCGGCACGTCCGCGAGGCGGTCCGTTTCGCCGACGGCATCCGTACCCTGCACGACCTGGGCGTGACCACCTTCGTGGAGATCGGTCCCGGCGGCGTCCTCACCGCCCTCACCCAGGGCTGCCTCGACGGCGACGATGTCGTCACCGTCCCCGCCCTCCGCGCCGACCGCCCCGAGCCGTACGCCATCGTCACCGCCGTCGGCCGACTGCACACGTACGGCGTCTCCCCGGACTGGCAGGCGCTCTTCCCCGGCGCCCGCCGCGTCGACCTGCCCACGTACGCGTTCCAGCGCGAGCGCTACTGGCTTGACGTACCCCAGGCCCCCGGTGACGTCCGGGCGGCCGGTCTGGGGGCGGCGGACCACCCGCTGCTCGGTGCCGCGATCGCGACCGCCGACAGCGACGGGGTCCTGCTCACCGGGCTGCTCTCCCTCGAAAGCCACCCGTGGCTCTCCGACCACGCCGTGAACGGGACCGTTCTGCTGCCCGGCACCGCGTTCGTCGAGCTGGCGGTCCGGGCGGGCGACGAGGCCGGATGCGGATGGATCGAAGACCTCACGCTGGAACTTCCCCTGGTCGTGCCCGAGCGCGGCAGCGTCACCCTTCAGGTGGCGGTCGGCTCGGAGGACGAGTCCGGCCGGCGGCAGCTGAGCGTGCACTCGCGCGTCGAAGACGGTTCCTGGGTGCGGCACGCGACGGGTGTGCTGTCCTCGGCCGAGGCGCCGCCAGCTGCGGACGTCGGCGCCTGGCCGCCCGTACACGCGGAGGCCGTCGATCTGACCGCGTTCTACGCCGACATGGCTGCTGCGGGCCTGGAGTACGGCCCGGTCTTCCAGGGCCTGCGGTCGGTGTGGCGCAGCGGGGACGAGGTCCTCGCCGAGGTCGCCTTGCCCGAGGGCACGGAAGCGGGCACGTTTGCTCTGCACCCGGCGCTGCTGGACGCTGCTCTGCACGCCCTGGCCGCCGGTGGGCTGGTTTCGCTGGGCGACGGGCCGGTCCTGCCGTTCGCATGGTCCGGTGTCGCTCTGCATGCGGCCGGTGCGGCCATGGTGCGGGTGAAGCTGTCGCGGACGGGCACCGGTTCGGTGACGCTGGCCGTGGCAGACGGCGCCGGTGATCCGGTGGCCTCGGTCGAGTCGTTGTCGCTGCGTGCCGTATCGGCGGAGCAGCTGCGCGGTGCCGGTGACGGCGACCGGCTGTTCGGGGTGGAGTGGACGCCGTTCACACTGCCCGCGACATCCGACTCCGACGCGCTGGTGATCGAGTCCTTCGCGGACTTCGACGCACTGCGGGAACCGGAACCGGAACCGGAACCGGAAGGGGCACAGGCACCGGACGTCGTCGCCGTGCCGTGCCCGACCGGGGCCGGCGTGGACACGGCCGCCCGGGTCCGTGAAGTCACCAGTGCCGTGCTGGAGCTGGTGCAGTGGTGGCTGGCGGAGGAGCGTCCGGCGCGTCTGGCGTTGGTGACTCGTCCCGGCGACCTGGCTCATGCTGCGGTGTGGGGGCTCGTACGGTCCGCGCAGTCGGAGAACCCGGACCGGATCGTGCTGGTGGAGGCGGAGGACATCGACGCGGCGATCCGCGTGCTGCCCGCCGCGATCGCTTCCGGTGAAGCGCAGTTCGCGGTGCGCGGCCAGGACGTGCTCGTACCGCGCCTGGCGAAGGCCACCGGGGCGGGCGCTGGCACGCCGGACGTCGGCACGCCGGACTTCGGCTCCGGCCCTGTCCTGCTGACCGGTGCGTCCGGTGCGCTGGGCGGGCTCGTCGCCCGGCACCTGGTCGCCGCCCATGGTGTCCGTAGCCTGCTGCTGCTCAGCAGGCGGGGCGCGGAGGCGCCCGGTGCCGCCGAGCTGGAGGCCGAGCTGGCCGCAAGGGGCGCCGAGGTGCGCTGGGCGGCCTGCGACGTGGCCGACCGGGACGCCCTCGCCGGTGTGCTGGCCGGGACACCGGTGACGGCCGTGGTGCACACGGCCGGCGTCCTCGACGACGGCGTGATCGCCGCGCTGACCCCGGAGCGCATGGACGCGGTGCTGCGCCCGAAGGTCGACGCCGTGCTGAACCTCCACGAGCTGACGGGCGACCTGTCGGCGTTCGTGGTCTTCTCGTCGGTGTCCGGAATCCTGGGCAGCGCCGGGCAGGGCAACTACGCGGCGGCGAACACCTTCCTCGACGCCTTCGCCGAAGCCCGCCGTGCCCAGGGCCTGCCCGCCACCTCACTGGCGTGGGGCCTGTGGGAGCAGGGCAGCGGCATGGCCGACCGGCTCGACCAGGCGGACCTCACCCGACTCAAGCGGGTGGGCCTGGCCCCGATAGCGGTCGACGAGGGACTGCGGCTGTTCGACGCGGCACTGGCCCTGGACCGGGCGACCGTCGCCCCGCTGCGGCTGGACCTCGGCGGCCTGCAGGGCACGGTGCCCTCGGTGCTGCGAGGGCTGCGCGGCCCCGTGCGGGGCACCGCGCGGCGCGCCGCGCAGGCCGCACCGAAGGGATCCTTGGGTCAGCGGCTGGCCGGGCTGCCGGAGGCCGAGCGCGAGCAGGCGGTGCTGGACCTGGTCCGTACCGAGGTCGCCGCCGTGCTCGGGCACGCCTCGGTCCAGGCCGTGCAACCCGAACACGCCTTCCAGGAGGCCGGTTTCGACTCCCTCACCTCGGTGGAACTGCGCAACCGCCTGAACACGGCGACCGGGCTGCGGCTCCCCGCGACCATGGTCTTCGACCACCCGACGCCCGCCGCGCTCTCCCGTTTCCTGCTGGCCGAGACGCTGGGCGTCCAGGAGCAGTCCGAGGCCGCGGTCGCCGCGGTCGCCGGGACGGACGAGCCGATCGCGATCGTGGGCATGGCCTGCCGCTTCCCCGGTGACGTACGGTCGCCCGAAGACCTGTGGCGCCTCGTCGCGTCCGGCGGCGACGCGATCTCCGGTTTCCCCGAGGACCGCGGCTGGGACGTCGAGAACCTCTACGACCCCGACCCCGACCGCTCCGGCAAGTCCTCCGTGCGCCACGGCGGCTTCCTCCACGAGGCGGCCGAGTTCGACCCCGCCTTCTTCGGGATCTCGCCGCGTGAGGCGCTGGCGATGGACCCGCAGCAGCGGTTGCTGCTGGAGACGTCCTGGGAGGCGTTCGAGCGGGCGGGCATCGACCCGGCCTCGGTGCGGGGCAGCAGGACCGGCGTCTTCGCCGGTGTGATGTACCACGACTACGGCGGGCGGGTGAAGACGGCCCCGGAGGGCATGGACGCCTACCTGGGCAGTGGCAGCGCGGGCAGCATCGCGTCGGGCCGCGTCTCGTACACCTTCGGCCTCGAAGGCCCGGCGGTCACGGTCGACACGGCCTGCTCGTCGTCCCTGGTGGCGCTGCACCTGGCGACCCAGGCCCTGCGCACCGGCGAGTGCTCGATGGCCCTCGTCGGCGGCGTCACGGTCATGGCGACTCCCTCGACGTTCGTGGAGTTCAGCCGCCAGCGCGGCTTGTCGGCGGACGGCCGGTGCAAGGCGTTCGCCGCAGGTGCGGACGGTACGGGCTGGGCCGAGGGCGCGGGCATGCTGCTCGTGGAGCGGCTGTCGGACGCCCGGCGGAACGGGCACCAGGTGCTGGCGGTGGTTCGCGGTACCGCGGTGAACCAGGACGGTGCGTCCAACGGTCTGACCGCTCCGAACGGTCCGGCACAGCAGCGGGTGATCCGGCAGGCGCTGGCGAACGCCGGTGTGTCCTCGGACCAGGTCGACGCGGTGGAGGCGCACGGCACGGGCACGCGGCTCGGCGACCCGATCGAGGCGCAGGCGCTCATCGCCACGTACGGCCAGGAGCGTTCCGAGGACCGGCCGCTGTGGCTGGGGTCCCTGAAGTCCAACATCGGTCACGCCCAGGCTGCTGCGGGCGTCGGCGGTGTGATCAAGATGGTCATGGCGATGCAGCACGGTGTGCTGCCGCAGACGCTGCACGTCGACGAGCCGACGTCGCACGTGGACTGGTCGGCGGGCGCGGTGCGGCTGCTGACCGAGGCGGTGGAGTGGCCTGCGGGCGACCTGCCGCGGCGAGCAGCGGTGTCGTCGTTCGGTATCAGCGGCACCAACGCCCACGTGATCGTCGAGCAGGCGCCTGCCACGGCCGAGCCGTCCCCGGTCTCGGACGCGGATGCGGTGGTGCCGTGGGTGCTGTCGGGCAGGACCGAGGCGGCGCTGCGGGCACAGGCGGAACGCCTGCTGTCCCTGACCTCGTCCTCCTCGGTGACGGATCTGCGGCCGGCCGACGTCGGTTTCTCGCTCGCCACCACGCGCTCGGCCATGGAACACCGGGCTGCCGTCGTGGGGGAGAGCCGGGACGAGCTCCTGGAAGGGCTCCGTGCGCTGGCCGCAGGGTCCCCGTCCGCCCGGGTCGTCGTGGGCGAGACGGGCGCTGGAGGCAAGGTCGGGTTCTTGTTCTCGGGGCAGGGTTCGCAGCGGATCGGCATGGGGCGTGAGCTGTACGCGGCGTACCCGGTGTTCGCTGCCGCTTACGACGAGGTGTGCACATATCTGGATGCGCCGGTCGACGTCGAAGCTGAAACGCTTCACCAGACCGGATGCACCCAGCCCGCGTTGTTCGCGGTCGAGGTGGCGCTGTTCCGGCTCCTTGAGTCCTGGGGCGTGCGGCCGGATTACGTGGCCGGTCACTCGGTCGGTGAGATTGCGGCCGCGCATGTGGCCGGGGTGCTGTCCTTGGAGGACGCGGCGAAGCTGGTGTCCGCCCGTGCCGCGTTGATGCAGGCGCTGCCGGTCGGCGGTGCGATGGTTGCCGTTCAGGCCACCGAGGACGAGCTCCTGCCGCACCTCACCGAGCAGGTCGGCATCGCGGCGATCAATGGCCCGCATTCCGTCGTGGTCTCCGGTGCCGAGGACGCTGTCCTCGCGATCGCGGAGGTCTTCAAGCAGCAGGGACGCAAGACCTCCCGGTTGAAGGTCAGCCACGCCTTCCACTCGCCGTTGATGGACCCCATGCTGGATGCCTTCGCCGAGGTCGTAGGCGAACTGTCCTTCAGCGAGCCGCGGATCCCGGTGGTCTCCAACCTCACCGGCCGCCTGGCCGAGCCGTACACCCCCGAGTACTGGGTCCGGCACGTCCGCGAAGCGGTCCGCTTCGCCGACGGCATCCGCACTCTGCACGACCTGGGCGTGACCACCTTCGTGGAAATAGGCCCCGGCGGCGTCCTCACCGCCCTCACCCAGGGCTGCCTCGACAACGAAGACGACGACGTCGTCACCGTCCCGGTCGTACGCGCCGATCGTCCCGAGCCGCAGGCTGTCGTCACCGCGCTCGCCGAACTGCACACCTACGGCGTCTCCCCGGACTGGCAGGCGTTCTTCCCGGATGCCCGCCGCGTCGAGCTGCCCACGTACGCCTTCCAGTACGAGCGGTTCTGGCTGGAGGTGCCCGAGGAGTTCACGGGCAGCGCTGCTGCCACCGGGCTCGGGCTGGGTGCGGCCGAGCACCCGTTGGCGGGTGCGGCGGTCGCGCTGCCGGGCGCCGGCGGGTTCCTGGTCACCGGGCGGCTCTCGCTCAAGACCCACCCCTGGCTCGCCGACCACACGGTCATGGGCAGTGTGCTGCTGCCTGGTACCGCGCTCGTGGAGCTGGCGGTGCGTGCGGGCGACGAGGCCGGTTGTGCGCAGATCGAGGACCTGACGCTGGAAGCGCCGCTGATCGTCCCGGAGCGCGGCGGTGTGGCCGTGCAGGTGTGGGTCGGTGCCGAGGAGGAGCCGGGCCGGCGCGCGCTGAGCGTGCACTCGAGGCTGGAGGATGCTTCGGACGAGGCGCCGTGGGTGCGGCACGCGGTCGGCTTCCTCACGGATGCGCCGTCCGAGCCGCCGCACGGCGCGGACGGCGGCGCGTGGCCGCCGGCGGGGGCGGAGGCCGTCGATCTGACGGGGTTCTACGAGGGCCTGGCCGAACTCGGCCTGGGCTACGGCCCGGTCTTCCGGGGTCTGCGGTCGGTGTGGCGCAGCGGGGACGACGTCCTCGCCGAGGTCGCCCTGCCCGAGGGCACGGAAGCGGGCGCGTTCGCCCTGCACCCGGCGCTGCTGGACGCGGCGCTCCATGCGATCGGCGCGGGCGGGCTCGTCCCCGTCGTCGACGGGCCGCTGCTGCCCTTCGCCTGGTCCGGGGTGGGTGTGCGGGCCGCCGGGGCGACGTCGCTGCGGGTCAGGGTCGCGCGGACGGGCACCGACGCGGTGTCGCTGACCGTGGCCGATGCCGCCGGTGGGCTGGTGGCCACGGCCGGCTCGCTGTCGCTGCGCCCGGTGTCGCGGGAGCAGCTGCTCAAGGCGGGTGGCGCCGGCGGTCGTGCCGACGACTCGCTGTTCGGTCTCGCGTGGCAGCCGGTGGCCCTCACCGGGACTGCCGCAGGGCTCGACGTACAGGATCTCGACGTGCAGGATCTCGACGTACAGAGCGATATACGCACTTACGCCGACCTGGCCGCTCTGTCCGCCGAACCGGCCCTTGCCGATGTCGCGGTCGTGCCGTGCCCGGCAGCGTCCGGGCCCGGTACGCACACCGCCGAGCGTGTGCACGCCATCGTGAGCGAGGTTCTGGAGCTGGTGCAGTGGTGGCTGGCGGAGGAGCGTCCGGCGCGTTTGGCACTGGTGACGCGTCCTGGTGATCTGGCTCATGCCGCGGTGTGGGGTCTCGTGCGGTCTGCGCAGTCGGAGAACCCGGACCGGATCGTGCTGGTGGAGGCGGAGGACATCGACGCGGCGATCCGCGTGCTGCCCGCCGCGATCGCTTCGGGCGAGCCGCAGTTCGCGGTGCGCGGCCAGAACGTGTTCGTACCGCGCCTGACGAAGGCCGCGGGGGCCGCCACCGAGGGCGGAGACGTGCCGGACCTCGCCGACGGCACCGTCCTCGTGACCGGTGCCTCCGGGTCGCTGGGCGCGCTGGTCGCCCGGCACCTGGTGTCGGAGCACAAGGTGCGCCGTCTCCTGCTGGCGAGCCGCCGGGGCGCGGAGGCGCCCGGTGCGGCCGAGCTGGAGGCCGAGCTGGCCGCATGGGGCGCCGAGGTGCGCTGGGCGGCCTGCGACGTGGCGGACCGGGGCGCCGTCTCGGAAATGCTGGCCGGGCTCGGCGGCAATCCGCTGTCGGCGGTCGTGCACACCGCGGGCGTTCTCGACGACGGAGTCGTCGCCTCGGTCACACCGGAGAGGTTGCGGGAGGTGTTCCGGCCCAAGGTGGACGCCGTGCTGAATCTGCACGACTGCACCCGGGAAATGGACCTGGCCGCCTTCGTGGTGTTCTCGTCCGTCGCCGGAATGGTCGGCAGCGCCGGTCAGGCGAGCTACGCGGCGGCGAATTCCTTCCTCGACGCCTTCTCGGTGTACCGCCGTGCCCAGGGCCTGCCCGCCATTTCGCTGGCCTGGGGCGTGTGGGAGCAGTCCGGTGCGATGACGGACGGCCTCGCCGAGGCCGACCGGGCGCGGATGGCGCGCAGCGGCGTGCTGCCGCTGCCGCCGGAGGAGGGGCTGCGGCTGTTCGACGCGGCACTGGCCTCGGACGCGGCGGTGCTCGCCCCGGTGCGCATCGACACCGGTGCGCTGCGTGCCGGTGAAGCTCCGGCGGTGTTGCGCGCTCTCGTGCCGGCTGCGGCCCGGAGGGCGGTGCAGGCCGCTCCTGCGCCGTCCGTGTCCTCGCTGGCGGACCGTCTGGAGGGGCTGCCGGAGGCCGAGCGGGACAAGGCCGTGCAGGACCTGGTCCGGGCCGAGGTGGCCGCGGTCCTGGGGCACGCGTCGGCCCATACGGTCCGGCCGGAACACGCCTTCCAGGACCTGGGATTCGACTCGCTGACGGCCGTCGAACTGCGCAACCGGCTGAACAAGGCCACCGGGCTGCGGCTCCCGGCGACGCTGGTCTTCGACTACCCGACACCCGCTCTCCTCGCGCGTCATGTGCTCACGGAGACGGCCGGGGCGGCCGAACCAGCCCTAGTGGATTCCCTACTTGCTGACCTGGACAGGGTCGAACAAGAATTGGTCACGAAGTTGTCAGAGAGTGAAGCTCGCGACCGGATCCTGTCGAAGCTCCAGGCTGTATTGGCGATTGCCGGTGAATCCGGCACGTCGCCGGTACCGGAAGGCCCTGGAACGGGCAGCGATTTGGAATCGGCCACGGACGACGAAGTATTCGATCTGCTCGGCAAGGAATTCGGGATCTCCTGACCGTTCCGGTTCCGGTGCGTCCCCAGTGACCCCTTGCCGAATTCCGGTAAGTCTTCGCAAGGGTGAGGGACGATTTCGGTGGCGAACGAGGACAAGCTCCGCTATTTCCTGAAGCGAGTCACCGCAGATCTCCAGGAGACCCGGCGGCGCCTTCGTGACTACGAGGACGCCGCCGGGGAGCCGGTGGCCATCATCGGGATGAGCTGCCGCTACCCGGGAGGCGTCGACTCGCCCGAGGCCCTGTGGGAGCTGGTCGCCGGCGGACGGGACACCGTCTCCGAGTTCCCCGCCGACCGCGGCTGGGACCTGGACGCGCTCTACGACCCGGACCCGGAGAACCGCGGGACCAGCTACGCCCGCGAGGGCGCGTTCCTGCGCGACCTGGCGCGGTTCGACGCCGGCCTCTTCGGGATCTCGCCCCGTGAGGCGCTCGCCATGGACCCCCAGCAGCGACTGCTGCTGGAGACGTCCTGGGAGCTCTTCGAGCGGGCCGGCATCGACGCCGCCTCGCTGGCGGGCAGCCGGACCGGCGTGTTCGCCGGAGTGATGAACCACGAGTTCCTCGCCGCCCTGCAGAACTCCCCGGAGGACCTGGAGGGTTATCTGGGCACGGGCACCTCGGGCAGCGTCGCCTCCGGCCGGGTGGCCTACACCTTCGGACTCGAAGGCCCGGCCGTCACGGTCGACACGGCCTGCTCGTCGTCGCTGGTCGCCCTGCACCTGGCCGTCCAGTCGCTGCGCAACGGCGAGTGCTCGCTGGCCGTGGCGGGCGGTGTCACCGCGATGGTCGGCCCCGCCACCTTCGTCGGATTCAGCCGCCAGCGCGGACTCGCGCCCGACGGCCGCTGCAAGGCCTTCGCCGCCGCTGCCGACGGCACCGGCTGGGGCGAGGGCGCCGGCCTGCTGCTGGTGGAACGCCTCTCGGACGCCCGGCGCAACGGGCACGAGGTGCTCGCCGTCGTGCGCGGCTCCGCCGTCAACCAGGACGGCGCCTCCAACGGCCTGACCGCCCCCAACGGCCCCTCGCAGCAGCGGGTGATCCGCCAGGCCCTGGCTGCCGCGCAGCTGACCACCGCCCAGGTCGACGCGGTGGAGGCGCACGGCACGGGCACGCGGCTCGGCGACCCGATCGAGGCACAGGCGCTGCTCGCGACGTACGGGCAGGGCCGTTCCGACGACAAGCCGCTGTGGCTGGGCTCGATCAAGTCGAACATCGGCCACACCCAGGCCGCGGCCGGCGTGGCGGGCATCATCAAAATGGTCATGGCCATGCGCCACGGCGAACTGCCGCGCACGCTGCACGTCGACGCGCCGTCCCCGCACGTCGACTGGTCGGCGGGCGCCGTACGGCTGCTGACCGAGCCCACGCCCTGGCCGGCTTCGGACCGGCCGCGGCGGGCCGGGGTCTCCTCCTTCGGGATCAGCGGCACCAACGCGCACACGATCATCGAGGAAGCCCCCTCGGCCGAAGCGTTCGCACAGGAAGCAGAGGCCCCTGAGGCCCCTGAGGCCCCGCAGGTTTCGGAAGAAGGCGCGGAAGGCGCAGAGGGCGCAGAGGGCGCGGAGAACACCGGAGCCGCCGCCGTCGAGGCCGCACTCCCGGCCGAGGGCGGGCCGGTGCCGTGGGTGATCTCCGGCAAGAGCGAAGAGGCCCTGCGCGCCCAGGCCGAACGCCTGCTGTCCCGCACCGGCACCTACATCGGCACCGATACCGGCACCGACGCCTCACCGCTGGACGTGGCGTTCTCGCTCGCCACGACGCGCACGGCCCTGGAGCACCGCGCGGTGGTGCAGGGCGAGTCACCGGCGGAGCTTGCCGAGGGGCTGCGGGCCGTGGCTTCCGGCTCCCCGGCGCCGGGCGTCGCGCGCGGCCACTCCGGCACCGGCGGGCGCGTCGGATTCCTCTTCTCCGGCCAGGGCTCACAGCGCCTGGGCATGGGGCGCGAACTGTACGCCGCCTACCCGGCGTTCGCCGCCGCGTACGACGAGGTCTGCGCGCACCTCGACACCACGACCGACGTCGACTCGGAAGAACTGCACCTCACGGGCAACGCCCAGCCCGCCCTGTTCGCGATCGAGGTGGCGCTGTTCCGGCTCCTCGCGTCCTGGGGCATCCGGCCCGACTACGTGGCCGGTCACTCCGTCGGCGAGATCGCTGCGGCTCACGTGGCCGGTGTGCTGTCCCTGCCGGACGCGGCAAAGCTGGTGTCCGCCCGTGCTGCGCTGATGCAGGCGCTGCCTGCGGGCGGTGCGATGGTTGCCGTCCAGGCCACTGAGGACGAGGTTCTGCCGCACGTCACCGAGCAGGTCGGCATCGCGGCGATCAACGGCCCGCAGTCCGTCGTGGTCTCCGGTGCCGAGGACGCCGTCACCGCGATCACGGAGATCTTCAAGCAGCAGGGCCGCAAGACCTCCCGGCTGAAGGTCAGCCACGCCTTCCACTCGCCTCTCATGGACCCCATGCTGGAGGAGTTCGCGCAGGTCGTGCGCGGGCTGACCTTCGAGAAGCCGCAGCTTCCGGTCGTCTCCAATCTCACAGGCCGCCTCACCGAGCCGTACACGCCGGAGTACTGGGTCCGTCACGTCCGTGAGGCGGTGCGCTTCGCCGACGGTGTGCAGACCCTGCACGAGTTGGGCGTGACCACCTTCGTGGAGATCGGCCCCGGCGGCGTCCTCACCGCCCTCGCCCAGGGCTGCCTCGGTGACGAAGGCGATGACGTCGTCACCGTCCCCGTCCTCCGCGCCGACCGCCCCGAGCGGGCCGCGCTCGTCGCCGCGGTCTCCGAACTGCACGCGCACGGCGTCTCGCCGGACTGGCACGCCTTCTTCCCCGGCGCCCGGCGCGTGGAACTGCCCACCTATGCCTTCCAGTACGAGCGCTACTGGCTCGACGCCTCACCGGCCGCGCCCGGCGACGTGCGCGCCGCCGGCCTGGGCTCCGCCGACCACCCGCTGCTGGGCGCCGCCGTCTCCCTGGCCGGCGGTGACGAGCGGCTGCTGACCGGCCGGCTGTCCCTGCGCACGCACCCGTGGCTGAGCGACCACGCCGTGCTCGGAAACGTCCTGCTGCCGGGCACCGCGTTCGTCGAACTGGCCGTGCGCGCCGCCGACGAAGCCGGCTGCGAACTGCTGGAGGACCTCACCCTCGAAGCGCCGCTGGTGCTGCCCGAGCGCGGCGGCGTCGCGGTCCAGGTCTGGGTCGGCGCGGCCGACGGCTCCGGCCGCAGGCCGCTGACCGTGCACTCGCGCCCCGAGGACGGCACCGACCTGCCGTGGGTGCGGCACGCCACCGGATTCGTCAGCGAAACGGCGGGCGCCGCCCCGGCAGCCGACCAGGCGCTCACGGCGTGGCCTCCGGCCGGCTCGGAGCCGGTCGGCCTCGACGGCTTCTACGACCGGCTGGCCGGCCTCGGCCTGGCCTACGGTCCGGCGTTCCGCGGCCTGCGGAGCGCCTGGCGCGCGGGCGACGAGGTCTTCGCCGAGGTCGCCCTCCCCGACGGCACGGACACCGGCTCCTTCCTCCTGCACCCCGCACTCCTGGACGCGGCGCTGCACGCGATCGGCGCGGGCGGATCCCTGGTGGACGAAGCGGACGGGCCGCTCCTGCCGTTCGCCTGGTCCGGAGTGTCCGTGCGCGCCACGGGCGCATCCACCGTACGGGTGAGGCTGTCGCCGGCCGGTCCGGACACGGTGTCCCTGCTCGTGGCCGACGCCACCGGCGAGCCCGTGGCGTCCGTGGAGGCGCTGACGCTGCGCGCGGTGTCGGCAGAGCAGCTCCGCAAGCGCTCCGGCGACGGCGACGCGATGTTCGCGGTCGAGTGGGCACCGCTGACCCTGCAGTCTCCGTCCGACGACGCGGACGGGACGACGGTCGCGCACGTCCCGGACATCACCGCGCTGCCCGGCGCCGACGGGCCGTCGCAGCCGGACGCGCTCGTGGTGCCGTGCCCCGACGGCCCTGAAGGGGCCTCCGAGGCCGAAAGGGTCCACGCGGTCACCGCCGAGGTGCTGCAGCTGCTCCAGCGGTGGTTCGCCGAGGACCGCACACCTCGCCTCGTGCTGGTGGCGCGCTGCGACGACCTCGCCCACGCCGCCGCGGGCGGACTGGTGCGCTCGGCCCAGGCGGAGAACCCCGGCCGGATCGTGCTGCTCGAAACCGACCGCCCGGCCGACGCGGCCGAGCACGTGCCCGGCATCGTGCGCTCCGGCGAACCCCACGTCGTCGTCCGCGACGGGGAGACTTACGCCCCGCGCCTGGCCCGTACCGCCTCCCCGGCCACGCAGGACGCCGCCGACCCCACCGAGGGCACCGTCTTCGGCCAGTACACAGTCTCCGGCCAGGGCACGGTCTCCGGTCAGGGCACCGTCCCCGGCCTCGGAACCGTGCTGCTCACCGGCGCCTCGGGCGCGCTGGGCGGAACCCTCGCCCGGCACCTCGTGACCGGACACGGCGTGCGCAGGCTGCTGCTGGTCAGCCGCCGCGGCGCGGACGCCCCGGGCGCCGCGGCCCTGGAAGCCGAACTCACCGCTCTCGGCGCCGAGGCGACGTGGGCCGCCTGCGACATCGCCGACCGCGACGCCCTCGCCCGGCTACTGGCCGGGTCTCCGGTCGACTCCGTCGTCCACACCGCCGGCGTCCTCGATGACGGCGTGCTCGCCGCCTTGACCCCGGAGCGCATGGACGCCGTCCTGAAGCCCAAGGCCGACGCCGTGCTCAACCTGCACGAGCTCACCGGCGAGGGCACGACGTTCGTCCTGTTCTCCTCCGCCGCGGGCGTCTTCGGCAACCCCGGTCAGGGCAACTACGCCGCGGCCAACGCCTTCCTCGACGCCTTCGCCCGGCACCGCCGCGCCCAGGGCCGGCCCACGATCTCGCTGGCGTGGGGCCTGTGGGAGCAGGAAGGCGCCATGGCCGACGGCCTCGACGAGGCCGACAGGTCGCGGATGGCACGCTCGGGCGTACTGCCACTGTCCACCGAGGACGGCCTGCGCCTGTTCGACGCGGCGCTCACCTCGGACGAGTCCGTGCTCGTACCGGTCCGCCTCGACATCGCCGCCCTGCGGAACCAGGCGGCCGGAACCGTACCGGCACTGCTGCGCGGACTCGTACGCGTCACCACGCGCGGCACCGCCCGGCGCGCCACCACCGGATCACTGGCCGACCGTCTCGCCGGGCTGACCGCCGACGAGCGCGACGAGGCCGTCCTGGAACTGGTCCGGTCCGAGGTCGCCGCCGTGCTCGGGCACGCCTCGCCCCGGGCCGTCCAGCCCGCGCACGCTTTCCAGGACCTGGGCTTCGACTCCCTGACGGCCGTCGAACTGCGCAACCGGCTGTCCACCGCCACCGGCCTGCGCCTGCCCGCGACCCTCGTCTTCGACCACCCCACGCCCGCCGCCCTTGCCCGCCACATCGGCACCGAACTGCTCGGCGAAGCCCCGGCGGCCACGGCCACGGCCACGGCCACGGCGCGGCAGTCCGCCGCCGCAGCCGACGAACCGATCGCCATCGTCGGCATGAGCTGCCGCCTCCCGGGCGGTGTGCGCTCGCCGGAGGACCTGTGGCGGCTGGTGGCCTCCGGCCGGGACGGCATCTCCCGGTTCCCGGACAACCGTGGCTGGGACGTCGACTCGCTGTACGACCCCGACCCGGAGCGCCTCGGCAAGACCTACGCGCGCGACGGCGGCTTCCTCCACGAGGCAGCCGAGTTCGACGCCGGCTTCTTCGGCATCAGCCCCCGCGAGGCCCTGGCGATGGACCCGCAGCAGCGGCTGCTGCTGGAGGCGTCCTGGGAGGCCTTCGAACGCGCCGGGATCGATCCGGCGACGATGCGGGGCAGCAGCACCGGGGTCTTCACCGGCCTGATGTACCACGACTACGGCCAGGGCCCGCGCGAACTGCCCGAGGGCGTCGAGGGCCTGCTCACCACAGGAGGCTCCGGCAGCGTCGCCTCCGGGCGCGTGTCCTACACCTTCGGCCTCGAGGGCCCGGCCGTCACGGTCGACACGGCGTGCTCGTCGTCGCTCGTCGCCCTCCACCTGGCCGTTCAGTCGCTGCGCAACGGCGAGTGCACGATGGCCCTGGCCGGCGGCGTCACGGTCATGGCGAGTCCGACGGTCTTCGTGGAGTTCAGCCGTCAGCGCGGACTGTCGCCGGACGGCCGCTGCAAGGCGTTCGCGGCCGGTGCCGACGGCACCGGCTGGGGCGAAGGCGTCGGCATGCTGCTGGTGGAGCGGCTCGGCGACGCCGAGCGCAACGGCCACCGGGTACTGGCGGTCGTGCGGGGCACCGCGGTGAACCAGGACGGTGCGTCCAACGGTCTGACAGCCCCGAACGGTCCCTCACAACAGCGGGTCATCCGGCAGGCCTTGGCGTCCGCCGGACTTGCACCCGCCGACGTCGATGCGGTCGAGGCACACGGCACGGGCACCAAGCTGGGTGACCCGATCGAGGCGCAGGCGCTCATCGCCACGTACGGCCAGGAGCGGCCGGAGGACCGGCCGCTGTGGCTGGGTTCGCTGAAGTCCAACATCGGCCACACGCAGGCCGCGGCCGGCGTGGCCGGTGTGATCAAGATGGTCATGGCGATCCAGCACGGTGTGCTGCCGCAGACCTTGCACGTGGACGAGCCGACGCCGCACGTGGACTGGTCCGCCGGTGAGGTGCGACTGCTGACCGAGGCGGTCGAGTGGCCCGCGGGCGACGCGCCGCGACGAGCGGCAGTGTCCTCGTTCGGCGTGAGCGGTACGAATGCGCACGTGATCGTCGAGCAGGCACCTGCCACGGCCGAGTCGTCCCCGGCCCTGTCTCCGGCCCCGACCTCGGACTCGGATGAGGTGGTGCCGTGGGTGCTGTCGGCGAAGAGTGAGGCGGCGCTGCGGGATCAGGCGGACCNCGCGCCGTGCCGCCGTGTCGTCCTTCGGCGTCAGCGGCACCAACGCCCACACCATCATCGAGCAGGCGCCCGCAGCCGCAGAGCTGCCCTCCACGCCGGACACTGGCGAGGTCGTGCCCTGGGCGCTCTCCGGCAGGACCGAAGCGGCCCTGCGGGCGCAGGCCACCCGCCTCGTATCCTTCCTCGACAGCGGCGACGGCGACACGGCCCCGGCGGCCGACACCGCCTACTCGCTGGCCACGACCAGGGCGGCCTTCGAACACCGCGCCGTGGTGGTCGCGGGCACCCCCGAGGAGCTCCGGCAGGGGCTGGCCGCCGTCGCGGACGGCTCCACGCCGCCCGGCGTGGTGACCGGCACCGCACGTGCCGGCGGCAAGACCGTCTTCGTCTTCCCCGGACAGGGGTCGCAGTGGGTGGGCATGGCCGCCGAACTGCTGGAGACCTCCCCGGTCTTCCGCGACCGGATCGACGCCTGCGAGCGCGCCCTCGCGCCGCACGTGGACTGGTCCCTGACCGCGGTGCTGCGCGGCGCGTCGGATGCCGAGCAGGACCGGGTCGACGTGCTGCAGCCCGTCCTGTGGGCGATGACGGTCGCGCTGGCCGAGGTGTGGCGCTCCTTCGGGGTGACCCCCGACGCGGTCGTCGGACACTCCCAGGGCGAGGTCTCCGCGGCCGTGATCGCCGGAGCGGTCTCGCTGGAGGACGGGGCGCGCATCGTGGCGCAGCGCAGCCTCGCGGTGCGCGAACTGCAGGGCCGTGGCGGCATGGCCTCGGTGACGCTCCCGGACGAGGAGGCCCAGGAGCTGATCGGCCGGTGGGCCGGCCGCCTGGGCATCGGCGCCGTGAACGGGCCCGGGACCGTCGTGGTCTCCGGAGACACAGACGCCCTGGACGAACTCCTCGCGCACTGCGCGAAGGAGGGAATCCAGGCCCGCAAGGTCGCCGTCGACTACGCCGCGCACTCGCCGCAGATCGAGCGGGTCGAAAAGCAGGCCGCTGAGGGATTCGCCGGCATCGGCACCCTCCCCGGAGCCGTGCCCTTCTACTCCACGGTGACGGGCGGGAAGCTGGACGCGGGCGAGCTCGGCTCCGGCTACTGGTACCGCAACATGCGGCAGACGGTTCGGTTCCACGACGCGATCCGGTCCGCCCTGGCCGACGGGCACGACGTGTTCGTCGAAGTCAGCCCGCACCCCGTGCAGCTGGCGGGCATCCAGGACGCCATCGAGGCCGCCGAGGCCGAAGCCGCGGTCGTACCGACGCTGCGCCGCGGCGACGGCGGACGGCACCGTCTGCTGCTGTCCCTGGCACAGGCCCACGTGCACGGCGTCGCCGTCGACTGGAACGCCGTCCTGCCGGGTGCCCGCCGCGTCGACCTGCCGACGTACGCGTTCCAGCACGAGCGGTACTGGCTGGAAGCGGGCGCGCCGGCCGGTGACGTACGGTCGGCCGGGCTGGACTCCGCCCACCACCCGTTCCTGGGCGCGGCGGTGGAACTCCCCGACGCCGGCGGCCACCTGCTGACCGGGCTGCTGTCGCTGCAGGCCCAGCCCTGGCTGGCCGACCACGCGGTGCTGGGCACGGTGATCCTGCCGGGCACGGCCTTCGTGGAACTGGCCGCCCACGCCGCGGCCGAGACCGGCTGCGACCTGGTCGAGGAGCTGACCCTGCAGGCACCGCTGGTGCTGCCCGAGCGCGGCGGCGTCGCGATCCAGGTCCTCGTGGGCGCCCAGGACGACTCCGGCCGCCGCCCGCTGAGCGTGCACTCGCGCGCCGGGGAAGGCCCCTGGATCCGCAACGCCACCGGCGCCCTCGCCCCCGGCGGAGCCCCCTCCGCCACCGACCTGAGCAACTGGCCCCCGGCCGACGCACAGCCCGTGGACCTCGACGGCTTCTACGACCGCCTGGCGGACCTCGGCCTGAGCTACGGCCCGCTCTTCCAGGGGCTGCGCGCCGCCTGGCGCGGCAACGACGCGGTCTACGCCGAACTGGCCCTCCCCGACGAGGCACACGCCGAGGCGGACGCGTTCGGCGTGCACCCGGCCCTGCTCGACTCCGCCCTGCACGCACTGGGCGCGGGCGGGCTCGTACCGGCCGCCGACGGGCCCCTGCTGCCCTTCGCGTGGTCCCGCGTCACGGTGCACGGAACCGGAGCGGCCGGCCTGCGGGTACGGCTCTCGCAGGCCGGCGGGGACGCGGTACGGCTGGAGGCCGCCGACGGCACGGGCCGGCCCGTCGTCTCGGTGGAATCGCTGACGCTGCGCCCGGTGTCGGCCGACCAGCTCCGCACGAGCTCCCGGGACTCCCTGTTCACCGTGGAGTGGGCACCGCTCGCCGCACCGTACGAGGCGAACGGCCCGGCCGTACGCGCCTACGACGACTTCGCCTCCCTCCGCTCCGCCGCGGAGACGGAGACGGAGACCGGGAGCGGGATCGGGGCGGATGTGGATGCCGTCGTCGTACCCTGCCCGGCCGGGACGGGAACCGACGCCGCACGGGTCCGGGAGGTCCTGGCCGAGGTGCTCGGACTGGTGCAGTGGTGGCTGGCCGAGGACCGGACCGCCCGCCTCGTGCTGGTGACCCGGGGCGCGGTAGCTGCCGGCGACGATCCCGCCCAGGACGACCCGGCCCAGGCGGCCGTGTGGGGCCTGGTGCGGTCGGCGCAGTCCGAGAACCCGGACCGCATCGTCCTCCTCGACACCGGCGAGGACGACGACTGGCCGCAGGCCGCGGCGACGGCCGTCCCCCGGCTCGTCGCCTCCGAGGAGCCGCAGGCGGCGCTGCGCGGCGACGCGCTCCTGCTGCCCCGGCTCGCCAGGGCCACCGCCGACGCCCCGCAGTCCGGGAACCCGGACTTCGGAACCGGGACGGTGCTCCTGACCGGCGCGTCCGGCGCCCTGGGCGGACTCGTCGCCCGGCACCTGGTCGCCGCCCACGGCGTGCGCAGCCTGCTGCTGATGAGCCGGCGCGGCGCGGACGCCGAGGGCGCGGCCGAGCTCCAGACGGAACTCACCGCCTCGGGCGCCGAGGTGCACTGGGCCGCCTGCGACGTGGCCGACCGGGACGCCCTCGCCGGTGTGCTGGCCGGGACACCGGTGACGGCCGTGGTGCACACGGCCGGCGTCCTCGACGACGGCGTGATCGGCTCGCTCACGCCGGAGCGCCTCGACGCGGTGCTGCGCCCCAAGGTCGACGCGGTGCTGAATCTGCACGAACTGGCGGGCGAGGTATCGGCGTTCGTCGTCTTCTCCTCGCTCGCGGGCACGCTCGGCACCCCCGGCCAGGCGAACTACGCCGCCGCCAACGCCTTCCTGGACGCCTTCGCAAGGCGCCGCCGTGCGCAGGGACTCCCCGCGGTGTCGCTGCCGTGGGGCCTGTGGCAGCGGACCGGCACCATGACCGAGGACCTCGGCGGAGCGGACCGGAACCGGCTCGCCCGCGGCGGCGTGGTGCCGCTGTCCGACGAGGACGGCCTCGGACTCCTCGACACCGCGCTCGCTCTGGACGAGCCCCTGGTGGTGGCGGCGCGGCTGGACCTCGCCGCCCTGCGGAACGCGGCCGCCCCGGTGCCGCTGCTGCTCAGGACCCTGGTCGGCGGCCGGCCGCGGCGCACTGACCGGGCCGCATCCGTGCCGCTGGCCCGGCGGGTCGCGGACCTGCCCGAGAGCGAGCGCGAAGAGCTGGTGCTGGACCTGGTCAGGTCCGAGGTCGCCGCCGTCCTCGGGCACAGCTCGGCCAAGTCCGTCCAGCCCGACCAGGCCTTCGGCGACCTGGGCTTCGACTCCCTGACCGCCGTGGAGCTCCGCAACCGGATGAACAAGGCCACCGGGCTGCGGCTGCCCGCAACCCTGGTCTTCGACTACCCGACGCCCGCCGTGCTCGCCCAGCGGGTGCTGAAGGACCTCCCCGGCGGCACGGGCGGGACGGTGCCGTTGTTCGACGAGATCGACCGCCTCGCCGCCGCCCTCGACGGCGCCGGAGCGGACAGCGTCGACAACATCACCCGAACCAAGATCAACATGCGTCTCCAGGCACTGCTCGCCCGCTGGAACGGGGACGAGCCGGCCGATCCGGGAGGCGCCGGCGGAGCCGAGGACGAAGACGACCTCAGCTCGGCGAGCGACGAGGAGCTGTACGAGCTCCTCGACGACGAACTCGGCATCTCCTGAACTGCGCAGGCCAAAAGGGGCGGGCAACACCGATGATGAACGAAGACAAGCTCCGCGACTACCTCAAGCGGGCCACCACCGACCTGCGCCAGGCCCGGCGGCGCGTGCGCGAGCTGGAGGCCCGCGACCAGGAGCCGATCGCCATCGTGGGCATGAGCTGCCGGTTCCCCGGCGGCGTCGACTCACCCGAGGCGCTGTGGCGGCTCCTGGCCGAGGGCGGCGACGCGATCTCGCAGTTCCCCGAGGACCGCGGCTGGGACGTCGACTCCCTCTACGACCCCGACCCCGAGCAGCCGGGCAAGGTCTACACCCGGCAGGGCGGATTCCTCCACGACGCGGCGGACTTCGACGCGGACTTCTTCGGGATCTCGCCGCGCGAGGCGCTGGCGATGGACCCGCAGCAGCGCCTGCGCCTCGATCGGGTCGCCGAGGCTCGTGCCCGTGCCGTGGGCTTCGACGGCGTCGATCTCCTCGGCGGACAGCCGGGCGCCGGCCAGCGCCTCGAGGATCACGCGCTGCTGCGGGAGACCGCGTGGGATGCCTTCGAGCACGCGGGCATCGACCCCGCCTCCCTCAAGGGCAGCCGCACCGGCGTCTACGCCGGCCTGATGTACCACGACTACGGCTTCACGCCCGGCGTCCTCCCCGAGGGGGTCGAAGGGCTGCTCAGCACCGGCAACTCCGGCAGCGTCGCCTCCGGGCGCATCGCCTACGCCTTCGGCTTCGAGGGCCCCGCCGTCACCATCGACACCGCCTGCTCGTCCTCGCTGGTCGCCCTGCACCTCGCCGTGCAGGCACTGCGCAACGGCGAGTGCTCCATGGCGCTCGCCGGCGGCGTGACGGTCATGGCGGGCCCGAGCGCATTCGTCGAGTTCAGCCGCCAGCGCGGCCTCGCCCCCGACGGCCGCTGCAAGTCCTTCGCAGCGGCCGCGGACGGCGCATCGTGGTCCGAAGGCGCCGGCCTGCTCCTGGTGGAGCGCCTGCGGGACGCCCGCCGCGGCCTGATCAAGATGGTGCTGGCGATGCAGCACGGTGTGCTGCCGCAGACGCTGCACGTGGACCGGCCGACCCCGCAGGTCGACTGGTCGGCCGGCTCGGTCGAGCTGCTCACCGAGGCGGTCGCGTGGCCGGAGACGGACCACCCGCGCCGGGCGGGGATCTCCTCGTTCGGGATCAGCGGCACCAACGAGGAGATCCCCGCCCGGCGCGGGTGGTCCGTCTCCGGCCACGCGACCGCCTCGGTGAGCAGCTCGACCGAGCCGGCCGACCAGTCGACCTGCGGGGTCGGCCGGTCCACGTGCAGCGTCTGCGGCAGCACACCGTGCTGCATCGCCAGCACCATCTTGATCACGCCGGCGCCGCCCTCGGCCAGGAGCCGCCACAGCGCCTCGGGTGAGTCGACGCCGCCGGGGAACCGGCAGCTCATGCCCACGATCGCGATCGTGGGCATGAGCTGCCGGTTCCCCGGCGGCGTCGACTCACCCGAGGCGCTGTGGCGGCTCCTGGCCGAGGGCGGCGACGCGATCTCGCAGTTCCCCGAGGACCGCGGCTGGGACGTCGACTCCCTCTACGACCCCGACCCCGAGCAGCCGGGCAAGGTCTACACCCGGCAGGGCGGATTCCTCCACGACGCGGCGGACTTCGACGCGGACTTCTTCGGGATCTCGCCGCGCGAGGCGCTGGCCGGCGCCCGGCTGTCCGCCGACGGCACCGGCTTCGCCGAGGCCTACGACGAGGTGTGTGCGCTGCTGGATGCGCCAGTGGATGTTGATGCTGAAACGCTTCATCAGACGGGTTCAACGCAGGCTGAGTCGAACCCGTCTGATGAAGCGTTTCAGCATCAACATCCACTGGCGCATCCAGCAGCGCACACACCTCGTCGTAGGCCTCGGCGAAGTCCTCCAGCATCGGGTCCATCAACGGCGAGTGGAACGCGTGACTGACCTTCAACCGCGACGTCTTACGACCCTGCTGCGCGAAGACCTCGGCGATCGCAGTCACCGCGTCCTCGGCACCGGAGACCACAACGGACTGAGGGCCGTTGATCGCCGCGATACCCACCTGCTCGGTCAGATGCGGCAGAACTTCTTCCTCGGTGGCCTGGACCGCCATCATCGCGCCACCGGCAGGCAGGGCCTGCATCAGCGCGGCCCGCGCCGACACCAGCTTCGCGGCATCGGCGAGCGACAGCACCCCGGCCACATGCGCGGCCGCAATCTCACCGACGGAGTGACCGGCCACGTAGTCCGGCCGGATGCCCCAGGATTCGAGGAGCCGGAACAGCGCCACCTCGACAGCGAACAACGCAGGCTGAGTCGAACCCGTCTGATGAAGCGTTTCAGCATCAACATCCACTGGCGCATCCAGCAGCGCACACACCTCGTCGTAAGCCGCAGCGAACACCGGGTACGCCGCATACAGCTCGCGCCCCATCCCCAGCCGCTGCGAACCCTGACCCGAGAACAGGAACCCGACCTTGCCCCGGGCGGTGTCAGCGCGTCCCGTCACCACATGTGCCGCGGGCTCGCCCGCTGCGAGCGCGGTCAGCCCTGCGCGCAGCTCGTCCGCGCCGGTGCCGACCACCGCAGCCCGGTGGTCGAGCGCGGACCGGGTGACTGCCAGTGAGAACCCCACGTCGGCCGGCGACGCGGTTGCGAAGTCCACGGACGACAGCAGCCGCTGCGCCTGCTCGCGCAGCGCCTCCTCGGTCTTCCCGGAGAGCACCCACGGCACCACCGAGGTCCGCGGCCGCAGCGTCTCCCCGGTCGCGGCCTCTCCCCCGGCCTCCTCGCCGGCCGCTTCCTCCGGCTCTGTCGCCTGCTCAAGAATGATGTGCGCGTTGGTGCCGCTGATCCCGAACGAGGAGATCCCCGCCCGGCGCGGGTGGTCCGTCTCCGGCCACGCGACCGCCTCGGTGAGCAGCTCGACCGAGCCGGCCGACCAGTCGACCTGCGGGGTCGGCCGGTCCACGTGCAGCGTCTGCGGCAGCACACCGTGCTGCATCGCCAGCACCATCTTGATCACGCCGGCGACGCCCGCCGCGGCCTGCGTGTGACCGATGTTCGACTTCAGCGAGCCGAGCAGGAGCGGTCGTTCGCGGTCCTGTCCGTAGGTCGCCAGCAGCGCCTGCGCCTCGATCGGGTCGCCGAGGCTCGTGCCCGTGCCGTGGGCTTCGACGGCGTCGATCTCCTCGGCGGACAGCCGGGCGCCGGCCAGCGCCTCGAGGATCACGCGCTGCTGCGAGGGGCCGTTCGGGGCGGTCAGGCCGTTGGACGCGCCGTCCTGGTTGACCGCGCTGCCCCGCACGACCGCGAGGACGTCGTGGCCGTTGCGCACGGCGTCGCTGAGGCGCTCGACGAGCACCACGCCCACGCCCTCCGCCCAGCCGGTGCCGTCCGCACCTGCGCCGAAGGCCTTGCAGCGGCCGTCGGCGGACAGCCCGCGCTGCCGGCTGAACTCCACGAACGCGGCCGGTACGGCCATGACGTTCACGCCGCCCGCGACGGCCATCGTGCTCTCGCCGTTGCGCAGCGACTGGATGGCCAGGTGCAGGGCGACCAGCGACGACGAGCAGGCCGTGTCGACGGTGACGGCCGGGCCCTCCAGGCCGAACGAGTAGGCCACGCGCCCGGAGACGACGCTCGCGGCGCTGCCGGTGAGCAGGTGGCCCTCGACGCCCTCGGGGACCTGCGGGAGGCCGGCGCCGTAGCCCTGGTAGGACATGCCGACGAACACGCCCGTGCGGCTGCCCTTCAGGGAGGCCGGGTCGATGCCGGCCCGCTCGAAGGCCTCCCACGAGGCCTCCAGCAGCAGGCGCTGCTGCGGGTCCATCGCGAGCGCCTCGCGCGGCGAGATCCCGAAGAGCGCGGCGTCGAAGTCGCCCGCGTCGTAGAGGAAGCCGCCGTCGCGCGCGTACGTCTTGCCGGGGGTGCCGGGGTCGGGGTCGTAGAGGTCCTCGAGGTCCCAGCCGCGGTCGTCGGGGAAGCCGGCGACGGCGTCGCCGCCGGACATCACGAGCTGCCAGAGGTCCTCGGGCGAGCCGACGCCGCCGGGGAGGCGGCAGCTCATCGCCACGATCGCGATGGGCTCGTTGGCGTCGGCGGCCGCGTGCCGCTCCTGCGGGGCAGCGGTCTGCGAACCGAGCAGTCCGGCGCGCAGGAACCGGGCCAGGGCGGTCGCGTTCGGGTAGTCGAAGACCAGGGTGGTGGGCAGCTTGAGGCCGGTGTCGGCCGTGAGCTTGTTGCGCAGTTCGACGGCGGTGAGCGAGTCGAAGCCGAGGTCGTTGAAGGCCCGGCCGGGCTCCACCGCCGCGGTGCCGTCGTGGCCGAGCACGGCGGCCGCGTGGGTACGGACGAGGTCCACCAGCGTGCGGTCCTGCTCGCCCGCCGGCAGCCCGGCCAGCTTCGCGGCGAGCGCGTTGCCGGCTCCGGCGCCGCCGGGGGCCGGGGCCTCCAGGGCGCGGCGCGCCTCGGGCACGTCGGAGAGCAGGGCGCTGGGGCGGGTGACGGTGAACGGACCGATGAACCGCTCCCAGTCGAAGTCCGCGACGGTCAGGGCGGTCTCGTCGTCGGCCAGCGCCTGCTGCAGCGCGGAGATCGCCAGGTCGGGCCGCATGGGCGGCAGGCCGCGGCGGCGCAGCATCTCCTCGCCGTCGCCGACGCCGGCCATGCCGCCCTCGGCCCAGCCGCCCCAGGAGACGGCGAGCGCGGTGCGCCCGCGCGCCCGCCGGTACTCGGCGAGGGCGTCCAGGTAGGCGTTGGCCGCCGAGTAGGCGCCCTGACTGGCGCCGCCCCAGATGCCGGCGCCCGAGGAGAACATGACGAACGCGTCGAGCTCCTGGCCGTCCAGCAGTTCGTCCAGGTGGGTCGCGCCCGCCGCCTTCGCCGACACCGTGCCGGCGAACCCGGCCGGGCCGGAGTCCTCGATCATGACGTGGTCGCCGACGCCGGCGGCGTGGACGACGGCGTTGACGGGGTGTGCGGCCAGCAGCGCCCGCAGGGCGTCCCGGTCGGCCGCGTCACAGGCCACGACGGTGGCGGTCGCGCCGAGTTCCTCCAGCTCCGCGACGAGTTCGGCGGCGCCGGGCGCCGCGGGGCCGCGGCGGCTGGTGAGCACGAGGTGTTCGGCGCCCGCACCGGCGAGCCAGCGGGCGACGTGCCCGCCCAGCGCACCCGTACCACCGGTGATCAGGACCGTGCCGCGCGGCGACCACCCCTGGGCGGGAGCGGTGGCGTGGCCGGCCCGCACGAGCCGGCGTCCGAAGACGCCCGAGGCGCGGACCGCCACCTGGTCCTCGGCCGACTGCCCGAGGACGGCGGCCACGCGGGCCGCGGTACGGGCGTCCAGCAGCTCGGGGAGGTCGAGCAGACCGCCCCAGCGCTGCGGGTGCTCCAGTGCCGCCGCCCGGCCGAAGCCCCACACCTGCGACTGCAGCGGCCGGTCCACGCGGTCGGAGCGGCCGGTGGCCACCGCGCCGCGGGTGGCGCACCACAGGGGCGCGTCGATGCCCGCGTCGCCGAGCGCCTGCACCAGGCAGAGGGTGGCGGCGAGGCCGTGCGACAGGCCGGGGTGGCCGGCCGAGGCGCTCTCGTCCTCGGCGAGCAGCGACAGCACGCCGGCCACGGGGCCGGTGCCGGCCAGCTCGCGGGCGAGCGTCCCGCGGTCGGTGCCGGGCGCGGCGGCGAGCGTGACCAGATCCAGGCCGCGCTCGCCGAGCGCGGTGCGGACCGAGGCGGCCCACTCGCTCTCCCCGGCCGTCACGAGCAGCCAGGTACCGGCCGCGGCGGGCTCCGGGAGCGTGCCGAGCGGCTTCCACGTGACGCGGTAGCGCCAGCCGTCGACCACGGACTGCTCGCGGCGCTGACGGCGCCACGCGGACAGCCGGGGCAGGATCGCGCCGAGCGAGGCGTCCGCACCGACGCCGAGGGCCGCGGCGAGGGACTCCGCGTCCTCCCGCTCCACGGTGTCCCAGAATCCGGAGTCCGCCGCGTCGCCGGGGGTGCCGGCGGCGGCCAGGTCCTCCTCCCCTTCCAGCCAGTACCGCTCGCGCTGGAAGGCGTAGGTGGGCAGGGCGATGCGGTGGGCGCCGGGGAAGAGCGCCTGCCAGTCCGGGGAGACGCCGTGCACGTGCAGTTCGGCGAGCGCGGCGACGACGGCCTGCGGCTCGGGACGGTCGGTGCGCAGGACGGGCACGGCGACCACGTCGTTCGTGTCGTCCACGTCGTCCACGCAGGACTGTGCCAGGGCGCTGAGGACGCCGCCGGGGCCGATCTCCACGAAGGTCGTCACGCCCAGGTCGCGGAGGGTCTGCACGCCGTCGGCGAAACGGACGGCCTCGCGGACGTGCCGGACCCAGTACTCCGGGGTGTACGACTCGGCCAGTCCGCCGGTCAGGTTGGACACCACCGGGATCTGCGGCTCATGGAACGTCAGCCCCGTCACCACCCGGCCGAACGCGTCCAGCATCGGGTCCATCAGCGGCGAGTGGAACGCGTGGCTGACCTTCAGCCGCGATGTCTTTCGGCCCTGCTGAGCGAAGACCTCGGCGATCGCGGTGACGACGTCCTCCGCACCGGAGACCACCACGGACCGCGGGCCGTTGACCGCCGCGATGCCGGCCCCGTCGGTCAGGTGCGGGAGCACCTCGGCCTCGGTCGCCTGGACCGCCACCATCGCGCCACCGGTGGGCAGGGCCTGCATCAGCGCGGCCCGCGCCGACACCAGCTTCGCCGCGTCGTCGAGCGACAGCACACCGGCCACGTGCGCGGCCGCTATTTCGCCTACGGAGTGACCGGCCACGTAGTCGGGCCGGATGCCCCAGGATTCGAGGAGCCGGAACAGCGCCACTTCGATCGCGAAGAGGGCTGGCTGAGTGGAGCCGGTCTGGTTCAGCTCCTCGGAGTCGACGTCCACCGGCGCGTCCAGACGCGCACACACCTCGTCGTACGCATCGGCGAAGACGGGGAACGCCTCGTACAGCTCACGCCCCATGCCGGTGCGCTGGGAGCCCTGGCCGGAGAACAGGAAGCCGGTTTTGCCCTCGGAGCGGGCGCGCCCCAGCGTCACGTTCGCCGCCGGGTCGCCGGCCGCGAGCGCGGCGAGTGCCTGCCGGAGCTCGTCCGGGCCCTGCGCCAGGAGCACGGCACGGTCCTCGAACGTCTCGCGGGAGGCCAGGGAGAGGCCGATGTCGGACGCCGTCCAACCGTCCTTCGCGTCGAGGTGCCCGGCCAGCCGGGCCGCCTGCGCGCGCAGCGCCGGCTCGCCCTTGCCCGACAGCACCCACGGCACGACCGCGCCGGAGTCGGGCGTCGGAGGCAGCTCCGCTGCTGCGGGGGCCTGCTCGATGATGGTGTGGGCGTTGGTGCCGCTGACGCCGAACGACGACACGGCGGCACGGCGCGGGCGGTCCGACTCCGGCCAGTCCATCGCCTCGGTCAGCAGCCGGACGTCACCGGCCGACCAGTCCACGTGCGGCGTCGGCTCGTCCACGTGCAGCGTCTGCGGCAGCACACCGTGGCGCATTGCCATGACCATCTTGATGATGCCGCCGACACCGGCCGCGGCCTGCGAGTGACCGATGTTGGACTTCAGCGAACCCAGCCACAACGGCTGCCCCTCCGGCCGCTCCTGCCCGTACGTCGCCAGCAGCGCCTGCGCCTCGATCGGGTCGCCGAGCCGCGTGCCGGTGCCGTGCGCCTCCACCGCGTCGATGTCGGCGGCGGTGAGGCCGGCGGCGGTGAGGGCCTGGCGGATGACACGCTGCTGCGCGGGCCCGTTGGGCGCCGTCAGGCCGTTGGACGCGCCGTCCTGGTTGATGGCGCTGCCGCGCACGACGGCGAGGACCTGGTGCCCGTTGCGGCGGGCGTCGGAGAGGCGCTCCACCAGGAGCATGCCGACACCCTCGGCCCAGCCGGTTCCGTCGGCCCCGGCGCCGAACGCCTTGCAGCGGCCGTCGGCGGCCAGGCCCCGCTGGCGGCTGAACTCCACGAAGGCCCGCGGGGTGGACATGACCATCACGCCGCCGGCCAGTGCCATGGAGCACTCGCCGTTGCGCAGGGCCTGGACCGCCCAGTGCAGGGCCACGAGCGACGACGAGCACGCCGTGTCGACGGTGACGGCCGGTCCTTCCAGGCCGAGGGTGTAGGCGATGCGGCCGGACATGATGCTCGCGGAGTTGCCCGTGCCGAAGAAGCCCTCGGAGTCGTCGATCGCGTGGAACGCCTGGGCGGCGTAGTCCTGGTAGCCGGAGCCGACGAAGACTCCGGTGCGGCTCCCCCGCACCGACTCCGCGTCGATGCCGGCCCGCTCGAACGTCTCCCACGTGGTCTCCAGCAGCAACCGCTGCTGCGGGTCCATGGCGACGGCCTCACGCGGGCTGATCCCGAAGAACGCAGGGTCGAACTCCCCGGCCTCGTAAAGGAATCCGCCGCTGCGCGTGTACGTCTTCCCGGAGGCGTCCGGGTCCGGGTCGTAGATGCCGTCCACGTCCCAGCCGCGGTCCGCGGGGAACTCCCCGACCGCGTCGCCACCGGAGACCACCAGCTGCCACAGGTCCTCCGGCGAGCGCACGCCGCCCGGGTAGCGGCACGCCATGCCGACGATCGCGATGGGGTCGTCGTCCTCGGCCGCGGCGGTGGTCGTCTCCGGTGCGGCCGCGGCGGTGCGGCCGGTGATCCCGGTGCGCAGCTGCCCGGCGAGTGCGTGGGCGTTGGGGTAGTCGAAGACCAGGGTGGGAGGCAGTGCGAGGCCGGTCTCGGCGTTGAGCTTGTTGCGCAGTTCGACGGCGGTCAGGGAGTCGAAGCCCAGGTCCTTGAACGCCCGGTCGGCCTCGACCTCGCCGGCGCCGCTGTGGCCGAGGACGGCCGCCGCGTGGGTGCGGACGAGCTCGACCAGCAGCGTGTGCTGCTCGGCCTGGGGCATCCCGGCGAGGCGGGCGGCCAGCGGCGAGGCGGCGGGCGTGCCGGCCTCGCCGGCGGGGCTGCCGGCGCTCAGGATCCGCTCGGCCTCCGGGAGGTCGCCGAGCAGTGCGCTCGGGCGGCCCACGGTGAACGGCGGGAGGAACCGCTCCCAGTCGATGTCGGCCACGGTTGCGGTCGGCTCGCCGGAGTCCAGCGCCTGCCGGAGGCCGGCCACGGCGAGGGCGGCGGGCATCGGGATCAGGCCGCGGCGGCGCAGTCGTTCGTCCGCGCCGTCGCTCTCGGCCATGCCGCCGCCGGCCCACGGGCCCCAGGCCACGGCGGTCGCGGTCAGGCCCTGGGCCCGCCGTCGTTCGGCGAGCCCGTCGAGCAGGGCGTTGGCCGCAGCGTAGGCGGCCTGGTGGCCGCTGCCCCACACGCCCGCGATGGAGGAGAAGAGCACGAAGGCGTCGAGCTCCCGGCCCGCGAGCAGTGCGTCGAGGTGCAGGGCGCCGGCTGCCTTCGCGGACAGCACGTCGGCGAAGGCGCCCGGCGTCATGGCGTCCAGCGGCTCCAGGTGATCCACACCGGCCGTGTGGACGACGGCGTTCACCGGGTGCTCGGCGAGCAGCGCGGCCAGGGCCTCGCGGTCGGCGACGTCGCAGGCGGCGACTGTCACGAGGACGCCCGCCGCCTCCAGTTCGGCCTTGAGACCGGCAGCGCCGGGGGCGTCGAGGCCGCGGCGGCCGGCGAGCACCAGGTGTTCGGCGCCGGCACCGGCGAGCCAGCGGGCGACGTGCCCGCCCAGCGCACCCGTACCACCCGTGATCAGGACCGTGCCGCGCGGCGACCACTGCTGCCCGGCCCGGGCGTTCCGGCGGGCGGCGGCGTGGGAGAGCCTGCGGCCGAAGACTCCGCGGTCGCGGATCGCGACCTGGTCCTCGGCCGACTGGCCGAGGACCGCGGCGAGGCGGCCGGCGATCCGGTCGTCGATCGTCTCCGGGAGGTCGACGAGACCGCCCCAGCGCTGCGCGTGCTCCAGCGCGGCGACCCGGCCGAGGCCCCAGACTGCGTTCTGGAGGGCGCTCGGCGCCGTGTCCGAACGGCCGGTGGACATCGCGGACCTGGTCAGCGTCCACAGCGGGGCGTCGATCCCGGCGTCGCCCAGTGCCTGGACGAGCGCGAGGGTCAGCGCGGTGCCGGTGGAGAGGGCGGGGTGCGCGGGGTGGGGCCGCTCGTCGGTGCCGAGCAGGGAGATCACGCCGTCGACCGGCGTGCTGCCGGCCGCGTCGCCGAGCTGCCGCAGCAGCGTGCCGCGGTCGCCGGCCGGGCCGGCCACGACCGGGATCAGCCGGGCCCCGCGGGCGGTGAGCCCGTCGGCGACGGCGGCGGTCCACTCGGTCTCCTCGATGACCAGGAACAGCCAGTCGCCCGGCAGTTCGTGCGTCCGGAGACCGCTCAGTGGCTTCCAGGCCGCGCGGTAGGACCAGCCTTCCACCGCGGACTCCCGGCGCTGCTGCCGGCGCCACGCGGACAGCCGGGGCAGCACCGCGTCCAGTTGTTCGGCGGGCAGGTCGAGGGTGGCGGCGAGGGACTGGGCGTCCTCGCGCTCCACCGTCTCCCAGAACCCCGCCTCCGCGGCGTCGGTCCCCGCGAGGGCGGTGGCGGTGGGCGCGGCGGTCTCCAGCCAGTACCTCTGGTGCTGGAAGGCGTAGGTCGGCAGGTCCGCGCGCCGGGCGCCGCGGCCGGCGAAGAACGCGTGCCAGTCGACGGGGACGCCGTGCACGTGGAGCTGCGCGGCGGCGCCGGTGATCGCCTCGGGTTCGGGGCCGCCGGCCCGTACTGCGGGAACGGTGACCGCGCCGTCCAGGCAGCCCTGGGCCATGCCGCTGAGCACGCCGCCGGGGCCGACCTCCACGAAGGTGGTGACGCCCAGGTCGCCGAGGGTCCGGATGCCGTCGGCGAAGCGCACGGCCTCGCGGACGTGCCGCACCCAGTAGTCCGCCGTGTACGCGGCGATGAGCTCGCCGGTCACGTTGGAGACGACCGGGACGGCCGGCTTCTCGAAGCGCAGTCCGCCGACGACGCGGGCGAAGTCCTCCAGCATGGGGTCCATCAGCGGCGAGTGGAACGCGTGGCTCACGGTGAGCCGGGAGGTCTTGCGGCCCTGCCGGGCGAAGTCCTCGGCGACGGCCGTCACGGCGTCCTCGTCACCGGAGATCACCACCGCCGAGGGGCCGTTGACCGCGGCGATGCTCACCGCGCCGGTGAGGAGCGGCAGGACCTCGTCCTCGGTGGCCTGCACGGCCACCATCGCACCGCCGGAGGGCAGTGCCTGCATCAGCCGGGCGCGGGCCGTCACCAGCGTGGCCGCGTCCTCGAGCGACAGGACCCCGGCCACGTGGGCCGCGGCGATCTCGCCGACGGAGTGACCGGCCAGGTAGTCCGGCCGTACGCCCCACGACTCCAGCAGGCGGTGGATCGCGACCTCGTGCGCGAAGAGTGCGGGCTGGGTGAAGGCGGTGCGGTTCAGCGCGTCGCCGTCCTCGTGACCGTTCTCGCCGAAGGCCACGTCCCGCAGCGGCCGGTCGAGGTGCCGGTCGAGGTGTGCGCACACCTGGTCGTACGCCTCGGCGAAGACCGGGAACGCCTCGTACAGCTCCCGGCCCATGCCGGGCCGCTGGGAGCCCTGCCCGGAGAAGAGGAAGCCGACCTGGCCGGCGTCGGCGCGGCCGACGACGACGCCGGGAGCGGGCGCCCCCGACGCCAGGGCCCGCAGGCCCTCGGCGATGCGGCCGCGGTCGGCTCCGACCACGGCGGCGCGGTGCTCCAGGGCGGCCCGGGTGGTGGCCAGGGAGAAGCCGGCGTCGGTGAGGGACGGCCCGGTGTCTGCCGCGGTGAGGGACAGCAGGCGCTCGGCCTGGGCGCGCAGCGCGGCCTCGGACTTGCCGGACAGCACCCACGGCACGGTCGCCGAGGCGACCTCGACCGGTGCGACGGGGGCCGGCTCCGCTGCCGGGGCCTGTTCGATGATCGTGTGGGCGTTGGTGCCGCTGACGCCGAAGGAGGAGATGCCGGCGCGGCG